>JACCRC010000434.1 GCA_013813765.1 Deltaproteobacteria bacterium | reverse complement strand
GCCCTTCGGGATCGAAGGCGCCGTCGCGAAGCTGCCCGCCGCGACCGCCGACACGCGCGTCGCCGTCGGCTACGGCATCACCACGTTCACGCTCGCCGCGGCGGACAGCAAGCTCGAGATGCTCGAGCTGCGTCTCCGCTACAGCGACGGGATCGCGGCCTGGGTCAACGGCGTCGAGGTCGCGCGACGCGGGCTCGCGATCGATGCGACGCCGACAGCGCTCGCGGCACGGCCACACGGTCCCGAGTGGGAGACGTTCTACATCCCCGTCGTGCCCAGCCTGCTACGCGCCGGTATGAACACCCTCGCGATCGAAGTGCATCCGTCGGCCCGCAACGACGCGCCCGCGCTCGAGGCGGAGCTGCGCGGCCGCACCGACCGCGGCATCCTGCGCGGCCCGATCATCGCCGCGATCGGTGCGACCAGCGCGACGATTGTCGTCGAGACCGACCTCAACACGGATGCGTCGATCGACTGGGGCATCGGTAGCTCCCTCGATCAGCACGCGACCAGCCCCGCCGGTCACTACCACTCGTTCTCGCTGACGAACCTGCCGCCGCGATCGGCCATCAACTACCGCGTGCACGGCGGCGCCACGCAGTCGCGCACGTACACGTTCCACACCGCGCCCGCCGCCGGCGACGTGCTCCGACTCGGCATCTATGGCGATGTTCGCGGCGGTCATGCGACGCACCGCAAGCTCGTCGACTTGATGCTCGCCGAGCCGCTCGATCTCGTCGCGGTGACCGGCGACATGGTGCTCCGCGGTTCCGACGAGGGCGACTGGCAGCGGTTCTTCACGATCACCGCGCCGCTCGTCGCGCAGGTGCTGTATCTCCCGGCCGTCGGCAACCACGACCTCGGCTGGGACGCCACCGACAACGCGCGCAACGCCGAGGAGGTGTTCGCGCTGCCGGCCGGTCCTCCCGATCGGCCCGCCGGTGCGAACTGGTACAGCTACGACCTCGCCGATGTTCACCTCGTGTTCCTCGACTCGAACGTCTACGGGCTCGCTGCCCAGGAAGTATGGCTCGAGAAGGATCTCGCCGCTGCGCGAGCGCGTAACGTGCGTGCGATCATCGCGTTCACGCACGACGGTCCGTACTCGCGCGGCTACCATCGCGGCAACGGCATCGCGCGCACGCGCTACGCTCCGATCCTGGCGGCGCACCACGTCGACTTCCTGTTCTCCGGCCACGATCACCTGTTCCAGCGCGGCGAGGCCGGCGGCCTGCGCTACGCGGTCACCGGCGGCGGAGGCGCCTCGCTCTATGCGGTGACCTGCGGCAGCGACGGCAAGCCCGCGTGCAAGATCGACGACGGCATGATCTCGATCGCGCGCGAACATCACTTCTCCGTGCTCACTCTCACCAAGACCTCCCTCGAGCTCTGCGTGCGACGCCCTGATGGCCGGCTGCTCGAGCCGTGCACGCGCGCGCCGCTCTGGCGGCCCTGAGGCCCCCAGCGTCGTGCTACGCCTAGGCATGGCCCAGCGCGCGCTGCTCCTCGGTATTCTGTTCGCCGCCTCTTGCTACAAGGATGGAGGCAGCGGCGGTGGCACCACGCCTCCCCCGGCGAACAACAACCCCGCCGCGGTCCGCGGCGTCGACTACAGCGCGACGATCGCCGACCCGCTCGGCTTCTTGCCTGTCGACTCCGAGATCGTGCTCGGCCTCGATGTCGACCAGCTCCGCAAGTCGACGTTCTGGCCGCCGATCGCCGCGAAGCTCTCCAGCGCCGGTGGCTCCGGGCTCGATACGTTCAAGCAGGTCTGTAATGTCGATCCGATGACCTCGGTCCGCTCGGTCACGCTCGGCGTCAAGAACGTCAAGCAGTCGACGCCCGACGGCGTGATGGTGGTGAGCGGTCTCGACCGCGTGGCGCTCATGGCCTGCATGGAGAAGGCGACCAAGACCGCAGACAGCCGCACGTCGATCCAGAACGGCATCGTCGTGATCGCTGGAGCCAAGAGCACCGGCGGCACCGGTCTTGGTGCGACCGCTGCGGGCGATGGCACCGTCGCGTTCGCGTTCGTCGATGCGTCCACCCTCGTCGGCGTCATCGGACCCACCGCGTCGCGCACCCAGCTACAGACCGTGCTCGCCGCTGGCACTCCGCTTCGGTCCTCGCCCGCGTTCAGCGCGCTGATCAAGCTCACCAACCTCGAAGCCTCGCTGTGGACGATGATGAACGGCAACTCGTCGGTCTTCGACCAGGCCGCCGGCATGCTCGGCAGCCGCCCCAAGGCCGCGTTCGGCTCCGTCAACGTCACCGCGGGCATGTCGCTCGACATGCGCCTGCGCCTCGACGACGCAGGCCGCGCGACGCAGCTGCAGCAGATGATCAACGGTCAGGTCGGCATGGCGCGGGCGATGTTCACCAAGCTCGACGTCACCACCGACGGTGCCGACCTCGTCGTGTCGGCCTCGATGACCGACGCGCAGATCACGCAGGTCCTGCAGCTCGCCGGCGTCTCGCTCAACGGCCCCTAGTACCAGGGGATATCGGCGACGGCGATCGTGACCTGAGGCAGCTTGACCGGCATCAGCACATCGCCGGCGCGCAGCTGCTCCACTCGCGCGTATCCGGACGGGCGTGGTTCGCTGTGCACCTCGACGACGATCTCGTCGCCCGAGACGATCACGATCCAGTACTCGGGGATGCCGGCCTCGGCGTAGATCGCGGCCTTGATCAGCCGATCCTTGCGCATGGATGACTCGGCGACCTCGATCAGCAGCAGCGCAGCGTTCGGGTGCTCGTACGAGCGAGGAACATGCCTCGAGACCGAAACGTCTGGTTCGGGTTCCGAATCGTCGGACGCGGCAAACGGGCTGTGCGAGCGAACCTCGAACGACTCGTCGAGGAGCCGAACCAGTCGCTGTGCGAACCAGGCCGTGATCGTCGAGTGTGGACCACCCTGCGGGCTCATCGTGACGAGCACCCCGCGCAGCAGCTCGACGCGTTCATCTTCGAACATGCCCTGGTCGACCATCCGGTCGAACTCGACACGAGTGAGCTTCCGGATCGTCTCCGGCGCCAACAAGCTCGGGTCAAGCATCGTATCCAGCGTAGCATGCGTGCTCACCGAGCTCGTTGGAGAGCGAAGCGCGTGCCACGCGCATCCGCGCGGAACTTCACGCGCCGTGTCACTTCGCGTCCGTGATCCGGCCGGACGTGGCCGCATGGCGGACGCGTGGCGTACAGTGCGTGCGTGGGCGAGATCCGCTTCGGCGACACGCGCGCGAACGTCACCAGCGCGACGCTCGACCTGTATCACCTGTACTCGAAGCGTCCCGGCTGGGACCTCGAGGTCGAGCTCGACGGCCCGATCCCGCAGCTCACGATCACCGGCACCGGCGCGCGGCCGGCGCTGCCCGGGCCGAGCCCGATGGAGGTCGCGTACCTCGATCATCCGGCGATCGTCATGTTCGACGGTGCGCGCGGCTCGCTCGCGCTCGTCGAATCGAAGCTATCGCTCGTCGAGGTGGGACAGGGTCGCGTGCGGATCACGGGCACGCTGGCGACGACGTGGCGAGCGAGTGACGCGACGACGCGACCCTACGCGATCGAGCTCGACCTCGACGCCGCGCTTGTCACGTGAGGGCGTGCGGCGTTACCGCCACCTGCCACACCTCGTCGGCGAACGCGGTCACCACGTCGAACGTCTGACCTTCGACCTCGACGACGATCGGCGAGGACTCGTCCCAGCTTGCCGAGGCCTTCACGACCGCGACGGCTGCCGCAGCGTGCTCCCGATCGGTGCCACGCGGCCACGTGACCTTCGCCCAGCCGATGCGGTCCTCGCGGATGAACGCGAGGCGGTCGCTGGCCCAGCCGCTGCGAAGATCGCGCTCGACAGCCGCGAGCGCATCGTCATCGAGCGGCGGGAAGTGCACGCTGATCACCAGGAGCTCGATCGCGGGCTCGATGATCACGCGGAAGTACTGCTGACCGGTCGCGAGGACGGCCCACGCGACGACTTCGGCGCGCAACGGCTTACTTGATCACGAACGTCGTCGACGTCGAGCCGACGTTGCCAGCGGCATCGGCGACGCGGACCGCGAGCGTGTGCGTGCCACGCGGGAGGCCGGCGGGCACGTCGATCCGGAGGTCCTCGGTGAGATCGTCGAACAGCGCGTCGGCGGTTGTGCCGAGCTGCCACGGACCGTCGTCGATCGAGAACGACATCTCGGCGAGCGTCGAGAGCGCGTCGCTCGCGCGGGCCTGCGCGCGGGGGTAGTTGATCGTCAGGTTCTCGATCTGCGGGCGGGTGTTGTCGATCGCGAACATCACGGTGGTCTGCGATGACGTGAGCGCGCGATCGGGAGAGTTGGCCGCGGCGTCGGAGGAGGTGACGCGGGCCTTGTACCAGCCGTCGGGATAGGTCTCGGTGTTCCACTCCCAGGTGGTGGCGGTGAGCGGCGTCTTGCCGGTCGCGATCGGGCGCCAGTTGGCCTCGCCGTCACGACGGGCTTCGAGCGTGTAGACGGTGTCGTCAGAGTCGGGGTTCTCGACCTTCCACTTCAGCTTGAGGATCGGCGAGCGGGGCTTGGCCGCGGAGTCCTTGAGCGTCGGGGTCGTCTCCTTCGTCGCGAGCTCGACGGTGACGTCCTGCACCTGCGTCGCGAGGTTCTGCGGGGCGTAGTACGCGGTGACGCGGCGGACGCGCGCGGAGTCGTCCTCGAGCGAGACGCGGAACTGGAGGTAGCGGCCGGCGGGCGAGGCGATCTTGCCGCCCTCCGCGCCGCCGCCGAGCTTGCCGGACTGCGTGGGCGACTGCCACTCGCTCCAGCCGACGCCGGGCTTCGCGGTGTTGCCGCTGCGGGTCTCGATCTTCGTCTTGCCGGTGGCGACCCACGTGAGCTTGCCGAAGCGAGAGACGGCCTTCGCGTCGAGCACGTCGCTCGAGTAGCGCGCCTGATCCGCGCGGCCGGTGGTGCGGTAGGTGGCGGCGGTGTCGTCGGTGGCGAACGCGACGCCGGACTTGCCGTCGGCCCACACCTGGGAGACGGAGCGCTCGTCGATATCGAACGCGGTCGCGACAGCGCCCTCCGGATCGACCATGTAGACGCGACCCTTGTCGGCGGCGCCGACGAAGATCGAACCATCGGCGGAGACGGCAACCGCGGTGAAGTACGTCGCGGTCAGCGCATGCAGCTGATCGAGCCGGCCGTCGCCGCCGATCTTGAACAGCGCGCCCTTACCCTTCTTTGCACCCTTGCGGCCGAGGTCGGTGACGGTCGGAGGGTCCTTGTCGGCACCGGGCTTCGTGCCAGCGTCGGGCAGCTTCGGCGCCACGCCCTTGCTGGCGTTCGGCTTCTCGGCGGCCTCGATCTGCGCGGCGGTCTTGCCCTGCGGGGCCGGCGTCTCGGCGAGATCGTTCGCTGCGGCGACGACACCATCGCGATACGGCGCGAGCGAGCTGACCTCGTTGCCGGCGAAGTCGGCCATCGCGCGACCCTTGCCGTCCTTCGGATCGAAGCGGAACACGAGCGCGCGCTCGGAGGTACCGAGCCACACCTTCCCATCGGAGGTGACGGTCAGCGCGGTGATGCGCTTGTCGTCGGTGTCGAACACCTCCTTCGCGGTGCCGCCGGTGATCGCGAACAGCTTCCCGGAGGGGCCGGTGCCCGCGTACACGGTGTTGCCCGCGGCGGCGAGCGACCAGATCGTCTCGACGTCCTTCACGTCCTTACCGAGCTGTGGACCCGCGGTCGCCTTGCCGCCGTTGACGTCGATCTTCCACAGCTTGTTGCCGGGCATCGCGCCGGCCCACACGGTTCCGTCAGAGGTCTGCGCGAGCGAGACGACCGCGATCGCGCCGGGGATCGAGACGAGCTTCTTCGAGGTGTCGCCCTGCACGCGGAAGATCGAGCCGCCGGCGTCGGAGCCGAGCAGGACCGAGCCGTCGGCGAGCTTGACCGCGGACCAGACCGCGTCGCCCTCGAGCGCCGTGCGCTTGGAGGTCCAGCCGGGACGGAGCTCGCCGGTGGAGGTGATGAACGCGCTGCTCGCGTCACCCGCGTCGAACTGCTGATAGGTCTCGATGCTCCAGGTTGCCGTGACGATGGCGGAGGCAGGCGAGACGAGAAGAGCGAGGCCACCGAGACCGGCGGCGATCACCACAGAACGACGGACTGAGCTCACGATTCCCCCAAGGCGGTTTCCGTTCCTACGTGCAAACTAGCGAGCGTCGCGGACACGAACCAGCATCGTCGAGGAACCCTCGACGACGCGCTTCGCTGCGGCGATGGTGCGGGCGATCGGCTTGTAGGCCTGCGCGCGGTGCGTGTGACTCTGCGGACGAAGCTTGTCGACCGCGCTCGCCGGGAGATCGCGCACGAGCTTGCCGTCGAGCGCGACGCCTTCATCCGCCGGGTACAGCGTCACCGCCCAGACATTGCCGGGGAGGAGGCGCCGGAACGCGGCCATCAGCGACGGCAGATCGACGGGCGGCGCCGCGTCGAGCTTCGCAGAGTCGCCCGACGTGACCTCGAGCGTGACGATGTTGCCCGCGAGGCTCGCCGGCACGTCGACCGGAACGTCCTCGATGATGTCCTTGCCGTCCCACGTGCTCATCAGGACCTTGAGCGTGTTGCGCTCGCCCGGCACGAGCTCGCCGGCGGGGATCTTGATCTCCTTGATCTCGCCGAAGTTCGCCTCGAACCGCAGGTCGACCTTCATCTCGACGCGCTCGATCTGCACGGGCGCGAACGGGTTCAGCATCAGCGGCACGAGCACGCGCAGGCCGCGCACCGAGCCCATCACGGAACCGGCACCGTCGTTCGCGTGCATGTAGTCGACGAACTGGATCGGCTCGTGGCCCTTCACGGTGACCTTCGAGTCGACACGCGCGGTGACGTCATCGCGGTCGGGCAGGTAGTAGTTGATCGCGTTCATCAGCGCCGCGCCCGTGAGCGACGGCGTGAGGAACTTGTTCGCCATCAGCTCGACGCGGAACGAGCCGGTCTCGACGTGCTTGCCGCTCGTCGTGGTGATCGAGATGTCGACCGGGATCGTCGGCGTGCGCAGGCCGGTGTCGGCCATGATCGCGGACTGGCGGTCTTGCACGAGCGAGCCGATCTCGTTGACCGCGCTGCCCATCACGAACGCGGACATCGCCGACGGAATCACCGTGTGCACGTAGACCGTCGAGACCGGCGCGTAGGTCTCGCCGGTCTGGAACATCGGGTGGCCAAACGCGAGGACCTTCTCGCCGTCGACGTACGACACGGTGCCGACCGCGGCCGCAGACATATCACCGCGGATCAGCTCGACAGCGATCGAGCCGCCCATCACGAACTTGTTCGGGACGTTCTCCTTGCCCGGCGCTCCGCCGGCGCCCGCGCGCACGGGAACCAGCGACGAGTCACCGAACATCTTCTCGAGCTGGCTGAACGCCGGCGCCGAGAAGCCCGAGATCGAGAGCGGCACCGAGGCGACCATCGTCTGCTCGCTGCCATCGACCGATGACGTCTTCGGCAGCGGCGGCGGCAGCGGCGCGGACAGCAGCCAGCTACGGTGCTTCGGGCCGAGCGCGTTCATCGCCTCGGCGACATCGACGTTCGGCGTCAGCCGCTTCCAGTCCGCCATTGACGAGGATGCCGCGGGGATGACCATCCGAGGCTGACCCGGCTTGCCGGCAGCCTGCACCGGCGCGTTGCGGCGATACGCGTCGCCATCTTTTTTCATGTACTCGATCGGCGTGCAGCCACCGAGCGCGATCTTGTTGAAGCGGAAGCCGTACGAGAACGCGCAGACCAGCTTGTCATCGATGTAGAGCGGGCTTCCTGACATGCCCTGCCAGAAGCCCGACGTCTGCACCTTCGGATCCGAGGACTTCACGAGCACGATGTCCTGCTTCGGCAGGAAGTTCCGCACGACCGAGACGACCTCGAACGTGAACCGCTCGGGTGTCGTGCCGGCAAACGTCGTCACGCCGTAGCCGGTCTGCCCGCGCTGAACCTTCGACAGCGGATAAGTCTCGGCCGGTGCAGCGTGCGCGCGCCCGACGAAGGCGCACGCGAAGACCCCGATGGCGGCGCAAAGCCGCACGATTCCACGCATGTCCAAACAGGATACTGGCCGCTGAACGCTTCTGCCAGTGCGACTGGCCCTGCGGCAAGCTTGCGACAACCGTGTCAGGTTTTGCGTCGCCGCCCTCGACTAGTGGTTAACCTCCGGCAACACAGGGGGGCGGGATCGTCGTGTAGGTGCTTGAAATCCGAAGACTTGACGCACTGGTCCGACCTCGGCACAGCGGCTGCACGAAGGCTTCCTACACGGAGGATATGAAATGTCGAATTTCGTCGAAACCTGGAAGGGCATCGCCACGGCACTTGGTCGCTCGGAGCGCTGGTGCCGATACATGGCGCGTCGTGCGGGTGACCCGCTCCCGGTCTTCAAGGTCGGCGGCATCGTGCGTCTGAACACCCCTGATCTCGAGGACTGGCTGTCGCGTCAGCGCGACCGGTCGATGCGCGGACCCGCGCCGACCACGACCGAGGATCTCGGTCTGCGCCTGATCGCGTAGCGCGTCGGGGGTGCTATGAACCGCCCCCATGACTCGCCCGTTGTCGGAGTTGCGCGGCCCGGTTCGCGCGTTGTTCTCGGATGTTGATGGAACAATGACGACGGGCGACCGGATCGAGGCCTCGACCTACGCGGCTCTCGAACGGCTCGGTGAGGCCGGTGTTCCGGTGGTGATGGTGACCGGTCGGCCCGCGGGGTTTGGCTACGCGTTCATGAAGATGACGCCGGTTCTCGCGATGGTCTGCGAGAACGGTGGCGTGACGTTCGTTCGCGAGGGCAAGAAGCTCACGAAGATCTACGGCGTCCCTCCGGCCTCTCTCCCGGAGTGGCGCCGTCGCATGAACGACGCAGCGGTCGACGTGTGCTCGAAGGTCCCCGGCGCCCGCCTGTCATCTGACTCGAAGTACCGCGAAGTCGATCTCGCGATCGACTGGAACGAGGAGTGCACGCTCTCGAAGGACGACGCGAACATCTGCGTTCGGATGCTGTCGAAGGCTGGCTTTCTCGCGAGTCGTTCGTCGGTTCACATCAACTTCGGCCCACCGCACTTCGACAAGTTGTCGGCGTGCCTGACGGTGGTCCGACAAGTGCTCGGAGCCGACGGCAACGATCTCTCGCAGTACCTCTACGTCGGAGATGCGCTCAACGATGCGCCGATGTTCAACGGCTTTCCGAAGTCGGTCGGCGTCGCGAACATCAAGCAGTGGTGGGACGAGCTCGCGTTCAAGCCGGCGTTCCTGACGGAGCGTCCCGAGGGTGCCGGCCTGCGCGAGGTGATCGCGCATCTGATGACGACGCGCGTGTGAAGATGGCGGTGCGGGTGCACGTCGCGTCTATCGAACTCCGAGCACGGAGCTCGACTCTGTGGACGACATGGTCCTGTTCGAGCGGGTGTGCGCGCTCGCCAATGACGGCCGCATCGACGCCTTGCGACGCGAAGCTCGAGCTGGGCTGCGAGAACTTGAAGACGACGAAGTAGCTCAGTAGTCGTTGCGGCGGAAGAACCTCGCGATCGACTCGATGAAGCCTTCGGATGCGCGCACGCCCTTCGAGAAGTCGGAGTCCTCGCGCGGCACATGGGAGCCCATCAGCGGGACAGGGCGTTCGGTCGTCGGCGTTGCCTCCGGGAACTGCTTCGCCTTTGCGAGCACCGCAGGAAGCTCGCTCGGATCGAACCAGACGCCGTGCTCCGTGCACCGATCGAGATCGATACCGGCAAGCGTGAGCGTGGGCATCGGCGTCGTGCACGCGGGGCACGGGCGCGGGGTGCCGGCGCGTTGCTCCCACGGCAGCTCTGCGAACTTCCCTTTCTGCTGCTCGGCCATGTCGACGAGCCACTCCTCGGGAACCCACGTCCGCCGCAGCTGCACCGGAAGGTTTTCCTGCCTGTGTCAGGGTCTTCCCGCACGCCGCGCACGGGTACTTCGCTTCTTCGCCATCCTCGAATGGTATCGCGAAGCGTCCCGGGGACGCGTGGTACGGTCCTGCCGATGTCTCCGCGACTCGACGTGTTCGCCCAGGCGCTGCGCGCGCTGGACGCGGGACGGGGAGTGGCCATCGCGAGCGTGATCGGCGCGCATGGATCGACGCCGCGCCACCTCGGTGCGCGGATGGTGGTCGCCGCCGATGGCGAACAGTGGGGCACGGTCGGCGGCGGGCGGATCGAGCAGCTGGTCGCGGAGGCCGCGCGCGAGGTCGCCGGCGGAGCCGCACCGCGCGTCGTGCGCCAGCACCTGGTTCGTGATCTTGCGATGTGCTGCGGCGGATCGATGGAGGTCGTGCTGACGCCCGCCGCGCCGTCGCGCGCGACGCTCGAGGCAGTCGCGGGCTCCGCCGAGAGTCAGGTGCTGATCACGCCGGTCGATGGCGAGCCGCTCGCCGTGCGGCCACCGGTGGCGGGAGATCCGCCACCGCATCAGCCCGAGCTGCGCGACGGCGTCATGATCGAGCGAGTGGGCGCGGGCGAGCGAGCGATCGTGTTCGGCCTCGGCCATGTCGCGCGGAACCTCGGGCCGCTGCTCGCGAACCTAGGCTTCACGGTGATCGTCTGCGACGACGGCGAGACCGGCGCCACGGGCGAGCGTCCGAGCTGGGCCGCCGCGCTGCACGAGACGTTCGACGCGAAGGAGGTCGAGCGACTCGTCGGCGGCTTCGGTCCTGGCGATCACGCGTTGATCGTCACGCGCGATCACGCGATCGATCAGCAGCTCCTCGAGCAACTGATCACCAACGACGATCTGGGTTACCTCGGGATGATCGGCAGCCGGGGCAAGGTCGGCCGATTTCGCAAGAGGCTCGAGGCACGCGGGCTGATCGACGGCCCCGACGGCGAGTCCCGTTGGGCGCGGCTGCGCGCACCGATCGGGCTCGACCTCGGCGCCGAGACGCCCGAGGAGATCGCGGTCGCGATCGCCGCGGAGCTGATCGCTCGGCGGCGCAGTGAGGGCAGGGTTGGCGACTGGTCGCCGCGTCGTGCTCGCGCGGAGGCGCCGTGAAGGTCGGGGCGGTGATCCTCGCGGCCGGGCAGGGCACGCGCCTCGGCGGTGTTGCGAAGGCGATGCTGCGCACGGGGCACGAGACGTACCTCGCGCGGATCGCACGGATCGCGAGGCTCGCCACGGCTACTCGCATCGTCGTCGTGGTCGGCCGACCGCACGGCCACGAGGTGGGCGATGCAGCGCGCGGGCTCGATCTCGGCGTGATCGTGAATCCTCTACCGGAGCGGGGCATGGCGAGCTCGGTCGCGCTCGGCTTCTCGGCGATGCGCGAATACGATCTGGACGCGGCGTGGCTGTGGCCGGTCGATCATCCGAACGTCGAGCTGCGCACGCTCGAGACGTTGATGGCGGCGCTCGGCTCGTACGACGTGGCGCAGCCGAGGTTCGCCGGTCGTGGCGGTCATCCACCGCTGATCGCGCGATCGCTGTGGAAGAAGCTCCAGGCCTGCGGTCACCTCGACGGCGGCGCGCGCGCCGTGATCCAGGGTGCGTACGTCAATGCGGTAACCGTCGACGATAATGCGGTGGTCCGCGATATCGATACCGCAGCGGATCTCGCGGGGTTCCATTGAGGCTGAGGCTGGTGTCGGTGAGCCTCGTGCTCGCGCTCGCCGCGTGTCCCGGGCGTCAGGTCAGGGAGCGACCGCCGCTCGCCGATCCGGTCGCCGGCAGCGACGGCAACGTGGTCACGTCGATGCTCGCCGAGCTGGCCGACGACGTGCTCACCGCGTACGAGCGCGACGAGCCGCCCGAGATCGAGACCGGCATGATCCCTCCGCAGATCGGCGGCGCGCGAATCGGCGTGGGTCCGGGTGACGTGCTGATCGCCGGCGAGCTCGAGCGAGCACCGAGCCGATGGCCGCTGCGCGTCGAAGGCGACCGAGTCACCGAAGTCCGCTCGAAGCGCCTCGAGACTCACCTCGCGCAGGATCTGTCCGCCGCGTGGGTCGCCGACGAGCTGTCGTGGCGGATCTCGTTCTGCGGCCGCGTCGCCGTGATCCCGCTGCGGATCACGATGCTGTACGCGCGTGATGGCGATCGCTGGGTGCCGGTGTTCGAGCACACATCGTTCGGTCACCCGCCGGCACCGCGTCGCGACGGCCAGCTCTACGGCGCGACCATCCCAGCTGCCGTGATCAACGGTGACCTGCGCGATGCATTGTCGCGCGTCGCGGCACCCGTACTGTTCAATCAGATCGCGCGCGATCCGAGCGTCGTCGCGACCGGTCCCGAGGCGATGCTGCTCGGCCCCGACGTCAACGCCGAGTGGCACGGCGCGGACGTGCTGCGCGCGCAGCTCGCGGGGGGACGCATCACCGCCGAGGATCGACGCATCGGCACGGTCGGTCGCAGCCCCGGGACGTCGTCGATCGCGTACTGGATCGGCAACGTCATCGCGGATCTCCCGGCGCGCCCCGGCGTCGCCGCGGGCAAGTCACGCCTGCGCGCGACGATGGTGTTCGAGAAGCGCCGGTTCCTCGGTGCGAAGGACAAGGCCGAGACGAAGTCATGCGGCGTTGATGAGAACAACTGCCGCTGGGTGCTCGTGCAAGCGCACCTCAGCCAGCCGATCAGCGATCAGGATCTCGCCACCCGCGTGTTCGGCACGGCACTCGTGTCAACCGCACTCGAGAGCGGCGAGCCGCTCAGGGTCACGTGCGATGACGGCAGCCCTACCGCGCGAACTACGGTTCCTGAAGCTGCGCCTCGCCGTCCTGCGGCGGCGCAAGGTAACCCGTGATGTGCTGGTCGCGTAGATAGGTATCGGTCAGCCGCTTCTTCTTCGGCCAGAACGGCAGCAGGCGAAACGGCACCATCAGCAGCGAGCCGATGCCGCCCGCGAGCTTGCCGCCGTACGCCTCGGCGACGAGCGCGGCGCGCTTCGCACCACCGATCTCGGCGAGCGGACGATCGAGCACGCCGATCCGCTGCAGCCGCATCTCGGCGCACCGGTTCGCATGCGCGAGGAAGGCCGGCAGGTGCTTCATCACCACGTGATCCGCGGGAAGTCGCTTCTCGATGTACTTCGCGATCCGCCGCACGCCCCACATGGATACGAGCGAGAGACCGAGCAGCCTGCGTCGTAGCCACGGCTTGCCCTCGATCGCCTTCGCGGTCTGCGTCTCGCCGAACTCGACGTGACGCTCTTCCTGCTTCACCGCACGCTTCAGGATGTCGATGGACGGCTTGTGATCGAGCGTGTCGATCACGGCGTAGAACGCCTGCAGCACGAAGCCTTCGCCCTGCGCCATCTCGAGCGCGACGTGCTCGGCCCACGAGCTACCCATCATCCCGGTCGCGAGGAACCGGACCGCAGGGTGCGCGGGCTTCGGCTGACAGCCGAGCATCGCCATGATGCGGAGGAAGTTGTCGACGTGCTGCATCTCCTCGAGCGACTGGCGCGCGAGAAACTTGGCCGCATCGAAGTCCGGCGCGTCGTACAGCCAGTGACCGACCTGGATGCCGGTGACCTCGCCGTAGAGGAACTGGTTGAACATCCACTCGAGGAGCTCGCGATCCCGGTTGGGATCCAGCTTCGCTCCTCCGAAGTCGAAGGTCATTTCCTCGCGCGTCAGCAGCATCGGACGTGCGCGAAGAATAGCATCGGCGCGCTCGGGCGCGACCGGGAATCGTGCGCTTACGCGCGCTTACGAATGCGCGCCTTGGCGGGGCGGGCGGCGTGGAAGTGCGGACCGTGGAGCGTGCAGGCCGGGTACTTCGCCAGGATCGACTTCGCGTCCTTCAGGGCACGGGAGCCGTCCTTGTCACCATCGTGCTGGAACGGCGAGCCAACTTCGGCCGGGAAGAACGAGACGGTGGACTTGCCAGTGCTCTCGTCCACCGAGATGAAGATGCGTTCCGGGTTTCCGCGCAGGCGTAGCGTTTCCATGGTGCTCCAGGGTTCGTCGACCTCTCCGGCCCTTGCCAGCCCCCGATCGACGTCCCGAAGTCTTAGCACGGGCCTACCGAGGCGTCCACTTATCGAAGGACCTAGGAGAACAGGCGATTCGCCGACGAGCGGGCGCGCTCTCGGACCTTGTCGATCTCGAGCGTGCGCAGCCCTCGGTCGAGCACGACCAGCTTCCCGTCGACGGCCACGTGACGCACGTCGCACGCCTTCGCGGCGTATGCGATCACCGACCACGGCGATCCGGTGGGCACGGTGTGGAGGGCGCTGACATCGATCGCGATCACGTCGGCGCGCTTGCCGATCTCCAGCGAGCCGATCTGATCCGCGAGGCCGAGCGCCGCGGCGCCTCCGAGCGTCGCGAGCCGCACGACCTCCGGGGCGGGCAGGGCGCGCGGTCCGAACGTGTGCTTGTGGAGGAGCGCCGCGAGCCGTAGCTCGAGGAAGCCATCGAGGTTGTTGTTGCACGGTGCGCCGTCGGCACCGATCGCGACCGCGACCCCCGCGGCGATCAGGTCCGGGACCGGGCAGATTCCCGACGCGAGCTTCAAGTTCGAGGACGGGCAGTGGCACACGTGCGCACCGCGTGCGGCGAGCAGCCGCTTCTCGGCGTCGGTCAGGTGAACGCAGTGCGCGATGCACGTGTGGTCGCCGAGCAGGCCGAGCTCGTCGAGCACGAGGATGTTGTCCTTGCCGAACCGCTCGCGCACGAGCGCGATCTCGCCCTTGTTCTCGCTCGCGTGCGTATGAATACGCACGCCGCGGTCCTTCGCCTGAACGCCGACCTCGCGCAGCAGCTCGTCGGTGCAGGACAGCACGAACCTCGGCGCGTACGCGTAGCGAAGCCGGCCCTCGGCGGCGCCGTGCCAGCGCTTGATGAGCTTCGCGGAAGCATCGAGCGAGCCCTGCGTCGACTCGCGCAGGCCGTTCGGGATGTACGGATCGTCGGCGTCCATCATCGCCTTGCCGATCGTGGCGCGGATCCCCGATCGCTCCGCGGCGGCGAAGATCTGATCGGTGTGGTGCACCGTGCCCATGTCGAGGATCGCCGTGGTGCCGCCGAGCAAGAGCTCCGCGCATGCGAGCTCGCCAGCGGCGGATGCTGCAGCCTCGTCGAGCTTGCCCTCGTAGGGCCAGATCACGGTGCGCAGCCAGTCGAGCAGCTCCATGTCGTCCGCACGGCCGCGCGCGAGCGTCTGGCAGGTGTGGACATGCGCCTGCACGAGGCCGGGCATCACGATGCAGCCGGCGCAGTCGACGATCTGGTAGTCGCTCGTCTTCGGAGTGTAGTCGCCGCCGATGTGCACGAGCACGCCATCGATCGAGACGACGTCGCCCGCGACCACGCGGTGCTGAGGGTCGATCGTCAGGATCGTCCCACCGCGCAGGATGAGCTCGCTCACGCTCGCTCTTTTTCAGAGTTGCTCGCTTCGCTCGCAGGGCACGGTAACTCGCGTCCGGAGAAGCCGTCGGGGAGCAGCTGCGCGATCGTCCACGTGCGGTGCTCGCCCGCGGGATTGATCGACGTCACGGTGACCGCGTTCCAGTCGCGCGCGAACTCCGCGAGCACCTGCCGGCACGCACCGCACGGCGACGACGGTGGGGATGCATCGGTGCACACCACGACCTCCTCGAGGCTCGTGTGCCCCGCCGCGACGGCGGCGAACATTGCGGTTCGCTCCGCGCAGTTCGACAGCCCGTACGACGCGTTCTCGACGTTCGCGCCGGTCACGAGGGTGCCGCTGACGCGCATCGCGGCGCCGACCTTGAACTTGGAGTACGGCGCATACGCGCGCTTCTGCGCGTCGATGGCGGCGGTGACCAGATCCTCTTTCACCGCAGCTCGCCCTTCGCGACGAGTGCTCCGAGGATGCCATCGAGCAGGCCCTCGAACGTCGCGCGCACGCGCGTCGCGGTCTCGGTGACCTCGTCGTGCGACAGCGCATTGCCGGTGATGCCCGCGGCCTGATTCGTGATGCACGAGATGCCGATCACGCGCGCGCCCATGTGCCGCGCGACGCAGACCTCGGGCACCGTCGACATGCCGGTCGCATCGGCGCCGAGGCCCTGCAGCATCTTCACCTCGGCCGGCGTCTCGTAGCACGGGCCGGGCATCGCGACGTAAACGCCTTCCTGTAGTGCGATGCCGCGCTCGGCGGCGACGCCCTTCACCAGCGTGCGCAACTCCGGCGCGTACGCCGTCGTCATGTCGGGGAACCTCGGGCCGAGTCGATCATCGTTCGGACCGCGCAGCGCGTGATCGCGCAGGAGGTCGAGGTGATCGCGGATGAGCATCAGCGTGCCGGGTGCCCACGTTGGATTGAGACCGCCGGCGGCGTTCGTGATGATGAGGACCTTCACGCCGAGCGCGACGAGCACGCGCGCGGGGAACGCGACGGTCGCCGCGGTATGGCCCTCGTACATGTGCACGCGGCCCTGCATCGCGACGCAGCACGCGCCTTGCTTCTGACCGAGCACGAGCCGGCCCTTGTGGCCCTGCACGTGCGAGCGCGGGAAGCCCGGGATGTCGCCGTACTCGATCGCGACCTGGTTCTCGAGGGAGTCGGCGAATGCGCCGAGCCCCGATCCGAGGATCAGGCCGACCTGCGGCACGAAGTCCGAGCGCTCGCGCACGAGCTGTGCTGCCGCGTGGACGCGGTCGTAGAGCGTGGCGGGAAGGTCGGTCATCGGATCACCTCGAGGATCCGCGAGCTGCGGACCGACGGGGCCGGTTGGTCGGCGGGCTGGAGCACGAAGGCGCGCTCGATCATCGCACGCGCCTCGGCGAGCCGCGAATCGCCGGCCGGCAGGCTGTGCTGGATCATCACGCTCGGCGGGCCCCCGGCCTCGATCACCTCGCCGAGGTAGGCATCGACGACAAGGCCGGCCGACGGATCGATCCTGTCCTCCGCGGTGCGCCGCCCCGCGCCAAGCACGAGCGCGGCGATGCCGAGCGCCTCGCTGTCGATCGCGACGATCCGGCCGGGCGGAAGCGACACCTCGTCGCGCGATGCCGGCTTCGGCAGCACGGAGCCCGGCGAGTCGCACACGCGTGGATCGCCTCCCTGCGCCGCGACGACCTTCCTGAACACCTCGAGTGCGCTGCCGTCGGCGAGCGCCTTCTGGATCTTCGACGCGCCCTCGGCCGCGTCCACGGCGACGCCACCTAATACGAGCATCTCCGCGCCGAGCACGTGCGTGAGCTCGCGCGTGTCGACCGGGCCGCCGCCGCGCAGGACCTCGATCGACTCGCGGATCTCGAGCGAGTTGCCGATCGTGCGACCGATCGGCGCCTCCATGTCGGTGAGCACGCAGGTGATGCGCTTGCCGGCGCGCGTACCGATCGCGATCATCAGCGCGCACAGCTCGCGCGCGCGCTCGATCGTCTTCATGAACGCACCGTTGCCAACCTTGCAATCGATCACGAGGCCGTCGATGCCCTCCGCGAGCTTCTTCGACATGATCGATGAAGCGATCAGCGGCAGCGATTCGACCGTCGCGGTCACGTCTCGCAGCGCGTAGAGGCGCTTGTCGGCAGGCGCGATCCGAGCGGTCTGTCCGATCAGACACACGCCGAGCTCGTCGACGAGCTGCTTGAACTTCTCGACGGGCAGATCGACGCGGAAACCGGGGATCGACTCGAGCTTGTCGAGCGTGCCGCCGGTGTGACCGAGCCCGCGGCCCGACACCATCGGCACCGCGACGCCGCACGCCGCCACCGCCGGGGCGAGCGGGATCGAGATCTTGTCGCCGACGCCGCCGGTCGAGTGCTTGTCGATCTTCGCGCGCTTGACGCTCGAGAGATCGATCACGTCACCGGAGCGCGTCATCGCGTCGGCCCACGTCGCGAGCTCGCGGTCATCCATGCCGCGGAAGAAGATCGCCATCAGCATCGCCGCGATCTGGTAGTCGGGGATGCTGCCCGCGGTCACCCACTCGATGAACGTACGCAGCTCGGCGTCATCGAGCGCACCGCCATCGCGCTTCTTGCGGATCAGCTGGACGGGGAGCACGGCTCAGTAGCCCTTGGATTTCCCATCACCGCCGCCGGTCGTCACGATCGCGACCGAGGCGCTCGCGCCGATCCGGTTCGCACCGGCCTGCGCCATCTTCAGCACGTCCTCCGCGGTGCGCACGCCGCCCGACGCCTTGACGCCGAGGTCACCGCCGACGATCCGGCGCATCAGCTGCACGTCCTCGATGGTCGCGCCGCCCTTGCCGAAGCCGGTCGAGGTCTTCACGAACGCCGCGCCCGCGAGCTTGGACATCGCGCAACCGATGATCTTCTGCTCGGTGTCGAGCGCGCTGGTCTCGAGGATGACCTTCACCGCCGCCGGTGCCGACGCCTTGACGACGCGGCAGATGTCCTCGAACACGGTCTCGTAGTCGCGCGACTTCAGCGCGCCGATGTTGATGACCATGTCGATCTCTCGTGCACCGGCGCGCACGGCATCGCGTGCCTCGTATGCCTTCGCCGTCGGCGCCATCGCACCGAGCGGAAAGCCGACGACCGCGCACACCATCACGTCGGTGCCCGCGAGGAGTGACTTGCAGAGGCCGACCCACGTGGTGTTCACGCACACGCTCGCGAACCGGTGCTTCTTCGCTTCCTCGCACAGCTTCACGACCTCGTCGCGCGTCGCCTCGGGCTTGAGCAGCGTGTGATCGATCAGCTTCGCCATGTCGCCGGGCACCGAGCCCACGCCGGGCAGCGCGCCCACGCGCATGAGTCCCTCGCCCTCCATCGCCCGCACGCTCCACGGCCGGCGCACCACGCACGTGCCGCACTCCGCACAGTCCTCGCCGGGCGCGGTGTCGTCATTGCACTCGCCGCGATCGCGCGGCAAGAGGGCGAGCTTCACGCTCGCAGGCTGACCGCTCAACCGCTCCTGCACGCGGCGGGAGATGAGGTCGACGAGCTGATCTACGTCGCTGGCCATACCGACCGCACTATATACGAGGGCGTTTCCGCTAGGGATTGCGGGCCATCCGGAACGTGACGTCCGGCAGCTTCTCGTCGGCTTTGACCTGCGTCTTGCCGTGGGAGCGGGCTGTCTTCTTCTTCTCGTCGGGGGAGTCGACCCACTCGAGGATGGTGGGCGGCATGATGAACCCCGGCGTGACCGCGGCCGCATCCCACTCGGCGCTGGTCATCAGGCGACCGCCGCGCGTGGTCACGTACGAGCGCGCGTTCGTGTACGAGACGTTCACCACCGGCCCATCCGTCTTGCCCGGCTGCTCGTGCTTCGTGTCGAACTTCGTGTAGATGGCGGCCGACAGCGGCTGCGCATCGACATAGAACGCGACCGAGCCATCGGCCTTCTTCACGGCGAGCATGCCGATCGGCGCGCCCGGCTTCACGCCGCCATCACCCGCCGAGCCGACCGCCGCATCCGCCGGCGGCGTACCCGCGCTCGTGCCGTCGTCGCGGCGCATGTAGACGACGAGCCCCGCGACGAACAGCGCGATGCTCGCGAGCGTGACGAACACGAGCCAGCCCGGGAATACGCGCCGCGGCGCGACGTCGAGATCGCCATCGGAGACGGTCGCGGACTGGTCCGCACCGAGCAGCGGAGCTCCGCCTTCCGGCGACAGGATCATGTTCGGGCGCGAGCGATCGCGCGCGGAGTTGATCAGAGACGGCACCGAGTCCGGATCGAGTCGCGCCACGATCCCGGTGAGCCGTTCGATCAGCTCGGGATAGCCCATCCGCTCGGCGGGCTTCTTCGCCATCATCGTGCGCGCGAGCGCGCTGAGCTCCGGATCGACGCTCGGATTCGCGGTCGCTGCATCGGGCGCGGGATTGCGCAGGTGGCGCGCCACGACCTTCAGGTACTTGTCCTCGGCCGGCTTGCCCGTGCGGAACGGCGGGACCCCGACGAGCAGGAAGTAGAGCGTGCCGCCCAGCGCGTAGATGTCGACGCGCTCGTCGATCGCTTCGCCGCGCGCCTGCTCCGGCGCGATGTAGTCCGGCGTGCCGACGACGACGCCCATCGCCGTCAGCGCCGGCTCGGCGCCGGGATCGACCGGCTTCGCGAGACCGAAGTCGGTGACCTTCACGCGACCATCGGACTGGCGCACGAGGTTCGATGGCTTCACGTCGCGATGGATCAGCCCGGCTCTGGCGGCGGCGGCCAGACCATTCGCGGAGTCGAGTGCGGCGTGCGCGGCGGCGAGCGAGTCCAGCGGCCCCGACTTCTCCACCGTCGCGCCGAGGTCGGTGCCGTCGAGTAGCTCCATCGCGATGTACGGCCGCTCGTCGAAGATGCCGTTCGCGAACACCTGCACGACGTTCGGATGGCTGATCGCCGCGACCGCGCGACCCTCGCGCACGAACCGCGCGCGCAGCTCGGGGCTGTCCTTGTGCTTCTCCGAGAGGAGCTTGATCGCGACCCGGCGGTTCAGCCCCGTATCGACGCCCTTGAACACCTCGCCCATCGAGCCCGCCCCGAGCGTTCCCTCGACGCGATACGCGCCCAGGATCGTTCCCGGCTGCGGGTTTGGCACGTTGGTATCTTATCCCAAGAAAACCCGCGCTTGCGCGTTGCCCGGGTCCCTTGTCTCCGGCTTCTCGCGTTGCCACCGCAGGTTGACCCGCCGCAGATCCCGATGGAACCCACCGAGATTGCGACGACGCCGGCTGGTCCACCCCGTGCACAACCGGTCGGGCCGGAGTCGACATGTCCAAGAACGAATCGACAGCGATCAACGACCTCATCCACCTCGTCTCGGGACGGATCGTGGATCACGGCTCCCCCGCCGCCGACCACCTGTTCGTGACCGCCCCGCCGCCCCCGCCGGCGTTCGTGCCGGTCGCGTCCTACTTCGAGCCGGCGGCGATCTCGTCGCCGATGCCGCCGCCGCTACCACGCCGCCGCGCGCCGAACGCGACCCCGATGTCGGTGCCGCAGCAGCCGATCTTCCACGACGACGATGACGACGACGAGGAGACGCAGTTCGATCCGCACTTCGCGCAGCAGCACACGCTGCCGTCGCAGGCGTTCCCGATCCCGTCGGTCGCGTCGCCGCTCCCCGCCTATCCGCAACCGATCCTCCCGCACTACGCGTACCCGACGCCGGCTCCGCTGCCGCCCGCTCCGCACGTCCCCGGCTACGACGCCACCGAGCGCGTCGAGCGCTACGAGCCCTTGCCGCAGCAGGCGTGGCCGGTCGTCCAGCCCGCGCGTCCCGTCGTCTCTCGCGCGTCCTTCGATGGCCCCGAGACCGTTCGCGTGAGTCGGCTCCCCGCGCCGCCGCTCGACGCGCCTCCGACGCGCGGCGAGGTGTGGGGCCTCGCGAAGCGCCTGGCGCTTCCGTTCGCCGGTATCGCGATCCTCGTCGGCATTCTCGCGGGCTTGATCATCCACAAGGGCCGCGGCAGCTCCACGCCGCCCGACACGACGCCCGTGGTGATGGAGGTGTCTGTCCCCGTCGCAGCCCCGGTAGCCACGGTCGAGCCGATCGAGCCCGTGTCCGAGACACCGCCGACCGTCTCCGCCACCGGCGATACGATCGGCTGGAAGCCCACCGCTGTGCAGCCGACGCTCGCCGTGTCGCCCACCGTCGAGCCGATCGCTGGAGAGACCGAGATCGAGATGGAACCTGCTCGCGCCGTGAAGCAGTCACGCTCGCGCCGAAAGGCCGCGCGCGTCGCTGCACCGGCGAAGCGCATCGCCGTCGCTGCGACGGCACCGAAGGCCGTGCGCGCTCCGAATGAATCGCCGAAGAAGGTCGCCGCGCCCGTGCACGACGAGGACGAGATCGCCGCTGCGATCGCCGCGCCAGTGAAGGGCGCGAAAGCCTCGGCGAAGGGCAGCGGTCCCGGCACCGTCACGATCACCTCGTCGCCTGCCGCGTTGATCTATGTCGACGGCCGGTCGCTCAACCAGATGACCCCGAAGACGCTGACGCTGTCGCCCGGCGCGCACAAGATCACGCTGCTCGAGGTGAAGTCGCGCAAGGCGAAGACCCAGGAGATCGATGTCGCCCCGGGCGGCTCGCTCTCGGTCGCGAAGAGATTCTGAATTCCGGTTCCCGGTTCCCTATTCCCTGTTCGCACGGAAGCGGAACGGCGCAAGCGCGGACCGCGACGTCGCCGTGCGTCGGCGACGTCGCCGATGCGCCCTACCCGCGTCCCCCATCTCCGGTTTTCCGTCCTCGATCCCCATTCCCCGTTCCCGGCGAATTAGGGAACCGAGAACAGGGAATACTGAATTCTGACTCGCGAGGCTAACGGTCAGGGCAGGGTGATGCCCTGCTTCTTCGCCTCGGCGTCGATCTTCTCGAGCATCTTGTTCAGCTTCGCTGCGACCGGGGCATCCGGTTCGCGCGAGAGCGCGGCGTTGCACGCCTGCTTCGCCTCGCCGAAGTGCCCCGAGCTGTAGTGCGCGACGCACAGGTTGTATCCGTAGATCGCCTTCGGATCCGCGGCGAGCGCCTTCTCGAAGCTCGCGATCGCGACATCGTAGTGATTCGCGAACATCGCCGTCTTGCCGTCCTGGTTCGCCTTCTCGGCAGCGGCGCTGTCGACGACCGGGGTGACAGGCGCAGGAGGCGCGGCAGGCGCAGCGGGCGCGGCCCGTTCCGCAGCCGGTGACTGCTTCGCGACTCCACCACCGCATCCAAGGATCAGCACGAACAGGCACGCCAGCTTCATGGCGCGCACTCTAGCTCAGTAGCCGCCGCCGCCCGAAGGACCGTCGCTGCGCTGCGAGAGATTCTCGAACCGCGTGTAGCGGCCCTCGAAGTGCGTCTCCACGGTGCCCGTCGCGCCGTGACGGTTCTTGCCGAGGATGACCTCCGCGATGTGCGGGTTCTCAGCGTCCTTGTTGTAAACAACGTCTCTGTAAATGAACATGATGACGTCGGCATCCTGTTCAATTGCGCCTGATTCACGCAGATCGGAGAGCTGCGGCCGCTTGTCGGTGCGCGATTCGAGCGAGCGGTTGAGCTGCGAGAGTGCGAGCACCGGGCAGTGCAGCTCCTTCGCGAGGCTCTTGAGGCCGCGGGAGATCTCGCTGATCTCCTGCTCGCGCGACGCCTTCGCAGCCTGCGGTGATCCGCGCATCAGCTGGAGGTAATCGATCAGGATCAGCCCGAACTTCTTGTCGCCGAACAACTCCTTGTTCTGGCGGAACCGGCGCGCACGGGCGCGGACCTCGCGGAGCGACAGCGCGGGCGAGTCGTCGATCAGGATCGGCGCCTTCGACAGCGTGGCCGCCGCGTACGTGAGGTTCGTCATGTCCTGACGCTGCAGCTGGCCGCGGCGCAGCGAGGATGAATCGACGCGCGCCTCGCTACACAGCATGCGCTCGGCGAGCTGCGTGGACGACATCTCGAGCGAGAACACGAGGCATGGCCAGCCGCCGGTGGTGGCCGCGTTCTGGGCGAGCGACAGCGCGAACGAGGTCTTCCCCATCGCGGGACGCGCCGCGAGGATGATGAGCTCGGTGGGCTGCAGGCCGGCGGTCTTGGTATCGAGATCAGCGAACCCGGTGGGCACGCCGGTGATGCCACCGGCGGACTTGAACCGCTCGTCGAGCGAGCTGAAGACCTTCTTGATCAGCGACTTCACCGGCTCGGGGCCGGCCTTGTCGCGGCGCTGCGTGACCTCGAAGATCTTCGCCTCTGCCTCGTCGAGGTAGTCGCGGACCTCGAGGTTGTCCTCGTAGCCCTTCTCGTGCACCTCGTTGGACGCGAGCATCAGCTTTCGGGCCTGGTGCTTGTCCGTGACGATCTCGGCGTACGTCCCGACGTTGTCGGCGGTCGGTACGCGGAGCGCGAGCTCGCCGATGAACGCGATGCCGCCGATCGCATCGAGCTTGCCCTGCTTCTCGATCTCGTTCTCGAGCGTGACGACGTCGATCGGCTTCGCGGTGGCTTCGAGGTTGCGGATCGCCTGCCACACGACCTTGTGGCGCATGTCGTAGAAGTCATCGACCTCGACCGACTCGAGGTTCGTGAGCACGTCGTTGCGCAGGATCACGCCACCGAGGATCGATGCCTCGGCGTCCAGGTTGTGCGGCAGCACTCGCCGATCGCGCGCCATTGCCGGAAGGTACATCAGCGGTGTGATCGCTGACTAGATCGTCGTCGGTAACCAGTAGCGATAGCGCTCGACGCCGTCATGCATGTAGGTCGACTCCCGAGTGCCACCGCACCGCTCGATCATCCGCCACGATGCGATGTTCGCCGTGTCGCACGTCAGCATCGCTGGATCGACACCGAGCGCGTGTGCGTGCGGGAGTGCGAGCCGCAGCATCGCGCCACCGAGACCCTGACCGCGCCGCGATGGCCGGATGTCGTAGCCGATGTGGCCGCCGAGCACGCGCAGCGACTCGTTCAGCCGGTGACGGATCGAGATCCGGCCCAGATACGTGTCGCCGTCGACGAGCCACAGCGCCGTCTCCGGAACGAAGCGCGCCTCGATGCGGCCCTCCTCACGCCGGTCCGCGAATTTTGACAGCAGCGCCGAAAACGACTCGGCGAGCAAGTCGCCCTGCTCGCCGCGCGCTTCTCGGTAACTAACCTCGAACCGCTCTGCAGGCAGAGACAGCTCGAGGCAGCCGCTCACTTGTCCTTGCCGACGACCCAGAACTTGAGCTGGGCGATCACGCCGGCCGCGAGGCGCACGGGCACCTCGTACTTGCCGAGCGCCTTCACCGACTGCTCCAGCTGGATCCAGCGGTGATCGATGTCGACGCCAGCGCGCTTGAGCTGCTCCTGGATGTCGCGCGACGTGACGGAGCCGAACAGCTTCTCGTCCTCGCCGGTGTTGCGCTCGAACTGGAGCGTCATGATGTTGATCTTCGCCGCGAGCTCGGTCGCGGTCGCCCGCTCCTTCGAGACGCGACGCTCGATCAAGGCCTTCTCGTGCTCGAGGCGGTTCTTGTTGCGCACGGTGGCGCTCACGGCGAGGCCGCGCGGCACGAGGTAGTTGCGTCCGTAACCGGGCTTGACCGTGACGAGCTCGCCGGCCTTGCCGAGGTTATCGACGTCCTGAGTGAGGATGACTTGCATCGCCATGACTAGTCTCCCGTGACCGAGAACGGCAGGAGCGCGAGCATGCGCGCCCGCCGGAGGGCGGTGGAAATCACGCGCTGCTGGCGAGCGCTCGCGCCGCTGATGCGACGCGGGATCATCTTGCCGCGGTCCGTGACGAACGACCGCAGGATCTGCGGGTTCTTGTAATCGATCTTCGCGACGATCTCGT
>JACCRC010000471.1 GCA_013813765.1 Deltaproteobacteria bacterium | reverse complement strand
GCCAGTGCCGGCCCCGACGAGGGCGAGCAGGGCGGCAGCGAGCAGACGGCGCACGCCGCGAGGATCCCGTGGCGGCCGGCGCGGAGCGAGTTTTTGGTCGGTGGGCCCGAGGGCGCGTGCTAGAACGTGCCCGTGTCGCCGCTGGTCCGGGAC
This sequence comes from Deltaproteobacteria bacterium, assembly GCA_013813765.1. Lineage (GTDB taxonomy): Bacteria > Myxococcota_A > Polyangia > Haliangiales > Haliangiaceae > JABFXX01. Next base: position 8,394 of record JACCRC010000471.1, on the reverse strand, counting down.
CTCATCAAGCGCCGGGTGCTGCCGATCATCTTCATCGGAGCGATGGCGGTGCTGATCCAGAGCACGTGCAACAAGTCGACGCGCACGCACGCCACGATCGTCCTGGATTTCGGCGATGCCGAGAAGCGCGTGAGGAAAGTCGACGCGCACCTCACGGTCGACGGCGAGGAGAACGCTCAGTTCCACCGTGCCGCGCTGCCCGACATGCTGATCGGGCCGTGCCGGTTCGAGGTCTCGATGCAGGGCGACGATGGCGTGCTGATCCTCGATGTCGACCTCGGCACCACGAAGCGGCACCTGACGCGCAAGATCCACGCGACCGAGGGCGCGACGATCACCGTTCCGCTTGCGGCTGACCTTCGAGAGTAGACCTATCGTCGCAGCCGGACGATGGTCTCTACCTGCGAGGTGCCGGGCATCAGATCGAAGGGCTCGATGATGTCGGGGGAGTATCCGGATAGCGCCAGCGCGACCAGATCCTTGCCGAGCGCCTCCGGGCCGCAGCTGACATAGACCACGGTCGGAGCGGCGAGCTCGAGCAGCAGATCGCGTGCGCCTTCAGAGAGGCCCTTGCGAGGCGGGTTGACCACGACGACATCCGGCTTCGCGCCGAGCTGCGCGCGGATCTCGGCCGACAGATCGCCAGCATCGCCTGCGATCGCCGTGAGCGGCAGACCCGCGCGCTCGGCGGCGCGACGCAGCTGCGCCACGGAATCCCGATCGATCTCGACGGCAGCGACGGTCGCGCCTGCGCGCGCGAGGTGCAGCCCGATGCCGCCGAGGCCGGCGAACAGATCGACCGCTCGCGTTCCCGGCTTCAACTCCGCGAGCTCGGCGACCCGCGCGTACATCGCGGAGGCCTGCGCGCGGTTGACCTGGACGAACTCACCCGCGCCGACCTCGACGGGGATTCCCGCGAGCTCCTCGACGAGGTGGCCTTGGCCCAGCAGCACCTTCGCGCTCGAGCCGGAGGGCACGATCGCGCCGTCGCGCCGATCGTTCTCGATGACGACGAGGCCGCGCACCGCGGGATGTGCGGACAGGCTGTTCGCGACGAGCTCGAGCTTCGCGCGGGAGGTCCCCGAGGCCACGACGAGCACGACCATCACATCGGAGCCCGCCTCGCGCACGATGACGTAGCGCAGCTCGCCGGTGCGCGTGCGCTCGTCATACGCTGCGAGCTTCGCGCCCTCCGCCGCACCGCGGACCCAGGTCGCGATCTCGTCGATCACGGGCGCCACCACCTGACAGCCGAGCGTGTCGATGACGTGGTGACTGCGCGGTGCGTACGCGCCGAGCACGAGCTTGTCGTCGCTCGTGCGGCCCGCGACGTACTTGCCCTTGTTGCGATAGCCGGTGACCGACGGCGATGGCCGCACCGCCGCGACCTTCACGCCTCGCGTGTCGATCGCGAGCACGTCCGCGAGCGCGAGCTCGACGCGACGCCGCTTCGCCGCGAGCTGCGCGGGATAGGCGAGATGCTGCCACGTGCAGCCACCACAGCGCCCGAACGCGGGGCACGCCGGCTCCACGCGGTCGCGGCTCGACGGGCCGAGCCTCCTCGTGATGTGCCCCCATGCATCCGGCTTGTGCGGACTCTGGTGGTCGATCGTCACCTCCGCACGCTCGCCGGGTAGCAGGTCGGTCACGTGGACGACCCGATTCGTCGTCGCACCGACACCGGCGCCGGCATCGTCGAGCTGGGTCGCTTCGACCTCGCAGCGGTTGCTCTTCATCGACCCCTCGGCCTTACCACGTCATCGGCTCGCTTCGTACAGCACCGACCCACTGCCGTCGCGAGCGCATAGAGCGATACGCCGCCGCGGATCCCTAGTCCACGCAGTGCATCAGATAAGACGTCCCGCCGAGCTGAGAGTCTTGCGCGTCGAAGTAGAGGTGTTCATTCCAGAGCACCACCCATTGCTGCGGCACTGGCCGGCCCCCGCCCGAGCTGTAGACGAGCTCCTCTTGGGCCGTCGTGCGATGGATGCGGCGAACCGCGCTGGTGAGGTCCAACAGGTAGAAATAGTCCGAGCTCGTCGCCACGTCACTGTTGCGCGGACCGCTGATCGGGGTGATCGCAGTGGCGGCGGTCGTCGTGCTGTCGACGCGGAACAGCGTGCTGCCCGCCCCGAATGGTGCGAACACGGCGTCGGTCCCGGCGGCGGCAAGCGCGAACACCACGGAGATGCCCGCGTAGGAGATGAACTCGGTGGCTCCTGTTCCGTCGGTGCGGTGGCGGCGGACACCGTTCTGACCGGCGCAATAGATGTGCTGACCCACGATGGCGAGCTGGTAGGCCTGGCAAGCCATCAAGGGCTCCACCGGGCCGCCGGCGATCGCGCTACGAACGACCTGACGACCACTACTGGTGGGCGTGAGCTCCGCCCAATACACATGCGTGGAATCCGCCACGGGAACCCACGGATCGACGCGGTCCGACACGAGCACCTGGGGAGCAGCACCCGGATGGAGCTGCCAGATCCGTCCCGCGCTCGGCTCGGCAGCGAACACGTCGCCCGGGGACTCTCCGACCTGCAGGATGCCCGTCGTTACGAACGGCGCCGCGGTCTGCGTATGGGTGGTCAAGTCGAACGTGTAGAGCGTTCCCTGGCCGAAGTTCGCTGGATCGTACGTCGAGACGTAGAGCGTGCTGCCACTGCGCGCCATGGTCGTGATCTTCAGCGGCGACACGTCGAGCGCGATCGTCGCTCCGGCCGCACAGCGCGGTGACGACGAAGGGCCATCGATCGGAACGTCGACCGGCACATCGATTGCGGCATCAACCATGACGTCGATGGCGACGTCGGCAGCGGCGTCGGCGGCAACGTCCGGTTCGCGCGCATCGCTCTGGGTTGACTTCGGACTGCTGCACCCGACGACGAGCGCGAACCCCAGCCCCCGCACCAGCTTGGCCATCATCGAGCCCCGCACCTTGTCATCCGATGCCTCCCACGGCAATAACTAGCGAATGTCTGCCTCCGGTCCCCTCGTGGTCGCTGCCCTCTCGGGCGGGGTCGACAGCGCGACCGCAGCGGCGTTGCTGGTCGAGCAGGGCCACCGCGTCGTCGGGATGACGATGCGCCTGTACGACGCGCGCGGAACGGCCGCATCGTCGGGCGGCCGGTGCTGCGGCCCGCGCGATGTCGAGGACGCACGCGCGGTGTCGGCGCACCTGGGCATCCCGCACTACGTGATCGATCTGTCCGCGGAGTTCAGCGCGGCGGTCGTCGAGGACTTCGTGGAGGCATACCTCGCCGGCGAGACACCGAACCCGTGCGTGAAGTGCAACCAGCACATCAAGTTCACGCCGCTGCTCGAGAAGGCGCGCGCGATCGGCGCCGACGTGCTGGTGACGGGTCACTACGCGCAGATCGTCGACGACGGCACGGGCCACTCGCTCCGCCGCGGCGTCGACGCGGGCAAGGACCAGTCGTACTTCTTGTTCTCGATGCCGGCGGTCGAGCTGCCGCACGTACGGTTCCCGCTCGGGGGCATGACGAAGGACGAGGTCCGCGCGCACGCGCTGCGGCTCGGGCTGCCGAACGCCGCGAAGCCCGAGTCGCAGGAGATCTGCTTCGTGCCCGACGGCGACTACGCGGGATTCGTGTCAGCGCAGGCGCTCAAGCGTGGACGCGCACTGCCGATGGCGGGCGATATTGTCGACGCCTCCGGCAACGTCCTCGGCCGCCACGAGGGCACGCATCGTTACACGCTGGGCCAGCACCGCGGGCTCGGTAACCTGACCACGAAGGACAAGCTCTACGTCACCGCGCTCGATCCGACGGCGGCACGCGTCACCGTCGGTCCGAAGGCTGCCGCCGAGCGTACCGAGGTCGTGATCCGCGACCTGCGCTGGCTCGCACCGCCGCGCACCACGCTCGATGCCGCCGTGCAGGTGCGCCACCGCGGCACGCCGATTCCCGCGACGATCCAGATCGACGGCGACCGCGCCCGCGTGACGCTCGCGGAGCCTACCGTGGCCGCGCAGGGCCAGGCCGCGGTGATCTACGACGGCGATCGAGTGGTCGCCGGCGGCTGGCTCACGGCGAGCTGAGGAGCGCGCGCACCTCGGGGATCGCGGCGTAGGCAGCTTTCCAGATCGGATCGGTCAGCGCGTCGAGCTTGCGCTTCGCCGAGATCCGCCCGCGTTGCCTCACCACGTCGGCACCCTCGCGATCACCAGCGGCGGTGAGCACCTCGTAGCAGGCGGCGTAGACCTCCTCCTCGGAGCCCTCGAGCACCTTCTGCTGATCGAGCATCGACAGCGCACGGTTCGCGAGCTGCGCGGCCTGCGGGATGTGATGGCCGAGCCGGCACATCGCGAGCGCGTGGCGCGAGGTGCCCTGGATCGCATAACCGGTCAGGGTGGCCTGCATCGCAACGGTGGTGCCCGCGACCGCGTCGTCGATCGCGGCCGCGAAGGCGCCGCGGCGGAGCTGAGCGCCCGCGCGCGCAACGAGTGCGTTCGCCTCGAGGTAGCGAGCACCGAGTCGGCGCGCTTCACTCAGCGCCTCGTCGATCATCAGCATGCCCCCGTTTCCGTTGCGCCGCAGATCGCAGATGCCGGCGTAGATCAGGCAGTCCGTGCGACTCCACCGGGCCTGCGTGCGCGAGAGGATGTCGAGCGCCTCCGCGAATGTCACCGCGGCATGCTCGTAGAGCCCGACCTCGAGCTGGATGATGCCCGCGACGCTGAGCGCGTCGCCTTCGCGTCCACGGTCGCCGTAGCGACGGCAGAGCTCCAGCGAGCGCTTCGCCGAGGTCATCGCGGTGGTGAAGTTGCCGAGGCACATCTCGATCACGGCCACGTGATTCGTGACGATGCGCTCGAGCCACGGATCGCCGGTCTTGTCGATCAACGCGACGACAGGCTTGTACGCATCGCGCGCGGCCGGGTAGTGGGCGCGCATCAGGTGGATGCGCCCGCGGCCGATCATCGCCGCCATCTCGTCGGTCAGCGATCCGATTCGATGGAACAGCTCGCGCGCGTGCGTGACGACGACGAGCGCCTCGTCGTAGCGACCGAGCCGCTCGAGGATCTCGCTTCGGATGCGAAGCGCCTCGCCGCGCAGGCGGTCATCGCCAGCGGCGATCGCGTGATCCTCGGCGACCATCGTCGCCATGCTCGCGTTCGCGTAGTCGCCCCAGCGAAGCATGCGCTGCGCGCGACGAAGCGCCACATCCGCGAGGCGCTCGGGCTCGCCCTCGCAGAGGCGTTGCAGCTCGTCGAGATCCCCGGCATCGGACTGGAGGTCGCCCTGCAGCCGGTGCGCCTCCTCGCGGCCACCGAGCGCCTCGCGACGCCGAGCGCGCGACGTCATCGTGGGCGGAGCCGCTCCGAGCTCGCGCTCGAGCGCGATCGTGCGCGTGAAGCAGCTCACGGCGGCGGTGGTGTCGGAGGCGGTGATCGCGAGGCGCCCCGCGCGCAGCCAGAACGCCGCTGCGCCAGCGGGCTCACCGCCGCGCTCCAGGTGCTCGGCGATCACGGCCGGCGGTTCTTCGCGGCCGGCGAAGAACCGCGAGGCGAGCAGGCGGCCGACCTGCGCGTGCGTGTCACGCTGCGTACGTGCCGAGAGTGACTCGTACACGACCTCGCGGACGAGGCCGCGCGCGAAGTGAAGGTCCCCTTCCCGCGGATCGCTGGAGCCGGTCGTGGACCGCACGAGGAACCCGGCCTCGATCAGCTCCTCGAGCTCGGGCCCGAGCGACTCCTCTTCGAGCAGCTCCTCGAGGATGCGGATGCGGATCGTGCCGCCGAGCACCGCGGCGTATCGCAGAGCGGTCTTGGCCTTCGCGCTGAGCTTGTCGACGCGCGCGGCCACGACATCTCGTGCAGACGCCGGCACATCGTCACCGGCCTCGCGTACGGCCTGCGCGAGCTCCTCGATGAACAGCGGATTGCCTCCGCCACGCGCGAGCACGGCCGCGATGTTGAGCGGCGTCGCGACCGGACCGAGACGATCGGCCACGAGCTGTCGCAGCTCGCTGCCGACCAGGTCACCGATCGTGATCACCACATCGACCGCCGGCGGGGCAGGGCCCTCGGGACGCGCGGTCAGGATCATCAGCTCTGGGCTCTGCGCGGGCACCGCGAGCGTGTGGCGCAGGACCTCGAGGCTCGCGCTGTCGGCGAGGTGGATGTCCTCGAGGATCGTCAGCCGCGGGCGGTTGCGATCGCCGAGCGTCGTGCGGAACGCGGCGAGCCCGGCGGATACGCGCGGCCGCAGATCGGCGATCTCCGGCGCGCCGATGCCGACACCGTCGCGCAGCTCCATCGCTCGATCGAGGTCGACCGCGATCTCGCGCACGCGATCCGGTACCGCGCCGGCCTCCTTCATCCGGTGCAGGAGCCGCTGCGAGAGCGCCTGGCGCGCGGCACGGCCTCGTCCCGGCGGCAGGCCCAGCGCCGTCTGGATCAGATCGATCACGAGCGCGAACGGCGACAGGTGGTGCGCCGGGCTCGCACCCGTGGCGACGACGCGCGTCGGCGTACCGCTCGCGAGGCGCCGCTCGGTCATCTCCGTGACGAGGCGACTCTTGCCGGTGCCGGCCGCACCGTTGATCAACACGACCAGGCGCCGATCGGCCGCGATCGCGCGCTGGAACCAGACCTCGAGCTCCGCGAGCTCCTTCGTGCGGCCGATGAACTTCCCGCGCTTCTCGAGCCGCGCACGCTCGCGATCGTCGAGGCTGCGCGGCCCGACGACCTCGATCACGCGGCTGCGGCGTGCGATCCGCTTCGGCGCGGGCAGCTCGCGCAGCGTGTAGAGGTCGCTGGTGAGCCGGCCCGTCGTGCCCACGAACATCGGCCGCTCCGGGGCGGACTCGCGCGCGAGTGCGACCGCTTCCTCGGAGGCCTCGGGTGGAATCCTCACCGCACCGTCGTCGCTTGCCGTCGTGACCACGCCCGTGCGGGCGCCGACCTTCAGCACCACGCCGTCCGAGGCATCGCGTGCCATCGCCGCGGCATCGAGTGCCCAGCCCATCGCGATCGCCACGTCATCCTCGCCGGCGACCTCCAGACCGAACGCGACCATCAGAAGATCGTCATCCTGCGCGGTCACCACGCCGCCGCGCTGGTAGGCGAGCTCGCCGAGGCTGCGCGTCAGCGGCTTCAGCACATCTGCCGGAGCACCCGCGAGCAACGCGGCCACGACGACCGCGCGCCGGCGCTCCATGAGCACGCCCGCGGCGATCGATCCCAGGTCGTCGTCGATCGGCTCGTCGACCGGGCCCTCGAGCTGCGGCAGCGGCACGTTGTCGCCCTCGACCTCGAGGCTGTCGTAGCTCGTGTTCTCGAACGCGGGGAGCTCGGCGCTCGAGTGCGTGATGTCGTCGTCGAAGCGCAGCGCGGAGGCGTGTGCGCCCGTGCCGAGCTGCAGCACCTCGTACGACGGCCGCATGGACGGCTCCGTCGGCACCGTGGGCTCTCGGTTCTGGAAGCTCACATCGGGCATCGCATCGGCGAGCCGGCCCACACCGGCAACGGTGCCCTCGTGTCCCCAGCGCGCCTGCGTCGACGTCGCCGTCGGCGAGTCGAGGAACCGCTGCGCGACCGGCGTGGTCTCGAAGCGAGAGGCGGAGGTCGAGCCGCGCTCGGGACTCTCGAAGCTGAGCGCGGACGGCGAGGTGGTGATCCTGTCGGCCTCGATGTAGCCGGGAGTTCCCTCGCCGAGGTCGCCGCCGGGCTCCGGCACGTTCGCGAGCGACCCGGCGATCGATCGTGCGGACGCGCGGGGCGGCGGCATGATCGTCGAGGTCACCGGAGTCGGCGTTCCGCCGCCGGGCTTCGGCACGCTGACCGACGTGTTCTCGGCGGACCATGGAAGCTCCGCCTTGCCCGGCCGCGCCTCGATGTCGGCGAGCCACGCGCACAGCGCACGCGCGCCGGCGGCCATCGCGCTGCGTGCGCACGCCTGACCGAGGTCCGCTGCGGTCCCGCGCTGCTCGGGGTCGCGCGACAACGCGATCGCGACCGCGTCCACGATCTCCGCCGGCACCTTGTCATTCAGCCGATCGATCCGCGGCGGGTGCATCGTGCGCACGGCCTCGAGGATCGATTTCAGATTTGGGCCGCGATACAGCGGCATGCCGGTGAACATCTCCCACGCGATGATGCCAAGCGCGAACACGTCGGCCGCTGCGGTCGGTGGCTCGCCGAGCGTTTGCTCCGGCGCCATGTAGCGCGGCTTGCCACGCAGACGGCGACGCTCCAGCGCGGACGCGAATGTCGCGCGCGCGATGCCGAAGTCGAGGATCTTCACGTAGCCGTCGCCCGACAGCATCACGTTCGACGGCGAGACATCGCAGTGCACGATGCCGAGCGGACCACCGTAGCCGTCTGTCTTGCGATGCGCGTAGTCGAGCCCCGCTGCGACCTCCGCGATGATG
>JACCRC010000448.1 GCA_013813765.1 Deltaproteobacteria bacterium | reverse complement strand
CGCTACACCTGCATGACGCTGCGGCGCGAGCTGCGGGCGGGCGGCCAGCTCGCCGAGATCGACGGCTTGCTTGCCGAGCTGGAGGTTCTGCGCCGCCGGTTCGTCGAGGTGCGGCAGCAGCGGCTCGGCGACGAGCTGTTCGCGCCGCTCCTTGTGCTGGATACGGATTTCGTACCATCGAAACGAAGCTGACGCCCCACGCCATCGAGCGAACACGCCACTGGACGTTTTCGTGCCGGCTGTTTATGGTTGGCGCCTCGCACGCGTCGATCCGCGGTGCGTTTGGGTTCCAAGTGGTGGGAGGTTCGTTGGAGAGCGAGGCGGCGGTGGAGTGGCTCGCGGACGCGATGCGGGCGTTCGCGGAGGCGACCGCGGAGCCATCGGCGTTGCTCGATACGGTCGCGCGGCGTACCAGCGAGGCGCTGGATGCCTACTGCGTCCTCGGGCTCGTCTCCGAGGACGGTCAGCGGATCGAGTTCGTTGCCGTGTTCGATCCGGATCGGGCGACGCTGGAGCGCCTGCAGCGGGAGATCCTCCCGAGTCAGCACCGCCTGGCGGACCACGTTGCGCAGCTCCCGCACGTTCCCCGGCCACGGCTGCTTCTCGAGCAGGGTGAGCGCATCGGGAGCGATCTCGTGGACCGGCCGGCGCAGCTCGACGCTGGCCTCGGTCATGAACCGTTGCACGAGATGGGCGATGTCGGCGGGTCGTTCGCGGAGCGCGGGCAGCGTGATCGTGTACTGCGCGAGTCGGAAATAGAGATCCGCGCGGAAACGGCCATCCTCGGCACGCGCGTGGAGATCTTCGTTGGTCGCTGCGATGAACCGCACGTCGAGCGCGGTTGATTGCTCGGAGCCAACGGCCTGGAGCTGGCGCGACTCGAGGACGCGCAGCAGCTTCGCCTGCAGCGCGAGCGGAAGGTTACCGAGCTCGTCGAGGAACAGCGTGCCGCCCTCGGCGACCTGGAACTGCCCCTGTTTCCGCTTGTCCGCACCGGTGAACGCGCCCTTCTCGTGACCGAACAGCTCGCTCTCGAGGAGCAACTCCGGGATCGCGCCGCAGTCGAGCGCGACGAAGGGATTCGCCCGGCGATCGCTCGCGCGATGGATTGCCTGCGCCACCAGCTCCTTGCCGGTGCCCGTCTCGCCGAGCACGAGCACCGAGAAAGAGGACGTGGCAACAGCGCGGACCTGCTCGATCACCTGGGCGACCTGCGGACTGGGCCCCATCTGCGCCGTGAGCCCCGGACCCTCGCCGAGCTGACGGCGCAGATCTTCGACCTCTGCTTTCAGCTCTCGGGTCTCGAGCGCGCGCCGGACGATGCGGCTGATGTCCTCGTGGTCGATCGGCTTCGTGAGGTAGTCGAACGCGCCGAGCTTGGTCGCGCGGACCGCGGTCCTTACCTCGGCGTGCGCGGTCATCATCACGACGGGCAGGTTCGCGTCGAGCGCGTGCAGCTGCACCAGCACCTCGAGCCCGCTCTGATCGGGCAGCTGAAGATCGAGCAGAACAACCTCCGGCCGGAGCTGCTGCGCGCGAGCAAGCCCGCGCGCGCCGTCGTGTTCGGCGACCACCTCGTGGCCTTCGGGCTTCAAGGTCGCGGACAACAACCGGCATCCTGCCTCGTCGTCATCGATGACCAGCACTCGTCCCATGGTGGCGATACCATGGTCCTGATACCCTGATCATGGCGACGGCGCCATAACACTCGTGAGTATTGTTACGTATTTCGGTGGTCCCCTTCTCGCAGTCGCACGGAGGCATGAGCCAGCTCTCCGGTGCCTCGGTGCTGATCGTGGAGGACGACGCGGCCAGCGCAAAGCTGCTCGCGGTCCTTCTGCGCGGCGAGGGTGCGACCACGCGGTGCGCGGACAGCGCCGAAGAGGCCCTGCGGTGTCTGGAGGGCTCGCTGCCCGACGTGATCGTGATCGACATCGTCTTGCCGATGATGAGCGGGCTGTCCCTCGCCGAGCTCCTCAAGGTGCGCTCGTCGACCCGCCACATCCCGCTGATCGCGGTGAGTGCCTTCAACGGGCCCGCTGCCGAGCGGGCCGCGCTGGGCGCCGGTTGCGCGCAGTTCCTCCAGAAACCCATCGATCCGCTCGTCTTCACGCAGATCGTCACGACGCACCTGAAAGGCCAGCCGTGACCCCCCAGCGCATCCTGCTCGTCGACGACGACAGCCTCCAGCTCAAGCTCGGGGCCATCCGTCTTCGCGAAGCGGGCTTCACCGTCGAGACCGCTGGCGGCGGCGAGGAAGCACTGCGAAAGGTCCGCGACCAGGTACCCGACGCGATCATGAGCGACGTCCTGATGGACGACCTCGACGGGTTTGGCCTGTGTCGCGCACTCCGTGCCGATCCATCGATGGCCGGTGTGCCGATCATCCTGCTCAGCGCGCACTACCTGGAGAACCCGGACCAATCGCTCGCGAAGAGTCTCGGCGCGTGCGCACTGGTGTCACGGACTCCGGATTTCGGCGCAGAGCTGACGGCACTGCGAGCGAACCTCGGCGGCGAGCCGACGCACGTGACGGGGGCCCCCGGCGTGCAGTTGTACGAGGAACACCTGAGGACGGCCGCGCGACAGATCACGCGGCTGCTCGGCCGCGCGCGCGTTGCCGAGGACCAGTTCCGCGCACTGTTCGAGAGTGCGCACGACACGATGACCGTGCTCACGCCCGACGGAATCATCCTCGAGGCGAACGAGCGCTGGCGCGAGCTCACCGGAAGCGATCCGCTGACCATGATCGGGAGGCACGTGAGCGAATTCGCGGCCGCCGGGCGCGGTGTCGACAACACGAAGTCGTTCGCGCATGCCGTCCAGACCGGGTCGGGCCGCGCGGCTGCCGTGCCGATCGCGACGAGGTTTGGAACCACGCTGTACATGGACTTCTCGGTCTCCGTGACGATGGTCGACGGGTCCCAGAGGGTGCTCGCGATCGGACGCGACTCGACCGATCAGGTGATCGCGGCGCAGAAGCTCGCTGCCGCCGAGCATCGCTACCGCACGCTCGTCGAGCGTATCCCCGACGTCATCTGGACATCCGACGCTGACGGGATCATCTCGTTCGTGACTCCGAATTGCGAGCGCGTGCTCGGGCTCACACCGGAGGAGATGATGAGGCAATCCTTCGAGGAACGGACCGCGGCGATCCATCCCGCAGACCGACAATCGATTCGCGATGCGTACCGCGCGTACGCGGCGGGCGGCACGCCGTACGACATCGAGTACCGGCGCCGCCACACGAACGGCAACTGGCTGTGGCTGCGCGTCCGCGCGATCGGAAGGTACGAGCGCAACGGTCAGCTCTGGATCGAGGGCATCATCAGCGACATCACCGAGCGAAAGCGCCTCGAGGACACGCTGCGGCAGTCGCAGAAGATGGAGTCGCTGGGGAAGCTGACCGGCGGCATCGCCCACGACTTCAACAACATCCTCGCGGTGATCCTCTCGAACAGTCAGTTCCTCTGCGAGGATCTCGACAAGGATGATCCGCGCCGGAAGGACGCCGCGGAGATCGGGGATGCCGCGGAGCGCGCGGCGAAGTTGACGCGGCAGCTGCTCGCGTTCAGCCGGCACCAGGTCCTGGAACCCCGCGTGGTCGTTCTCGACGCCGTGCTCTCGAACATCGAGACGATGCTCGGTCGGTTGATCGGCGAGAACATCGAGTTCGCCGTCGTTCGGGGCGCCGGAGTCGGCAACGTGCGCGTGGATGTCGGCCAGCTCGAGCAGGTGCTCGTGAACCTCGTCGTCAATGCGCGCGACGCCATGCCGGGCGGAGGTCGGCTGACGATCGAGACGTCGACCGTCGTGCTCGATGACGAGCGGCGCAAGCGCGAGCAGGGCGTGCCCCCCGGCACGTACACCATGCTCTCGGTGACCGACACCGGATGTGGCATGGATGCCGAGACACGGAGCCGCGTGTTCGAGCCGTTCTTCACGACGAAGGAGCTCGGGCGGGGAACCGGCCTCGGCTTGTCGACGTGCTACGGCATCGTGGCGCAGAGCGGTGGTCACATCGGGGTCACGAGCGAGCTCGGCCAGGGCACCACGTTCGAGATCCTGCTGCCACGGGTCGACGAAGCTCCGTTCACGGTGAGCCCACCCCGACCCGCGCGCGGTGGAAACGAGACGATCCTCGTGCTCGAGGATGACGAGCAGGTTCGCAGTGCGATCTGCCGCATGCTCGCTCCACATGGCTATCGGGTCCTCGAATGCACGCACTCGGCGGAGGCGCTCGAGGTCGCATCGACACACCATGGAACGATCCACCTCGTGCTGAGCGACGTGGTCATGCCCGGGATGAGTGGACCCGAGGTCGTCAGCCAGCTACGCGGTCTCGGCGTGCAACGCACGCTCTACATGTCGGGCTATACCGATCACGAGCTGACGCGCACTCGCGTGCTAGAGGGCATGGCGAACTTCATCGAGAAGCCGTTCACCGGCGAGGCCCTCGCGCGACAGGTCCGCGCCACGCTCGACGCCTGAGCTACGGCGCGAGCGTCAGCGACTTCGCGACGCCCTCGCACGCCGTGCGCGACGTCGCGTTGTCGGGACCGACGCAGTTGATCTGGTACATGCGGGCCTGCGAGCTCGCGATCACGTACCAGCCGAACAGGCGCCGCGCATCGCTCGTGGTCAGCTCGAACGCACGCGCATCGCGACCCGCGAGCTTCGACGCCTCGTTCTTCGCGAGCGTGCCTCCCGCAGCAGTCGCGAGCTGCGACGGCGCACTCGCGATCATGTCGAGCATCTCCCGTGGCATGTCGCCATCGAGCGAGGTCATCGAGCCGAACTGCACGTCGACCGCGCCGCCCGGCATCACCGCCTGGGCGTTGAACACCGAGACACCGCCCTGGGCCGCGACCTCGCCCGAGATCGTCGGCTTGTTCGGCAGCGTGATCTGGAACTTCTTCGCACCATCGGACACGACGAACGCTCCGCCTTGCTCTGTGACGACGAGCGCGGACGTCGCCTTCAGGTCCGCGCTGTTCGTGACAACGGGGGCCGGTGCCGGATCGACCGGGACCGGCTTCGACTTCTCCTTGCAGCCGAGGAGACACAGCGCGGCGATCAGAGCGTGTCGCATCGACGCATCATGCATCAGTGCGGCCCCGGAACACTGCGAGTGGCCGCCAGGTAGCGCAGGATCTCGATCGTCTTCTCGACGAAGTGGTGTCCGTTCGACACCTGCCGGTTCACGTTCGGGACCGGCGTGGGCTCTCCACCGAGGACAAGCATCGGCGCACTCTGGTGGTCATCTCCGAGGACATCCGAGAGCGGATGGCGCGGTTTCGGAAAGTCGATCTCGACGATCTCGAGGCTGTCTTTCACGTGCGGGTAGTACGCGAGGAACCCGATCACTTGCGCGCTGTACGGACAGAAGAACGCCGTGGTTTGGTCCGTGAAGCCGGCTCGAAGCACGTAGAGGGTGTCCTTCATGAAGACGTGACTATCACATGCTCGTCGCATCGCGACTTCAGCGCTCGCCTTCGCGTCGTCGGATCGGTTCGGAGCTGGTCGTATGTGCCAACGCCTCGAGCACGCGTCTTGCTCTGCCAGAGATCAACAAGAGGAGGACGTGATGCTGATTTTTCGTTCACTTATGCTTTCGCTCGCGCTCGTCGTGGGTGCGTCAGCCGGTTGCTCGTCGCGTAACAGCGATCGCAACACCACGCCGAGCAGCGGCATGCCGGAGGCCACCAATAGGACCGCGCAGAGCGAGATGCAGGCTGATATGAGCTCGGATGTCGGTAACGGTACGGACACGAGCGGCTCCAACCGCGGAGACACGTCGCCCGCTCCGAATGTCCAGCTTCCGTGCAATGACGGCTCGATCAGTGACCGCATCGGGCAAGCGGACTGTCCCCGCGGGACGGAGGGCGGCACCAGCGACACCGGAACCACCTCGGGCGGCACCGGTCCGATGATGCCGACGCCGCCGACCCGCTAGATCACCCAAGCAGGAGCACCCATGACGTTCTCTCGAACCCTGATGATCACCCTTGGGCTCGCGGTCGCCGCGGGCTCGTCCATCGGCTGTCAGCGCAGCGGCGCTCGCGACACGACACCGCGCGAAGTGACCGCCCAGAGCGAGACGCAAGCTGACACCAGCGGCGACAACGACAACATGACCGCCGACGCGACGCAGCGGCCGTGCGGTGACCCGACGATCGGCACCACGATCAACGGCGAGACGCAGACCGGGGATCGGAACTGCGACGATACCCCCCGCCCGTCGACGGCTCCCCTGCCGCCCGCGGACCCGAGCGATCGCTAGCGGCGCTGCTGGCGTCGGCGACCGATCGCGGCGAAGCGATCCAGCAGCGGAAGTCCGATCGCAGGAAATGGTCGCAACAGGTGGACCAGCGCGGCGCGATACCGCGGCATGGTCTTCACGAGACGCGGCCGCGCGATCAACTTCGCTGCGGCATCCGCGACCTCGTCGAGCGTGAGCTGTTCCGTCGAGAACAACAGACCCGCATGCTCGTCATGCGCGAACGCGCTCGTCATCTCGCCGGCGATCGCGTCCGGGAGGAGCGCGCTTACCGTGATTGGACGCTTCGCGCGTCGGAGCTCCGAGGCGAGTGACAGTGAATAGCCGAGCACGCCGTGCTTCGTGGCGCCGTAGACCGCGAGGCCCGGCGTCGGAGTCATCGCCGACATCGACGCGACGTTGAGGATCGTGCCCTGCTGCATGCGCTCGACGGCGGCGTGCGAGCCCCAGATCACGCCGAGCAAGTTCACCTCGACCATCCGGCGGACGCTCGCGTCGTCGAGCGTCCAGGTCTCGCCGATGTCGAGCACGCCCGCGTTGTTGACCCAGACCTCGATCGCTCCGATCGCCGCGGCCGCATGCGCGACAGCGCGGTGCGCATCGGCATCGCGCACGTCGTGCTTCATTCCGGTGCCATCGACCACCGCCGCGGTGACGTGCGCGGCGCCCTCGTCGATGTCGGTGCAGACGACGTGATAGCCGCTGCGCGCGAGCCGTTCGGCGATCTTGCGCCCGAGACCACGACCCGCACCTGTGACGACCGCGACGCGCACGCTCATGGCGCGAACGTCACGGCGTAGACCGGAGGCAGGTAGTTCGAAACCAGGGACCAGCTGTCGCCGCGATCCGTCGATGCGAACACGTTGCCGGTGGTCGAGCCGAACGCGAGCGCGCCGTCGGGCGAGAGCGCGAGCCCGTGGCGATAGACGAGGTCATACGCGAACGAGCTCGGCAGTCCCTTCGAGAGCGTCTCGAACGTCTTACCGCCATCGCGCGTACGCGTGACCACGAGCCGTCCTTCGGCGGGGATCCGCTTCTCGTCCTTGATCGCGGGGACGAACCACGCGGTGTCGGGATCCTTCGGATCCACAGCGACGGGAAAGCCGAAGTGCGACGGAGCGCCCGTCTGCTCCTTCTCGAGCTCGGTCCACGACGCCATGTCGTCGGTCGACTTGAAGATGCCGTTGTGGTGCTGCACCCAGAACGTCGTCGGCGTCGCGGCGCACTGCACGAGGCAGTGCACGTCCTGGCTGTTGCCGTCGTTCACGAGCTCGGGCGGCACGTACTCCGCGCGCATGCCGCCGGCGGTGTTCGTCCACGTCGCGCCCGCATCCTTCGTGCGCCAGACGCCGCCGGTCGAGATCGCGATCGCGACCGTCTTCGGATCGCGCGGGTCGACGAGGATCGAGTGGATGCCGGCGTGGTCGCGACCGCCACCGCCCCACTTCGTGCGGTCCGGGTGGAACCACAGCGACTCGACGAGCTGCCACGTCGCGCCGCGATCCTCGGAGCGGAACAGCCCACCGGGGATCGTGCCGCACCACAGCGCGCCCGCCTTGTCGAGCGCGGGCGCGAGCGACCAGATCAGCTGCGTCGTCCACTTGAGCTCGAGGCCAAAGAAGTTCTTCTGAACCTCGCCCTCGGGCTGCTTCGGATAGGTCGGGACCGCGATCTCGGTCCACGTGGTGCCGCGGTCATCGGAGCGGTGTAGCTTGACGCCGAAGTGCCCGTGGTCGAGCGCCGCGTACCAGGCGCCGTCGCGAGGATCGACCATCGCGAGCGACAGGTTATCGCCGACAAAGTGACCGCGCTCGAGCTTGAAGCCCGAACCCGAGGCCGAATCCGACGGTGACGCGACGAACAGACCCTTGCGGGTCGAGATCAACAACGACGGCATCAGCATCCTCCAGACAGGGCTTGCATCACGTAGACCTCGCTCGTCGCGCGAACGGGGTCGGAGAGATTGCGGCGGTCCGAGACCGGCTCGCCGTCGATGAACACCATCATGTGGTGGCGCAGCGTGCCCTGATCGTCGAGCACGTAGCCGCGCAGACGCGGATTCGCGGTGAACACCACATCGAGCACGGCCCGCACGGTCGCGCCATCGACCGTCTCGGTCGGGCACTCGACATGACGACGCAGGTTCTGCGTGAACACCACCGTGGCCACGCCGCGAAGCTACACCATGCTAGCGTTCGCGCGTGAGCTTCGACGTCGTGGTCGCCGCAGATCTGGAGTGGGGCATCGGCAAGGCCAACGGGTTGCCGTGGCCTAAGCTGCCCGGGGATCTCGCGCACTTCAAGCGCGTGACGTCGGCCGCGGCCGAGGGCAAGCGCAACGCGATCATCATGGGCCGCAAGACGTGGGAGTCCACCGAGGTCCGCGGCCGCCCACTCCCGAAGCGGCTCAATGTCGTGATCACGCGCGGCACGCTCTCGGTCCCCGACGGCGTGCTCGTCGCCGGATCGATCGATGCGGCGCTCGCGCGGGTCGGGGAGGTCGCCGACATCGACACCACGTTCATCGTCGGCGGTGCGCAGATCTTCACCGACGCCTTCGCCCACACCCAGCTGCGCTACGTGTACCTGACGCGCGTCCAGGGCCGGTTCGGATGCGACACGCGCATCCCCGATCTCGACAACGAGGCTGACCTGACCGCGGTCGCGTGGTCCGGGGCGTGCGAGGGCGAAGACAACGGCGTGCGCTACCGGATCGACCGGCTCGCGCGCTAGGCTTTTGCGATGCGAATGCTCCTCGCGCTCGTGCTGCTCGCCGCGGCGTGCAAGACCGACGAGCCGGCGAAACCGCCGCCGACACCCGCGAAGCTCGAGGTCGCGCCGGCGCCGGCCCCAGCGGCGACGCCGACGCCCGCTGTCGAGGCCGCCGAACCAACGAGATCACAGCAAGCGCTCGTGAAGCGCACGATCGCCTTCACGAACATCGCGATCACCGCAAAGAAGAATCAACGCGACTGCGCGAAGCTCGCATCGCACGTCCCCGCACTCGTCGAGGGACTGCGGGCGGTCTCGGCGCTGCGCGCCGACCTCGAGCCCGACGACGCCGAAACCGATCTACAGAGCAGCAACGTCGTGCTGAAGCAGTGGCTCGAGATCGTCGACGACTGCAAGGACCCCTCGAAGTTCGAGCCCGTCATGAACGCGCTGATCGAGGAGAGCAAACGATGAGCCTGGAGCGCGACGAACGCGAGCACCTGAACTTCCTGACCCAGAAGGTCGCGACGCTCGAGCAGCAGCTCGCCGCACTGTACAAGCACCTCGGCCTGACGCCGCCACCGCCCGCGCCGTCGCTCGATGAGATCGCCGCGCTGATTCGCTCCGGCAACACGCTCGAGGCGATCAAGGCATACCGCGCGCAGACCGGCTCCGACCTCGCGACAGCGAAGGCCGCGGTCGATCAGCTCGCCGCTCAGCTCGGCTTCGCCTAGCGCGGGACGTACCAGGTCGGTATCGGTTCCGGCATCGGCCGCCGGAAGTACAGCGTCCACGCGTACTGCAGCATCACGAGGAGCACGGTCGTCAGCGTCCACGCGGTGATGAGCCCGATCGCGCGCGTCGAGATGCCCTTCACGCGCTTCGCGAGCGGCAACGTGATCAGCACGACGACGGCCCAGGCGGCGAGCGCGAACAGCATGCGGCCGTAGAAGTCCATCGCGAGGCCTTCCGGTCGCACCTCGAACGACCAGCGGCCCTCGAGCGGGAAGTACCAGAGCACGGGTGCGCTCGCGAGCGGCGGTGCGATGAACGCCACCGCGAATGCGATCGCGCCCGCGCACATCGCGACGAACAGGGCGTCCTGCTTCCTCACATGCCCCTCGCCAGCGAGATCACGAGACCCGAGATCACGGCGAACCACACGATCGCGGCGGTGAGCACGACGATCGCAGCGTAGCCCTGCGCGAGTGCCTTGTCTTCCTTCGGCTTCATCACGCGCGAGAGCACGAACGCGGCGATCACGAGCGGCACGCCGAGCGCCGCGAAGTTCTCCTTGATGTCGAACAGGTTCGACACACCCGGCTCGTAGCGATCGAGATAGAGGGCGCGCACGTGGTAGCGGAAGCTCGGGTACGCGACGAGGCCAAGCGCGAACGTGATCGCGTACGTGACCGCGGTCGTCGTGGCGTAGATCCGCGCGAGCCGCTCCTTGAAGTTGCCGCGCAGGTACCCGATCGCGATCAGCGCGTGGTGCGTGGTCGCGCCGATCAGCACGATCGCCGCCATGGCGTGCAGCACGATGATCAGGCGGCCTGATCCGGCGAAGACGATGTCGGGTTCCACTAACGATTCTCGGGCTGACTCGCGACAAAGCTAGCAATGTGAGCGCTGAAGTCCATGTTGTCGATCGCGACCGTGCCGTCCATGCCGGCCAGGGGGCCCACGATGAACGAGACGTTCTTCGGGATCCCCGCGGTCTCGTACGCGACGACGTCGGTGTCGGCGTTTCCGTACGCCGCGACGATATCCCAGCCGAAGCCGGTCTTCATCCGCTGGATCCACTCGGCCTTGAAGGGCGCGGCATCGCCGACGTTCTTCGTGGTGATCACGGCACCAAGCGGGAAGCCGAGGTCACGCAACCACCCGCGGGTCTCGGGGCGAAGCAAGTGCGGCCGCGAGGTGAGGTAGATGATCGGATAGCCCTTCATCGCCCAGGCCTGCGCGAGCTTGTCCGCGGCACCCATCATCTTCGGAACGTAGCGTTCGTCGGGGATCTGGGCGAGCAGCTGGCCGTCGTCCGTCGTGAGCGTTCCATCGATGTCGGTGAGGACGACCTTCGACCCGCGCGGATAGAGGAACGAGTAGTGCTCGGCGCACGAGTGATCGCCGTCGAGCATCGAGTAGATCGGGTGCCCGTTCGGCGCGACGTACGGCGTCTCGGAGATCTCGTACGCACCGAGCTCGTCGGTGCGCGTCGTGCCGAGCGGCAGCCACATGCCGTCGTCGTACGTCCACAGGCTGACCTGCTCGTCGAGGATCGGCGTCGCGACCAGTCCATCGGTCGTCAGCGTGCGCGCCTTGGTGCCGCGGTACGCGATCGGCGCGCTGCTCGGCGTCTGGCCCGGCGCGAGGTAGATCGAAGCGTACGGTCCCGATGGGTTACCGATTGTATCGGACGACTCGTCCTTCGATCGGGTCTTCTCCCGGACGAGCATCTTCGTGTCTGCGTTCTTGAAGATCGTGGGCAGCCGGAACGGCAACAGACCGTTGCGCGGACAGCTCAGCGACGTGTCGTCGGTGAGCGGCGGCGGATCCTGCACGCACCCGGCGAGCAGTACGGACGCGAGGACGAGCGTGCGCACGGCGCGCAGTATGCCTCAGACAGCGACGGGGAACTTGATGAACGGGTGATGCTGATAGCCCTCGAGCGCGACGTCCTCGAACCGCATCTCGAGCGTGGGCTTGTTCGTGAGGAAGAGCTTCGGCAGCGGGTGCGGCTCGCGCGCGAGCTGGATCTTCACGCCCTCGACGTGGTTCAGGTAGATGTGCGCGTCGCCGAGCGTGTGCACCAGGTGCCGCGGCGAGAGGCCGCACTCCTGCGCGATCATCGACATCAGCAGCGCATAGCTCGCGATGTTGAACGGCACACCGAGCGCGAGATCCGCCGACCGCTGGTAGAGCTGGCAGTCGAGCCACCTCCCCCCGAGATCTGTCGACCCGTCCATGCCGACGTAGAGCTGGAAGAACGCGTGGCACGGCGGAAGCTTCATCTGCGGGATGTCCGCCACGTTCCACGCGCTGACGATGATCCGGCGCGACATCGGGTTCGTCTTGATCGTCGCGATCACCTCGCTGATCTGGTCGATCCCCTGCCCGCCCCAGTTCCTCCACTGGTAGCCATAGATCGGTCCGAGGTCGCCCTTGTCATCGGCCCACGCATCCCAGATCGGCGTGTGCTCGTGCAGGTCGTCGTGGATGTTCGTGGAGCCCTTGAGGAACCAGATCAGCTCGCGCACGACCGCGGGGAACAGCACCTTCTTCGTCGTGACGAGCGGGAAGCCCTCACGGAGGTCGTATCGGGTCTGCGCACCGAACAGCGAGAGCGTGCCGGTCCCCGTGCGATCGGTCCGCTTCTCCCCGTTCTCGAGCACGGTGCGGAGCAACTCCAGGTACGGCCGCATGCTCTCCATATAGCACCGGTGTATGACCACACCGTGGCCCCCCGTCCGACCACCCTGACCGAGCTCCTCGAGAGCCACGATGCCCTGCTCCTCGATGCGTACGGCGTCATCGTCGACGGCGCCGGCGCGCTCCCCGAGGCCGCACCGCTGTTCGCCGAGCTCGACCGTCGCGGTACGCCGTACGCGATCGTCACGAACGATGCCTCGCGCTCGCCCGAGACCTACGTGCGTCGGCTCGCGGGCATGG
Organism: Deltaproteobacteria bacterium; assembly: GCA_013813765.1. Lineage (GTDB taxonomy): Bacteria > Myxococcota_A > Polyangia > Haliangiales > Haliangiaceae > JABFXX01. Next base: position 6,021 of record JACCRC010000448.1, on the reverse strand, counting down.
GCCTCACCGTCGCTGCCGAGCGGATCGTCACGTCGGGGAGCCTCCTGCCCGGGTACTTCCGCGACAAGGGCCTCGCCGGCGCGCGCACGATCGTGCTCGGCACCGAGGACTCGTACCGCCACGTGATGGCCGGCGGTGGCGAGCCCTCGCCGCTCACGCCCGGCGTCGAGATCGATGCGGTCGCGATCTGCGACGACGCCGGCACACCGTTCCTCGATGGGATCGAGCTCGCGCTCTCCGCGATCGTCCGCGCCGTCGATGCCGGACGGCGGCCCGCGCTGGTCCTGCCGAACCCGGACCTCGTCTACCCCAAGGGCGGCGGCGAGCTCGGCTTCACCGCGGGCGCGATGGCGATGCTCATCGAGGCCGCCCTCGCCCGCCGGTTCCCCGGCGCGAACCTCGTGTTCGATCGCCTCGGCAAGCCCGAGCCGCACTTGTTCTTCGAGGGTGCGCGCCGCCTCGGTGCGAAGAATCCGGTCATGATCGGCGATCAGCTCGAGACCGACGTCGCCGGCGCGCTCGCTGCGAACATCGCCGTCGCGCTCTACGCCGGCGTCTCGCGCTGGCAACCCGGCGGATCGATCACGCCGACGTATCTGCTCGACCGGCTCGCGCTGTAATGGGGTCGGACCCCTTTTCTGCACAACATGCGCAACAAAGGGGTCGGACCCCTTTTCCCGGATAAGCTCGGCGCGTGATCCAGCGGTTCTGCTTCGTGAAGCTCCTCGATGACGAGGTCGGAACGCGCGCGGAGCTCGCCGAGATGCTGCGCGCGCAGCTGATCTCCGCCGGTGCGGACGTGATCGTCGGCCTGCCCGCCGATGACTCGGCCGCGCGGTGGGATCTGTCGATCGTGATCAACGCGGCATCGCTCGAGGCGTGGAACGCGCTCGCGCAGGTGCCGGCGATGACCGGCGTGTTCGACGAGCTCGCGGGTCGCGCCGCCGTGGTCAAGGCGTGGACGTTTTCGGCGGTGATCTGAGGCGATCGACCCACCGAGCGAGCTCGTCGGGAAGCGGCGACGCGAACCGCACGCGCTCGCCGGTCGCCGGATGCGCGAAGCCGAGCACGGCGGCGTGGAGCGCGAGGCGCGGCGCGCGTGGTACGAACTGTCGGCTGGTCTCACCGCCGTGCTGGTGATCGCCGAGCACGGGATTCCCGAGCCCCGCGAGGTGGAGCCGGATCTGGTGCGTGCGGCCGGTCTCGAGCGTCGCCGAGACCAGCGTCGCCGCCGCGAACGTCTCGAGCACGCTGATGTGCGTGACCGCGCGCTTTCCGTCGACCGGGCGATCGATCGTCTGCGCTGTGACCGCGCCCGCGCAGACCGCGCGGTACTCGCGATCGACATCGTGGACCTTGAACGCATCGCCGAGCCGCTTGTTCGCATCGCGCGTGCGCGCGAACACGAGCAGCCCGCTGGTCGGCAGGTCGATGCGGTGCACGAGGTAGACCTCGCCGAACTGCTCGCCGAGCTGATCGAGGAGGTCACCGCGATCGCTCTCGGGCGTCGGCGCGGTGACGAGGCCAGCGGGCTTGTCGGCGATGATGATGTGCGGATCCGAGAACACGATCGCCGGTGCGGGCGGCGGTTCGGTCCGCTCGACCGCGCCGCCGACATTCACCTCGACGACCTGCCCCGCACGCACGGTGCGGCCGGCGACCTTGACGCGCGTCTTGTCGACGAACACGCCGCCTTCATCGATCACCGCGCGCGCCTTGCGGCGTGAGAGACCGGGGACGCGCTTGGGCACGACCTGATCGAGCCGCAGCCCGGTATCCTCGGCCGCGACGGTGAACGTCTCTTTGCTCAGAACCGGCTACCAGCCGTCGGTGTCGTCGCCCGGACGCCGGCGCTTCTTCTTCCCGCCGTCGTCATCGCGGCCGCCGCCCTTATCCTTGTCCTTATCGAAGCCCCTGCGCTTGGTGCCGGCTGGAGGAGCGGGCGGGCCGAAGTTACGCTGGGGCGGACCACCCGGTGCGGCACCGGGCGGACGATAGCCACCACCGCCGCTCGGGGGACCGCCGAAGCCACCGCCGCCACCAGCGGGAGGACGGTAACCGCCTCCTCCGCCGCCGCCGCCGGCATAGCCACCGCCGCCGCCACCGGGGCGTGGACCACCGGGACCGCGAGCTTCACGCTCGCGAGCCTCGTTGATCCGCAGCATGCGACCGTCGACCTCGTGGCCGTCGAGCTCCGCGAGCGCGGCAGCGGCACCTTCGGCCGTTGCCATCTCGACGAATGCGAACCCGCGGGAACGTCCGGTCTCGCGGTCCATGATGATGGACACGCTCGCGACTTCGCGGCCGTTCGCTCCGAAGGCTTGTCTGAGTGAGGCCTCAGTCGTGTTGTAGTTCAGGTTGCCCACGTAGAGCTTCGTTCCCACGGACTCTCTCCTCGACGATCTGCGAACTGCGGCGGGGTTATTCGGACCTGGTGACAGGCGTCACTCGACGCCCCAGGCCAGACGAAAAGCGTATCACAGGGCCTCGATGCACTGATCAACACTCAGGGCCGGATCCGACGCACACCTACCCCGATGTCCGCGTCTGGGCAGCAGATCACAGCCCCCCCGAAGATCGGCCTTCCAGAACTTCCGGCCGCCTCGGGGAACGGCTACATTCGTGGATCACAGGAGGGGATACATTGAAGAAGCTTTCACTTATTGCCGGAGGAGTAGCGGGGCTTGCCATCGCTACACTGTTCGCAGGCCACAGCCAGGCTGCCGACCACCTCGATTCAGCGTCGATCACGAATCCAATGGCAGACATGAACGATGTCTACACGTGGATGAACAACGACGCGACGAAGCTCAACCTCGTCATGACCGTCTCGCCCGGTGACCCGGGTACTCGGACGTTTGGACCGAGCGTCCAGTACGTCTTCCACGTCACCAGCAAGATGGGCGGGCCGTCGATGACCGTTGCTCAGGCTGGCGGCACGAAGACCAACGTCACCTGCACGTTCGCGTCGAACACCAGTGCACAGTGCTGGGTCCACGCCGACGCCACGATCAAGGCGTACGTGAAGGGCGATCCGAGCGCGCCTGCTGGCATGACCAGCACCGACGGGAAGATCAAGGTCTTCGCCGGACGCCGCTCCGATCCGTTCTTCTTCAACCTCCAGGGCTTCCGCGACGTCATCCAGCTCTTCAAGGATGCAATCACCGCCGGTCAGCTCACGCGCAACCCGTTCGGTTGCATCAACGGCGGCGCCGCCGCGGTCGACGCGACGTTCGCCACCGCGCGCAACAAGCTGATGACGCTCTCGGCGACGCCCGCTGCACCGTGCAACGCGACGGACATCGACTGCTTCAAGACGCTCAACGTGATGGCGGTTGTCGTGCAGGTCGACAAGACCCTCGTCAACGCGACCGGCAACACCATCGTAGGCGTGTGGGGCTCCACCCACGCGGCCCCGTGAGGACAACCACCATGAAGAACCTCACCAAAATTCTCGTCTCGTTCTCCGCGACTGCGGCGCTCGTCTCGTGCGGCGATGACCACGCCGCCCCCGACGCGCCCCGGCCGATCGACGCCGCCGTCGACGCGCCGCCCGACGCACTCGTGATCCCGGCCGTGCCGACGCTCGGCGCGCCGATCGACCGTATGGGTCGCCCGGCGGTCAACACGGCCCTCGTGGCGCCGTTCGACAACGACCCGCTCAAGACCGCGAAGAAGGACGCGTACAACCGCGCCGTCGACCAGACGATGTGGCTGACGACGGTGGTCGATCCGGCCACGAGTCCGCCGAAGACGATCCGCGGCGAGTTCGCGCCGAACATGGGCGCCTTCGACTCCCTCGACCAGGGTTCCGGCCTGCCGAACACGATGGCGGGCCCGGGCGGCGGCTGCGGTAACGCGGCGCTGTACAGCATGACCACCGGCTACGCGACGCTCGCGACGGTGCTCGTCGATGACCAGCTCTACGTCGATACCGCCAAGCTGACCTGCAACTCCTACCTCTCGCTCGAGGTCGAGGTAGCGACCGGCGGCGGCGTGGTGCACTCGCAGTGCGGTGGTCGCACGATGACCCATGACGTGGTCGACGTGAGCTACTCGCTGCTCTCGGCGGGCCTCAATGGCTTCAACCAGACGTTGACGCCGCTCGTCACCGATGGCGTCGGTCCTCACACTGACATCCTCGGCAACGACACGTTCCCGTTCCTCGGTCCTCCGCACTGAGATCGGGATGACTCGGCTCCTCGTCGCCGCAGCGCTGATCGCAGCGTGCCGCGGTGACGGGAAACCGAAGCAGATGAAAGATGATGCCGCTCCCTCGGGGGCGGCATCGTCCGTTTCGGCGCCTGCCGAGGTTCCGAAGCTGCCATCAAGCCCCGAGGGGGAGGCAGAGCTGAAGGCGATCGGTCAGGACATCGAGCGGATGCGCGGCGACAAGCTCCAGCGGCCCGCTCTCGTCAACCTGCTGCTCGTGCGCGCCTCGATCACCGGCGCGCTCGAGGACTACGTCGAGATGGTCGCGATCTCGAAGGCGTGGATCGCGGACAGTCCGAAGGACGCCGGCGCCTGGAAGGCGCGCGTCCAGGCGCTCGCGCGTGTCCATCGGTTCGCCGACGCTCGGGCAGCGCTCGAGAAGCTGAAGCCCCTCGTCCCCGTGTCGGGGTGGAACGACCTCGCGGCGACGCTCGACGAGGCGACCGGATCGCCGGAGAAGGCGACGCCGGTCCGCGAGGAGCTCGCGAAGGTCCTCCCGCGTCCCGAGATGATCACGCAGCTCGCGGGGAACCTCGCGCTCCGCGGCAGGATCGCCGATGCGATCGCGCTCATTCCCAAGGCCATCGCTGGGGTGCACGACAACTCCCCCGTCCTGTTCGCGTGGCTCTACTTCCAGTGGGGCCGGCTCTACGAGCAGAAGGGCGAGCTCGCGCGGGCGCGCGATCACTATGCGGAAGCGCGCCGCCGGTTGCCGGGGCACGTCGAGGCCACCGCGCACCTCGCGGCGACGATGACGGCGACCGGTCAGGATCCGTCGGGCATCCTCGCAGAGGCGCTGGCGGAGAATCGGCATCCGGAGCTGCTCGCGCTCGCCGGCAAGACCGAGGAAGCGAAGCAGGCATGGGAGCGTTACGTGGTCGCGTTACCTGAAGCGTTCTCGGACCACGCGGCGCGGTTCTACCTCGCCGGCGGCAAGGACCCTGTGCGTGCGCTCGCGCTCGCACAGGTGAACGTCAAGAACCGCGACACCACCGAGGCGCGTTCGCTCGTGATCGAGGCGGCGCTGGCAGCGAACGCTCCAGCGGAGGCGTGCAGCGTCGTCGATCCGGTGATCGCATCGCCGCAGCGTGCCCAGCAGTTCATCGCGTGGCGTGCGCTCACTGCGTGCGGGCGGAAGGCCGACGCTGACAAGCTCGCCGCCACCCTCGGTATTCGCTAGGTTCTTGCCGTATTCTCCGGGCGGGCGAATGCCACTGCCTTATCCACACCGGGCGACGTTTCTCGCGAGCACGCTGCACGTGCCCGCCGAGCTAGAAGGCACCCGGACCTACGTGGCGCGCTTGCTCTCGCTCCTCGTCTACGACCACCTCGTGCGCCACCGCATGGTGACGCTCGGCGATCATGATGACGAGCGGCTGATCGACGAGCAGGGGCGACTGCTCGATGCGCTGCACCCCGCGGTCGAGGACAGCGTCGACTGGTTCTTCCGCGTGTCGCGACGTCACGAGGTGCTGTGGTTCGATCTTTCGCTCGATCCGCGCCGGCCACAGTCGCCCACGCTCTGCTCGCGCCGGCCGCTCGGTCCCGTCGACCAGTGGCGATCGAGCCCGGAGCTCGCGTTGTCGCAGCAGCTCGGCCAGTGCCTCGCGCAATGGATGAGCGCGCGGCGTCTGCCAGCGGTGAACGCGTTCCCGGACTTCACGCTCGATGACCTGCGGATCGCGGCCGATCGGCTCTCGAAGCTCGACGGAATGTTCCAGCAAGGTGTGGCGATCGCGCAGCTCTCGGGAGGGCTGACCGCGCCGCCGCAGCGCCTCGCGATCCCGTTCCTGCGCGTGCTCGCAGAGC
>JACCRC010000446.1 GCA_013813765.1 Deltaproteobacteria bacterium | reverse complement strand
GGTACGCTGCCTGCGGTCGAGCTGATCGACATCGATGCGGGTCGCGTGGTGTGGCGCGATCCCACCGCCTGCAATGGACCGGTCGTCGGTGTCACCGAGGACGCGATCGTGTGCACCGACGGAGTCGGCACGCGCGGCGTGAAGCTCGACGGTAAGGGCGCCTGGCGCAATCCACTGCCGTTCATCGCGATGACCGAGGATCGAGTGGTGATCGCAGATGCCGGCGTCTCGGTCGTGCTCGATGCGGCAACCGGCGACGAGATCGCGCGGATCAAGTTGCCGGCCGGTGTGGCCGCGGAGTCGATCATCGCGAGCTGCGGTGACGCGGGCCGCGAGCTGTTCTCGATCGGGCAGGACGGCAGGCTGCTGCACGTGATGGAGGCCGCGGGCGGACCGAAGATCATGTGGTCCACGCCGATCGGGGCGGTCGCGAAGATCGAGGCATGCGATGGCGAGGCCGTGCTGGTGTCGAGCGAGACGAGCCTGATCGCGCTCGCGCGTGCGACCGGAAAGGTCACCGGGCGCATCGACGACGTGCGTGGCTCCTGGCCCGCGCGCGGCGCGGCGGACCGGATCGAGATCTCGACGAGCGTGGGCGTGGCGAGCTACGCGCGCGACCTCGTCGGCGATCCGCTGCCCACCTCGCTGCCGGTGCTCGGCGAGCTGCTCGCGACCCGCGGCGATCAGCGGTTCGTGCGCGCGACGGCGCTGACCGCGGTGCTCATCGACAGGGCGGGCGTTCGGGCATACGTGCCGTTTGCCTCGCTCGGTGCGGTGCTCGGCGATCGCGCGATCATCGCGTCGAGCTGGACTGGATCGCAGGCCGAGACGGTGCGGCGCATCGGCTTGCCGCAGCGCTACACGAAGTCGCTGCGCATCCCGGGTCGCGTGCGCGGCGTCGCGGTCACGGCGGAGCTGCGCGATCTTCCGGCGCCGAAGCCGATCGATCTCGCCACTGCGATCGAGAAGCCCGATACGGGCAAGCACGCCATCGGTGCGGTCGCGGTGGATCCTGCGCAGAGCGGCGTGCTCTACACGGTGCCGATCGAGAAGGAGCCGGATGACACCTCGGGCGCGGGACTCGCGGCGATCGATCTCGCCACGCGCGCCTGGAAGTGGCAGCGCACCGACGGCTGCGGTGCAGGAGCGCCGATCGCGATCGCGGTGGCGCGCGAGATCGTGGTGTGCGGCGCGCGAGGCACCCGCCCGGGTACCGCGACCGTGCGCGCCACCTCGCGCGATGGCGCCGCGCGCTGGGACTGGGAGGGCGACAGCCTCGATGCGGTGCAAGCCGCCGGCGACTACGTGCTCGTCCACGCCGCGAATCATGTCTACGTGCTCGACGCTCGCACCGGCCGCGTGCGCGCGCGACTCGCCGGTGACGACGGCGCGGCGATGCGCGCGACGGTCGTGGCGGTCGGCGATCGCACGGTGATCGTCACGTTCGAGCGCGGCCGGCTGATCGCCCGCGTGCCCGACCTCGGCATGCTGCCGGTGTGGTCTCTCCACGTCCACGGCGTGGTCAGCGCGATCTCGCCCTCGCACGATGGCGTGCTGGTCGAGCTCGAGGATGGCGATGCGGTGCGGATCGCAGCGCTGACCGGCGAGGCGATCGCGATGCCCGGGCTGGGCCTCACCTGGCGCGCCACCGGAGAGCTCGTCACCGGTGCAGCGGTGGGTGGCCCGCTCCCCGGGCCGATGCCGCTCGCGGTGCAGACGCCGCCGCTGCGCGTACTCGCTCCGGTCTACGGCCGACCCTCACCCCCGCGCGAGCCGGGCTCGCCGCCGATGTCGGTGCCCATCCGTCCCCCGCCACCCCTCGGCGACAGCTGGCAGTACACGCTGTACGAGCTCGGCGGCGGGCTACGCGCGCGCAACGACTACGCGATCAGCTCTCCGGCCATACCGGCGCTCGCGCGTGGACCTGCCGGGAGCCCGCTCGTGATCGCGCACGGCAGCGGGCAACGCGAGATCCTCGTGCTCGATCCGCGGACCGGTGATCCGCTACGCCAGGTCACGTTGCCGGAGGATGCGCCGGCGGGAGTCGTGTTCGCGACCATCGTCGACGGAACACCGGTGGCCGGTACTGTGCTGGCGTCACCGCTGCGGATCGTGCTGTTTTGACAGCGATCGTCGCGACGGAACACATCCCCACTGCTATACGATCGAGCAATGGCACTCCCGCTTCGCGCTGCGCTTCGGTCCGCAGGTCGCTTCATCGTCAAGAACCCCACCGCCATGCTCAGCATGGCCCGCCATGCGCTGGGGATGCGGATCGCCGTGCCTCTCGATGCGCTCCGCTGGTTCATCCAGAACACGCCGCCATCGCAGAAGGCGCCGCAGGACGTGACCATCTCCCCGCGCCCACCCGCGATCGGTGTGGGCGCCACGATCGATCTCATGGGCACCACGGTGCGCGCGGGGGCTTCGATCCGCGTCGATCGGATCGAGGTCAGCGACACGCAGTTCAAGGTCACGCTTCGGATCTCCGACGTCACGATGAAGGTGCTCGGCGAGTCGTTCACGCCCGTCGCCGGCCTGATCAAGAGCGGTGCGCTCGATCTCTCGAAGCCCGGCAACCTCGCCAAGTTCATGCCGAAGCGCCCAGCGGTGCTCGGCGAGGCGCACGATGACGTCATCGTTCTCGACCTGATGCAGAACCCGAAGTTCGCCGAGAACGATCGCGTTCGCGGGATCCTCGGCACGCTCACGCCGGTGGTCAACGTCTCCGGTCTCTCGACCGAGGGCGACATGCTGATCCTCCAGCTGCGTGCGAGCCCGTTCGGCCTTCCGCGCGCGCTCAACGCGGCACGCGCCCTCGCCGCTGGCTGATCGCAGATGCGTCGATCTCGCCTCGGGCTCGTGGCGATCGTCGCGGCGCTCGCGGCATGTCAGGGCAAGAGCAAGGATCCCGAGCCCGGCCCGGGCACCGCATCCACGCCGAAGCTCGACGCCGCGCAGGTCGTCGCGGGCGATGCGGCGCTGCTTCCTCCCGAGGACGCACCGAAGAAGCCCGACGAGGTCGAGGCGCCGGATCCCGGCAAGGTGATCGCCGAGCTCGGCGCGATCTCCGCGTGGCAGGCGGTGATCGATCGCGCGCAGCTGCTCGTGCGGCGCGGTCAGCACGGCATCGTCTACGGGCGCGTCGGTCCAGTGATCATGATTCCCGATCCGATGGCGGGGCCGCCGGATGCCGGCGTGAAGCCGCCGCTGATCGCCTCGCCGTACACCTGGCTCGTCGATGATACCGAGGGCAACGGCACGCTCGGCATCCGCGTGAAGCTCGACGGCAAGGCGAAGGAAGGCGAGCGCGTCGCGCTCGACGGTGCGTGGGACCTCGACGACAACCGCGCGTGGTACTGGCGAGTCACCGCGGTGCAGCCGGTCCCGGCGGCTGCGCCGAGCGACATCAAGGATCCGCCCGCGCCGGTGCCCAGCCACACGATCGTCAACGGCGACTTGCCGAATGGCGCTCGCACGATCACCGTCGCGCGCGACGGCGACGCCGTGTACTTCCAGATCGTCGGTCGCGCACCTACGACAGAGGGCGACGGCTGGCAGGTCGCGGACGAGCTCGGCGATACGACATTCGCATTGCTGAATCTTCCGGGCGAGCGACCGAGCTATGGCGGTCAAGACATGCGCCAGCCCGACGAGAAGTGGGTGCTCAAGCGCGGGCAGACGTACTGGGTTCGCATCGGCAAGCTGCGCAAGCGCGGGCCCGACAAGCCAGTGCTCATCAACGCGCGCACGGCTCCCGTCCGCGTGATGTAAAGACCGTCCTTGACGATGGTTGCTTGTCGGGTTAACTATTTCCCGAAGTAGTAACCACTTCCGTGAGGACTCGATGAAGCCACTTCCCAAGGGATGGCCACGCCTGAGCGTGTCCGTGTTCTATCAAGACGCCGCGAAGGCGATCGACTGGCTGTGCACCGCGTTCGGCTTCGAGGTCCGCCTCCGCGTCGACGGCGAAGGCGGTCGTATCGAGCACAGCGAGCTCGTGTTCGGCGACGCCGTCGTGATGGTCGGCGACGAGTCCCGCGCGAAGGACAAGGTCCGCAACATGGTCAGCCCGCGGTCGGTCGGTGGCATGAACACCTCCGGCATCATGATCTACGTCGACGACGTCGACGCGTTCTGCGAGCGCGCGCGCAAGGCCGGCGGCACGATCACGTACGAGCCGAAGGTCACCGACTATGGCGAGGAGTACTGGGCCGACAAGAGCTGCGAGGTCGAGGATCTCGAAGGGCACCGCTGGTGGTTCTGCCAGCGGATGCGCGGCTGATGGAGCTCGGCGCCACGTTCCAAGCGCTCTCCGATCCCGCGCGTCGCGGCGTGATCGATCTGCTGCGCAAGCAGCCCCGCCGTGCCGGCGACCTGGCCGACATGCTCGGCCTCTCTCGGCCGTCGATGAGCAAGCACCTCCGCGTGCTGCGTACGACCGGTCTCATCGAGCCCGCGAGCGACGATGCGGACGCGCGTGCGAAGATCTATCGCCTCCGTCCCGAGCCGTTCACCCAGCTGCGCGAGTGGCTCGAGGACGTCGAGCGGTTCTGGTCGCTCGAGCTCGCCTCGTTCAAGGCCCACGCCGAGAAGACACGAGGCAAGCGTGATCGCGGGTGACAAGGTCCGCGTGCAGGTCTCGATCGCCGATGCGTTCGAGGTCTTCACGCTCGAGATCGATCAATGGTGGCGCACCGGTCCCGCGTACCGCATCGGTGGCAAGCATCCCGGCCCGTTGCACCTCGAGCCCAGGCTCGGCGGCCGGATCTGGCAGCAGTACGGGGAGGGCGGGAGCGCGCTCCACGAGATCGGCGCGATCACCGCGTGGGATCCGCCCACGCTCGTCATGCGCGTCACCCTCGAGCATCGCGGGTTCGCCGCGCTCCGCGACGATCACCCCGTGCGTCACGGCAAACCGATCGTCGAGTTCATCGGCGAGCTGGGAATGTGGTGGGGCTCGCTGCTCACGAGCCTGCGCGAGCGTGCCGAGGATCGCTAGTCGCAAGCCGGTTTGCGACGACGCGCGCGACGCCGCAGCAGGATCGCCAGCACGACCACCGTCATCGCGATCGGCGAGCCTGGCGTCGACTGCGCAGCACAGCAACCGGAGCGAGGCGAGCGAGTCCCCGCCGCCTTCGGAGGAGCAGGGCGCGTTCCGACCGCTGGCGTCGCGCTCGCGGCCTCGGGATCCACGGTCACCGCACACGCCGCATCCACGGTGATCACGGCAGGGCGCGCCGCGATCGGGCCACCGCTCGTGACCGAGACGGCGCACGAGTCACTGTCCTTCTTCGCTGTGATCGCCGACGACGCGGGCGCATCGAGGAGCACGTGCGTGCCGGGGCGCGCCTTGTAGGCGAACGCGCTGTTCGGCTTCGTCGGCCACACGACGGCTGCGTCGCGGACGCCGCGAAGCTGCACGCCCGCCCAGCCGTCGCCGGAGAGCGGCGTGGACTCGGCGGAGAGGGCGGGGTCGGTGACGGCGATCGCGTGCACGGCGCGGGGCTCGGGGCCGGGGATCTCGATGCGGAAGTCGGTGGCTTCGAAGCGCGCGGCGTCACAGCGGCCCTTCGGCGTGCCCTCCTTGAAGCAGTCCTTGACGGCGGTGCGGCCGATCGCGGGTGCGCCGCCGGTGCGCGAGACGCTCGCGATCACGAGCTTCGTCGCACCGACGAGCTTCTCGGAACGGGCGGCTTTCGCGTCGAACGGCAGGCCGCCGGCGACGCGGAAGCGCAGGTTCATCGGACGGTCGGCGCCGTTGGTCGAAGCGCGATCGACGACGACGAGGATCGCGTCGGTGCCGGCCGTGCTCGGGATCAGCACGAGGTCACGGATGGCGTCGGGAACGTCGCTCTTGCGGTCCTGGAACTTGTAGGCGTCGGAGTAGTCGCACCGCACCGCGACGACACCTGACTTCGTCTGCGCCGCCCAGTCCCAGCCAACCTTCTCGCTCCACGCGCCCTGGCTCGGGATGTAGTCCTTCGGGAGGTGCGCGGACGCGACGGTGGGCGCGTTACTCGTCAGCGTGGACGCGGTGCCGTAGGGAGAGGGATCTACGATCGCGTCGTCAGGACCGCGCGACAGCACGAAGTTGCCGGCCTTGGGTTGGCGATGATCGGTCTCGATCGTTGCCTGGCACTCCGCGACGAACCACACGGCCTTGTCATCCCAGCGCGTGCGCGCGTAGACCGTACCGGTCGCGGTCGACGAGTACCAGGTGGGCCACTTGTCACGGGGGGCGAACGCGGGCTTCTCGGGGGCGGCGGCGGCGAGCGCGTTGAAGAGGAGGTAGTCGCGATCGACGAGCTTCAAGCGATTGAGCTCGCCTTTCGCCCACGCCTTGTCCTCGGGCTTCGCGTCGCCGAGCGCGATCGCGTCGAGCGTGAGCACGTGCGGTGCGAGGTTCGGCTTCTCGTCCTCGGTGTCCTGGCCCGCGTAGACGCGATCGTTCGGCGAGAGGCCGTAGACGTGGCGGCGCATGACGCTCGAGAGCCAGGTGTCGATGCCCGCGACCTGGATGCCGTTTGCACGCGCGACACGGGCGGCGAGCGCGTAGTTCGCGATCGAGAGCGGGCCGTACTGCCAGCCCTCGGGCCAGTCTCCGCCGTCGAGCACACCGCCGGGCGCGAGCGCGGCGGCCATGTCCTTGCCCCACAGCTCGTCGGCAACAAACGCCCACGTCTTCGGTCCGTTCTCCTCGGCGGCCTCGCCGCCCTGGGCGATCGCAATGAGCGTGGCGGCCGCGAGGAAGCCGGCCTGATAGTTCGAACCCGGGACGCGCGCGCGATAGCCCTTCTCGCGGTACCAGGTGAGCCACGCGGCCCAGCGTTGCCGCGCCTTCTGGCGCAGCGCGGGCGTCATGCCCGGTGCGTCGTGCAGCCAGTCGTATGCGAGCGCGGTGTACGGGCCGAGGTTGCGGATCGAGTAGCCCGAGTCACGTGTCGCCGCCTTGTCGCCGCCCTGCTTGTCACCGATCTTGTCGAGGTCATCGAGCAGCGCGTTGAAGAACCGGATCGCGGTCTTCGCGTGCGCGGGCTTCTCGGTCGCGGCCCAGGCGACGAGACACGCTTGCAGCACCTTCGACCACTCGGAGCCCATGTACACCGCGTTGTCGTGCTCGGGCGTGTCGTGCGCGTGACTGCACAGCGCGATCGCACCGACGACCGGCCCGCGCTCGAGGGCGGCCTGTGCCTTCAGGGTCGCCTTCAGCTGCGCATCGAGGAGCAGCCGCGGGTGCGGGCCGCTCGGCTCGGGTGGCGCCGCGTGCGCGATCGCGGCGGAACAGAGGAGAACCACGAGAGCGGCGCGCATCCGCCCTACCGTAGCGCGGGAGCTACTTCGCTGCCGTGCGCCCGGTGATCGACATCGCCTTCTCGATCAGTGAGACAAGCTCACGGCGCTCGGCGCTGTCACCCGCAGCGGCCTTCGCCATGTCGCGGATGTCGGCGAGGCTCCAGTGCTCCGCGTCCTGCCCACCGCGCAGCACGTCGGCGAACGCGGCGGTAGCAAATGCGAACCGGAAGTCGGCCGATGAATTTTCGAACGACGCGGCGGGCCCACCCGGCATCGGAAACGCGGCCTCGGTTGCCTTCTCGCCGTTCGGCGCCTTGTGGCGGATGCGGATCCCGCCGAGCGGTGCGTTCAGCTGCTTGCCCTGAGCGGTGAGCTCGACCTCGTAGAGCGCGGTCACCTGGTGACCGGCGCCGATCTCACCGGCGTCGACCCGATCGTTGCGGAAGTCGTTATCGGCGATGTCGCGGTTCTCGTAGCCGACCAGGCGATAGCGCGCGACCATCTTCGAATCGAAGTCGACCTGGAGCTTCGCGTCCTTCGCCACGACCTCCAGCGTCGCGGTCAGATCCGTCTCGAACACCTTCTTCGCCTCATCCTCGGAGTCGATGTAGAAGTTGTTGCCGTTGCCCTTGTCGGCCAGCCGCTCCATCGTCGCGTCCTTGTAGTTGCCGGTACCGAAGCCGATGGTCGACAACGTGACGCCTTCCTTCGCGCGGCCCTCGATGATCTTCAGGATCTCGTCGTGGGTGGTCGGTCCGACGTTCGCATCGCCGTCCGAGAGGACGATCACGCGGCTGATCGTGCCGGGCCGCAGGCCCTGCATCGCCTGCTTGTAGGCGAGGTCGATGCCCGAGGCCATGCCGGTCGAACCGCCGGCGGTGAGGTTATCGAGCGCCTCGAGGATCTTCGACTTGTCCTCCATCCCGGTCGGCTCGAGCACGACGCGCGTCGAGCCCGCATAGGTGACGATCGACACCGAGTCGCCTTCGCCGAGGTTGTTCGTGAGGATCGTCAGCGCCTTCTTCGCGAGCTCGATCCGGTCGGGTCGCTGCATCGAGCCCGACACGTCGACGAGGAACACGAGGTTCGCGGGCTTCCGCTCCTGCGCGGTCTTCGCCTTGGTCGCGACACCGACGCGCACGATGTGGCGGCCCGGCGCGAGCGGAGACGGCGCCGCTTCCATGATCACCGCGAACGGCGAGTCGCTCTGCGGCGTCGGGAAGCTGTAGCGGAAGTAGTTGACGAACTCCTCGACACGAACGCCGGCGGGAACCGGCATCGTCCCCTCGAGCAGCTTGCGGCGCGCGAGCGAGTACGACGCGGTGTCGACATCAGCGGCGAACGTCGAGAGGTTGTCCTTCGAGGCATCGACCCACGGGTTCTTGCCGTGGTCGATGTAGCCCTCGGCGCCGATCGTATCGCCGGCGACCGCCAAGCCCGCGCCCGACATGACACCGGCGGGGGCCCCAGAATTGGCCGCCTTGTCCTGGGCGGTGATGTAGTGCGGCATCTCGCGCGTCTCCGCGCGATCAGCCTTCTTGTTGCACGCGGGGACGAGCAGGGACGAGCAGAGCAGCAGGGACGCCAGGGTCTTGCGCATCATCGAGGGATCCTCCTGGGGCCTGTTCGACGTGCGGCTTCACGGGGCGGTCTGCACCATCTCGTGAAGCATTGTCGTGCCTTCACGACAACTCTGCACCCAAGGATCCCGTGTACGATGGCGTGATGGTCTGCGTCCGGGTTGCTCTGGCGGTGGCGCTGGCGGGATGCGTGTCGTCGCAAGCAGAGGTCTGCCCCGATGGGACGCTGTGCGCCGGAAACACGATCTGCGACGAGCGCCCGTCGGGCGGCTACCGCTGTCTGACCGAGGAGCAGCAGGCCGCGTGCAACGGGCTCGAAGAGGGCGTCGATTGTTCGATCGGCGATCAACCAGGCGCCTGCCGCGATGGCTCGTGCGAGCTTTTCTTCTGCGGCGATGGCTACCTCACCGCCGGCGAGGCCTGCGATCGCGACACGCTCGGTATGAACGGCGAGGGGATGATCAACAGCTGCCTCGATGCGGGCTTCTATGCCCGCGAAGGTCTGCGCTGCAAGTCGACGTGTGTGTTCGACACGAGCCAGTGCACCGGCGGAACCTGCGGCGACGATCTGATCAACGGCCCCGAGCTCTGCGACGGCGACACCAACCGCACGTGCCTCTCGATCGGCTTCGACGCCGGCAACGTCACCTAGCTCGACAAGCCCGACTGCCCGTGAGGCGGTGGACGCCGAGGTGGTGATCGATGATGCGTCGCGACTCGTTGGTGGCAGCTCGATCAGCCAGTGCTCGCCCACAATGCGCGGTAACCGATTGAATCTACGACAGAGATACAGGTCGGACCACTGGTCCAGGGATTGCTGGCATGCCGGTCATGATCAAGTCCTGCGTCTCAGTGGTCGTCTTGCTTCTCACTGCCCAACTCGCGCTCGCCGATTCAGAACCGGTCGTCGACGGCTCCGTCCCGGTGACGTTCGCTGCCGACGCCGGACGCCGCGTCGACATCTCGCTGCGCGAGGGGGTCGCGATCGGCGGCAGCGGCGGCGCCGTGTTCTTTCAGACGTTGTGCACCACGCCTTGCACGACGCGTCTTCGATCGGGGCGTCACTACCTCGTCTTCGCGGATCCCGACGAAAACATCGTTGGTGAGGGGCCGTTTCTCTTCGACGGACCGACAACGATCGCGATGCGCGCACGCAGCCGCCGCGGGGCCCGCCTGGGTCTGATCATCGGTGGTGCCCTACTCGCCAGTGGCGGCGTGGCGACGATGGCTCTCACCGAGGAGGACCACATCTTCGCGGGCAGCATGCTGCTGGGCGGCGGCATCGCGTTGGTGCTGGCCACGCTCGCGCTGCCCGACACGTTCACGATGACGCAGACGAGCGGCGAGCCGCGGCTCAGCCGAAGCGGCCGGTGATGTAGTTCTCGGTCCGCTCGTCCGAAGGATTCGAGAACATCTTCGCGGTCACGTCGTACTCGACGAGGATGCCGGTCCGCTGATCGTTCTTCGAGTCGAGCTCTGCCGTGAAGAACGCGGTGCGGTCGCTGACGCGCGCGGCCTGCTGCATGTTGTGCGTGACGATCACGATCGTGAACCGCGACTTCAGCTCGCGCATGAGCTCCTCGATGCGCGCGGTGGCGATCGGATCGAGCGCGCTGCACGGCTCGTCCATCAGCACGACCTCGGGCTCGACGGCGATCGTGCGGGCGATGCACAGGCGCTGCTGCTGGCCGCCGGAGAGGCCGAGCGCGGAGTTGCGGAGCCGGTCCTTGACCTCGTCCCAGAGCGCGGCCGAGCGCAGCGACTTCTCGACGATCGTGTCGAGCTCGGCCTTGTTGGAGACGCCGTTGACGCGGGGGCCAAACGAGATGTTGTCGTAGATGCTCTTCGGGAACGGGTTCGGCTTCTGGAACACCATGCCGATCCGGCGGCGCACCTCGGTCGCCGACACCTCGGGACCGTAGAGGTCGACGTCGTGGAAGTGGATCTTGCCGGCGACGCGTGCGCCCGGGATGACATCGTGCATCCGGTTGAACGTGCGCAGCATCGTCGTCTTGCCGCAGCCCGAGGGGCCGATGAACGCGGTGATCTGGTTCTTGTAGATCTTCAAGTTCACGTCGCGGACCGCGCGGAAGTGCCCGTAGAACACCTCCGCGTTCTCGACGTCGAAGACCGCCTCGGTCTCGTCGAGGGCCGGCGCGGACCGCCGCTCGAGCTGAATACGCCCCGGAGCGGACGGCGACCCTGCTCGCTTGTTCGCAGCTTGTGTAACGGCCATGGTTTCCTCCTCGGACATACGACTAGCGCTTCAGCGCGAACCTCGCGGTGAAGATGCGTGCGATCACGGTAAGCATGAACGTGAGCGTCATCAACGTCAGTGCGGCGCCCCACGCTCGCTCCTGCGCCGCGACAAACGACGACGTCGCGTTGCTGAAGATCTGCAGCGAGAGCGCGGTGTTCGCCTCGGTGAAGAGATGCGGGTTGTAGGCGGTGGCCGCTCCGACCGCGAACAAGAGCGGCGCGGTCTCGCCGGCCGCGCGCGCGATCGCGAGCAGCGAGCCCGAGACGATGCCCGGCAGCGCCGCGGGTAGCACGACGCTGACGATCGTGCGGCTCTTCGAAGCACCCAGCGCGTAGGACGCCTCGCGCAGGTTCGTCGGAACGAGGCGTAGCATCTGCTCCGTCGAGCTGATGACGACCGGCAACATCAAGCAGGCGAGGGCGAGCGCGCCGCCGAATGCCGAGTAGCCGAACTTCATCGTCCACGTCAGGTAGATGAACAGGCCCATGACGATCGACGGCACGCCGGTCATCACCGTCGTCATGAACCGCACGATCGACGCGAACTTCGTAGTGCCGCCGTACTCGTGCAGGTAGACGGCGCCCAGGATGCCGAGCGGCACGGCGATCAGCGTGGCACCGCCGGTCGCGAGCAGCGTGCCGACGATGGCGGGTCCCATGCCGGGGCCGGCCTTGCGCGAGATCATGGGGATCTCTGCGGTGAAGAACTCCGGGAAGCTCGCGAACATGACGCCCGCGCCGCGCGAGATCACCGCGTACATCACCGCGATCAGCGGGATGAGCACGGCGACCACGGACAGGCCCATGAGCACGGACATCAGCAGGCTCTTCGTCGAGCGCCAGCTGCGCTTGCGCCGCAGGTCAAGGCCGGGGTGGAGCACGCTTTGGCTCATACCTTCCCCCTGCTGCGCCGCATCGAGCGCTGCACGATCGACGTCGCGATCAGGTTCACCACGATCGTGATGATGAACAGCGTGACCGCGAGTGCGATCAGCGCGGACTTGTGCATGTCATCAGCTTCGCCCCACTCGTTCGCGATCACCGCGGGCATCGAGTTTCCGGGCGCGAACGGGTTCGTGGTGATCTGGCCGAGCGCGGACCCGATCACGAGGGCTGCCGCGATGGTCTCGCCGAGCGCACGGCCGAGACCGAGCATGACTGCACCGACGAGGCCGCCCTTCGAGTGCGGCAGCACGGTCGCGCCGATCATCTCCCAGCGCGTTGCGCCCAGTGCGAGCGCTGCCTCCTTCTCCGAGGCGGGCGTGGTCTCGATGACCTCGCGCGCGAGCGACGTGATGATCGGCGTGATCATCACCGCGAGGATGATGCCCGCCGTCAGGAACGAGCGGCCGAGGCCGAAGTGCTGCGAGAGCACGAGCACGCCCCAGAGGCCGAACACGACGCTCGGCACCACGGCGACGAGGTCGATCATGTACACGAGTGGCTTCTTCAGCCAGCGCGGTGCGATCTGCGTGACGAACAGCGCGACGCCGAGGCTGACCGGCACCGCGATCGCGAGCGCGATCGCCGCCGTGTACAGGGTGCCCCAGATGAAGGGCAGGGCGCCGTAGAGCACGTCCGGCGCCGACCACCTCGTGGAGGTGAAAAA
Organism: Deltaproteobacteria bacterium; assembly: GCA_013813765.1. Classification (GTDB taxonomy): domain Bacteria; phylum Myxococcota_A; class Polyangia; order Haliangiales; family Haliangiaceae; genus JABFXX01. The sequence continues at coordinate 15,017 of JACCRC010000446.1, read as the reverse complement.
GTCGAGGCCCATCTCCGCGAGCACGGGCCTCGCCTTGTCGGTCATCACCACGGCAATGAGGCCGAGCACGAGCAGCACGAGTGCTGCCGCCCCGACGGCGACCCAGCGAAACGCTCGGTCGGCGTGCGCGCTCTTGCCGCGAAGGTCGATCACTGCACCTTGTCCAGCTGGGCGACGGCCTTGTCCTGTAGCGACTTCGGCAGCGGTGCGAAGTCGATCTCGGGCAGCAGCTTCTGCCCGTCCGTCAGCATGTACTTGAAGTACGCCTTCAGGGCCGCGGTCTTCGCCGGATCCTTGCTCTTCGCGTACAGCATGCACCAGCTCTGCGCGGTGATCGGATACGAGGCGTCGCCCTTCGCGTTGAGCGCGCTGAACAGCAGCTTGTCATCGACCTCGATGCCATCGCCAGCGGCAGACACCGACTCCGCCGTCGGATCGGTGAACTTGCCGGCCTGGTTCTTGATGCTCGCGTACTTGAGGCCCGAGGCCTTCGCATCGGAGAGGTCGACGTAGCCGATCGCGCCCTTCGTGGATTTCACGATCTGCGCGACGCCGCTGTTGCCGTTACCCGCCTGCGTATCGGAGGGCCACTCGACGGTGGATCCGGCCTTGAGCTTCCAGACGCCGGTCGCGGCCTTATCGAGGTACCTAGTGAAGTTCTCGGTCGTGCCGGAGCCATCCGAGCGGTGCGCGACGACGATGTCCGCGTCGGGCAGAGTGCCGCCCGCGTTGTCAGCGGCGATCGCCGGGTCGTTCCACTTCTTGATGTCGCGCTGGAAGATCTTCGCGATGACCTCGGCCGACAGGCTCAGCTTGTCGACGCCATCGAGGTTGTAGCTGACGGTGATCGCGCCGAGCACGTTCGGGAAGTAGTAGAAGTCGCCGCCCTTGACCTTGCCGAGATCCGTGTCCTTGTACGGTGCGTCGCTGCACGCGAAGTCGACGACTTGATCCGCGAAGTCCTGGCGACCCTTGCCGGAGCCACCGGCGCCGTAGTTGACCTTGATCTTGGGGTTCGCCTTCGTGAACGCCTCGATGGTGACCTCTTGGGCCCCCTGCTGGAACGTCGCTCCGCTGGCGTTGAGGGTCACGGGGCCACCCCCTGCACTCGTGTCGGCTGTTCCTCCGCCGGCACCGCCACCCTCCTTCTTCGAGCCGCAGGCAGCGACGAGGCTGAGGGCCGAAAAAGTGCCGATCACAAGCAGCTTGTTCATGGCTGGAAGCATAGGAAGCCCCCGTGACGGTTGCGCGTACCGTCTGTGACGGCACGGTGACCGGATTCAGTTTCCGGGCTTCGGGATCGAGCGGTGGCGCACATCTGTCGCGCGCACCATGTACACGACCTCCTCCGCGAGGTTCTTGACATGGTCGCCCACCCGCTCCAGGTACCGGCAAACGCTGCTGAGGGGCAGCACGCGGGTGACGGTCGCCGGGTCGGTCGCGACGTGTGCGATGAGCTCGGCGAACATGCTGGCGTTGAGCTTGTCGATCTCGACGTCGGCGGAGATCACGGCCGTCGCGGCGTCCGCGTCCTTCTTCACGAACGCGTCGAGGGCGGCGTGGAGGTTCTTCTGCGCGAGGGTCGCCATCTTCTGGAGGTCGAGCCTCATGTCGAGCGGCGGAAGCCGGTTCAGCTCCAGCGCGCGCCGCGCGATGCACACCGCCAGGTCGCCGATCCGTTCGACGTCGACGACGAACTTGAGCGACATCGTGAGGAAGCGCAGGTCGGAGGCGACCGGCTGGCGAGTCGCGAGGATCTGGAGTGCGAGCTCGTCGACCTCGTTCTCGTCCTTGTCGATGGTCTTGTCACCCTCGATCACCTTCTGCGCCAGGTCGTCGTCGCGGTCGTAGAGCGCCTTCATCGCGAGCGCGACCTGTGCCTCCGCGCGCGAGCCCATGGTGGCGAGCTTCTCGCGCAGCGTGCGAAGCTCCTGTGCAAACTCTCTGCTCGTATGTTGGGGATTCATCCGACCTTGCTCCTCGGCAACCGCAACCAGAAGATACTCCCCGCCGGCGCGTTTGGCTCTACTCCGACCGCCCCTCCCATGCTCTCGGCAAGGTGTTTGACGATCGACAGGCCCAGGCCGGTCCCGCCTGCCTCACGGGAACGGCTCGGATCCGCGCGGTAAAACCGCTCGAACACGCGCTCGCGATGCTTGTCGGCGATGCCCGGGCCGTCGTCGCGGACCTCGATCCGCACGTGGCCATCCTCGGGCTTCGCCTGGATCCACACGTTGCCGTTCGCCCGGGTGTACTTCACCGCGTTGTCGATCAGGTTGACGAAGATCTGATCGAGCGCCTTCGGATCGGCCTTGACGCTCACTCCGTCGGGGACCTCGACGTGAATCGTGATCTCGCGCGCCTTCGCTTGTGGTTCCACGGCGGTGAGTGACTGCTCGGTCAGCGCGCGGAGCGGGACGTTGGTCCGCTCGAGGCGGTACTGGCCCGCGTCGAGGCGCGAGAGATCGAGCAGGTCAGCGAGGATGCGCGCGAGCCGCTCGGCGTTCCGGTGCAGGCCGTCGATCAGCTTGGGCGCCATCACCGGATCGGCCGATGCACCGGCGCGCAAGGTCTCGGCGTTCGCGCGGATCACCGCGACCGGCGTACGCAGCTCGTGCGAGACGTTCGCGACGAAGTCGCGGCGCACGTTCTCGAGCCGGCGCATCGCCGTGACGTCCTCGAGCAGCAGCACGCGTCCCTCGCCACCCCACCGGTTCGCGACGCGGATGAGCGTCTTGCGACCGTTCGGGAGCTGGACCTCGACGGTCGCGGCCTCGTTGCCATCGACGAGCTCGAACACGGCGGGGACCCGGACGAACTCGATCAACGGCTCGCCGACCGGCGTGCTGGTGACGCCGAGCATCTGCCGCGCGGCGTCGTTGAGCAGCTCGATGCGGTGATCGTGATCGACCGCGATCACGCCTTGCGTGAGTCCCTCGGCCACCGACGACAGCAGCACGCGCTCGCGCGCGAGAGCGGTGTGGCTGCGGTCCGCATCCTCCGCGAGGAAGTTGATCCACTCCGCGAGCTCGCGCAGCTCATCCCCAGGCTCGACGTCGAGCAGCGACACCCGGCGGCTCGTGTCGCGGACGACGTTGCGCGTCTGCTCCGCGACCTCGCGCATGGCGCGGCGCACGAGTGCGAGCGTGACGACGCCGGTGGCGACCACGACCACGAACGCGCCGAGCGACACCAGGACGATCTCCCCGCCCGTGTCGAGAACGAATCCGCGGTCAGCGAAGAACGACGTGATCAGGGCGATCGCTGTGGCGAGCACGCTCGCGAGGAGGATCAACCGCGAACGTACCCGCTGAATCAAGCCGTGGCCTCGTCGGGCTGATCCTTGAAGCGGTAGCCAACACCGCGGAGCGTCTCGATGTACATGCCGGCGTCACCGAGCTTCTCACGGAGCCGCTTGACGTGGGTGTCGACGGTGCGCGTGGTGACGTCGGCTTCGATGCCCCAAACGTCCGAGAGCAGCGCATCACGCGTCTGCACCCGTCCACGGCGCGACACGAACGCGTGCAGGAGCCGGAACTCGAGTGCCGTGAGGCCGATCTCCGCGTCGTCGACCCATGCCCGGTGCGCGTCTCGATCGATCTTGAGGCGGCCGAAGCGGATCAGCGAGGGCTCGCCCTCGATCCGGTTCGCGCGTCGCAGCAATGCACGGATGCGCAGCACGAGCTCGCGCACGCTGAACGGCTTGACGACGTAGTCGTCCGCGCCGACCTCGAAGCCGACGACGCGATCGATCTCCTCGCCCTTCGCCGTGCACATGATGACGGGAATGTCGCGAGTGCGTTCCTGATCGCGCAGGCGGCGACAGATTTCGGTACCCGACAGATCGGGGAGCATCAGATCGAGGACGATCAGATCGGGGAGCGGATCTGCGCTCGCCATCGTGAGGCCCTGGCGTCCGCTGTGCGCGAGCCGGACCTGGAAGCCGTCGGCGCGCAGGTTGTACTCGACCGTCGTCGCGAGGTCGACTTCATCCTCGATGACCAGTACGAGCATGCACAAGCCTTAGCACGGGCACTGTGACGCGGCGGTGACGCGTCGTCGGCGCCCAGGCAACGAGCGCTGAGATCCTCCCGCAGGTAGATCGTGTCGCAAGCGCGTCACCTCGCCGTCACCGGTGGGGCGTTAGTTGAGACGCAATGCAACGATCTCTGCTCACCACAGCATGTCTCGGACTCCTCACCACTGTTGCCGTGGCGCAGCCCGCAGACCCGACCGCACCGCCGCCGCCCGTTGCGCCGGCGCCGGCCGAGCCGCCGGTTCCGCCGACGCCGCCGACGCCGCCCGAGGCGCCGGTCGTCGTGATCGCTCCGGAGCCGAAGCCGGCCGAGAAGGAGAAGAAGCCGAACGCCGGCTTTGACGGTGGCTTCTTCATTCGCAGCGATGACGGCAAGTACAGCCTGAAGATCACCGGCCGGGCGCAGCCGTACCTCAACATCACCCGCAACTCGGCCGCGAACCCCGGCGATCCGGACGATCGGATCGTCGACTGGCGCAGCAACTTCGAGGTTCGCCGCGCACGCCTCGTGTTCGACGGCAAGCTGCACGGCAAGAACCTGACTTACAAGCTGCAGACCGATTTTGGCAAAGGCGTCGTCTCGGTGCGCGACATCCACTTCGATGTCCGGCTCGAGAAGGACGTGTGGGTCCGCGTCGGTCAATGGAAGCGGCCATTCTCGCGCCAGCAGATCACGTCGAGCGGACGGCAGGAGCTCAGTGATCGCTCGATCACCGATCGCGCGTTCGGCGCCGGCCGTGATGTGGGTATCGCGATCCGCAACGACTACGAGAAGTCGCCCGATCTCGAGTGGATCGTCGGCGTGTTCAACGGGCGCGGCGAAGCGCCCGTGCTTGCCGGCACCGTCACGACCGATCCGATGACCGGCATGGGCACGATCGGCACCACCTCGAACACGAACGTGCCGACGAAGTTCCGCCCGGCGATCGTCGGCCGCGTCGGCATCAACCGCAACGGTCTCAAGGGCTACACCGAGGCAGACCTCGAGGGTGGGCCGATGCGCTTCGGCGTCGGGCTCAGCGCGTGGCTCGAGGGCGACTTCGACGACGACAAGAAGTCGAACCAGAAGCTGCAGGCCGACTACATCGTCAAGGCCCAGGGCTTCTCGACCACCGGCGGCGTCTACGCGATGACCGATCAGGAAGCGATCGCGGACACCTCGATCACCGACGCGGAGACGTCGCTCGTCGGGTTTCACGCGCAGGCCGGTTACATGCTGAACAAGAACTGGCAGGGCGCGGCGCGCTACTCGTACGTCAACGACCCACGCCAGAAGGCGAAGACCGTGCGCGACCAGCAGGAGATCGCGGTGACCGCGAGCTACTACGGCGTCGGGCACGACGCGAAGTTCCAGGCCGGCGTTCGCCTCGTGAAGACCGGCGATGCGGACTTCACCGACATCATCCTGTTCGAGATCGGCTCGAACGTCGGCTGGTGATGCTCGATCGCGTCGCTTACGGCAGCTCGATCGTCGGCTCGTCGGGATGCGCGCGATACAGGAGCACGGTGTTGCCGAGCACCTGCGCGACCTGGCTCTTCGTCTGCTTCGCGAGCTCTTCCGCCGCTTGGTGACGATCGAGCTCGGCGTTCTCACCGACCTTGATCTTCACAAGCTCGTGATCGGCGAGCGCTTGATCGATCGCGGTGACCACGCCTTCATCGACGCCGCCCTTGCCGACCTGGACGATGACCTGGAGCTTGTGGCCAAGGCCGCGGAGGTGACGTCGTTGCTTGCCGGTCAACATGGAGCCGGCACGTATAGCCGAAAAGGCGAACGCCCGCAGCGAGCAGCTACGGGCGTTCTGGGGGGAGAACTAGAGTGCTTGTTGTCAGCGCCGGCGGCGGATCACCAGGCCGAGGAGCGAGAGCCCGAGGAGCAGGCCGCCACCCGAGCCGCTCGTCGAGCAGCCGCCGGTGATCTCGCCGGACTCCTCGCCACCGGTCGGGTTGGACGGGTCGGTGCCCATGCCCGGCGGTGCCGGCGGGGGCGTCGCGCCCCGCTGGACGGTGACGGTGACTTCCTGCGTCTGCACGACGTTACCGGCCATGTCGGCGATCTCGACCTTGAGCTTGTGGAGGCCCTCGGTGAGCGTCGCGGGGCTCGTGAACGTGAACGGTCCGCCACCCATCTTCGTCTCGGTGAGAACGTTGTCGATCATCAGCTTCGCGCTGGCGACCATCATGTTGTCGGCCGCGTTGACGTAGATGTTGAAGCCGGGCGGGACAGTGCTGTTAGTCGAGGGCGAGGTGATGGTGCCGGTCGGCGCGGTGACGTCACCGGTCTTCAGACCGAGGCGATCCGTGAGCAGCGCGACCGAGTTCTGGTTCGCGCGGCAGGTGGAGCCGTTGATGCCGCACGGGCGCTGCACGTCTTCGCCGCACGAGGCGACCTGGTTCTTGAACGAGCGGTTGCCGTTGTAGTTGAGATACGTCATCGGGTCCGACGCGAGCAGCTCGTGGTCGAGGCCGTACGAGTGCGCGACTTCCTGCGCCATGATCTCGCATGCGAGGCGGGGGTCCGCGGGGATGACGTTCGTGAACGTGAAGACGACCGAGTTCTCGATCGTCGCGCAGTCCTGCGTGAAGGGCGACACGCCGGCGACGCCGTTCGGCATGCCGAGCAGACCGGGCGAGCCACCGAACACGGCCTCCATGTGCGGCGTCTGACCGGGGTCGGTCTCGGTGACGACGACGTTGAACGGAGCGAACAGCTCCTTCATGCAGTTGACGGTCGCAGTCCACGTCGTCGCGCTGACGTTCCACGCCGGAATCGTCGTGGTCTGCTGCGCGAGCGTCGAGCGATTGATGCGCGCGTCGTTGTTGCCCGGCGAGAGGGTGACGCCGTTCTTGTTGAGATAGATGGTCCGGGTGACGGCGAGTGCCGTCGCGCCGCCGGGGTGATTGACGGGCGGTAGGTACTGCCGTGCGAACTGCAGGTCGTCGATCGTCGACTTGCCGGCGACGATGTCGCCATAGGCGGCGGCGCCGGGGGTCTTGAGAGAACGCACCGCATTCGACTCCGCGCTGGCGATGGCGGGGAGGAGGAGGAGGGCGCCGACCAGAAGACTGCTTCGCATGGTGCGGAACAAATCCACGGAATGTGCCACTCGGGTCAGTTGTCCCCAGATCCCCGCAAGTCGACCGATTTCGTCGACCATACCGATAGTTAGGACGAGTGGAACCGGTTCTGCGCACATCGTGCACACGCGGGGTTAGCGCGTGTTGCCTGGGGATCGATCACGTGGAGCGGAGCCCCCGCCCCCACGCTCTGCCTACATTGGCTACGCCTGACGGACGCGACCGCGGCAGATCGCCTCGAGCTCCTCGAGCTCCTTCGGGCACGCGGCGGTCAGCACTTCATTGCCGTCGGCGGTGATCGCGACGTCGTCCTCGATGCGTACGCCGATCCCGCGCAGCTCCGGGGGAACATCCGCCGCATCGGCCGCGATGTAGAGGCCGGGCTCCACCGTGATCACCATACCGGGCTCGAGCGGACGCGCCTTGCCGTCCTTCGTGTACGCGCCGACATCGTGCACGTCGAGGCCGAGCCAGTGCGAGGTGCCGTGCATGAAGAACTTCTTGTACGAGAGATCCGTGATTCGCTCGTCGAGGCCTCCGCTCAGGAGACCAAGGGAGAGCATGCCTTCGGTCAGCGAGCGCACGCAGAACTGGTGGATCTCGTCGAGCGTCGCGCCCGGCTTCGCCATCGCGACCGCGGACTTCTGCGTCGAGAGCACGAGCTCGTAGACCCTCTTCTGGGGCGCGCTGAACGATCCGTTCGCCGGCCACGTGCGCGTGATGTCCGCGGTGTAGTGGTCGTACTCGCAGCCCGCGTCGACGAGCACGAGGTCGCCGTCTGCGATCGCGCATCGGTTGTCGATGTAGTGCAGCACCGTCGCGTTCTCGCCGGCGCCGACGATCGTCGTGTAGCCCGGACCGGAGCCGCCGGCCTTGCGGAACGTGTAGTTGATGACCGCCTCGAGCTCGTGCTCGAAGGAACCGGGACGGCCCAGCTTCATCGCCGCGACGTGCGCCTCGCTCGTGATCTGCGATGCCTTGCGCAGCGCCGCGAGCTCCTCGGGTCGCTTGCGCAGCCGCAGCTCGTGCAGTGCCGCGCGCGGATCGACGAGCGCGCGTGGCGGCCGGCGGCCCTTCCGCTCCATCTTGCGCAAGCGTGCGATCGCGTGCGCGATCTTGAGGTCCATCTCGTCGTCGAGGCCGAGCGAGTAGTGGAGCTCCTCGGTGTTCGAGATCAGCTCGGCGAGCTTGCTGTTGAGCTCGACGGCGGGATACGCGGCGTCGGCGCCGTAGCGCTCCTTCGCTCCTTCGAGTCCCGCGCGCCTGCCGTCCCACACCTCGAGCTCCGGATCGCGAGGCCGAACGAACATCACCACGCGCTCCGTCTCGGCGCCAGGCCGGAGGATCAGCGTGGTGTCGGGCTCGACGAAACCGGTCAGGTAGAACAGATCGGAGTGCTGGCGAAACGGGTGGAACGCATCACCGTTGCGCACCCGCTCCGGCAGCGACCGCACCACCGCCACACCGCTCGTACCGATCGCTTGCATGTATGCGTCGCGGCGCGCGGCGAACACGGCAGGGTCGAACATGCCGCGAAAGATAGCAGGGTCAGCGGCGGCGGCGGCGGATCGTCAGCAGCACCGCGCCGAGCATCACGAGCCAGCCCGCGGTGCCCTTGCTCGACGAGCACATCATCACCGGCTCGGCGGTGTCGTCGCCGTAGCCGTATCCGCCCTCGGGGTAATACGGATCCTCTGCCTGCGGGCAGCTCGATAGCGTCGCAGGTGTCTCGGCGGTCGCACCGTGGTCGCGAAGGTTCTCGAGATACTGATCCATCAGCTCGAGGTCGGCGGCGGTGTCGGGATCCTCGTGGCGGTTGTTCCACGCGACAGCGTTCGCGCGCGTCGCGATCAGCGCCTGCGCCGCGCAGTTGACGTCGTAGCTCTTCGTCGCCTGACGGAGGCCGAGGAAGATGTTGTACATCGCGTAGCGCTCGGCCATCTCGGCGCCCGAGAGGTACGGATCGGCGGGCGTCTCGAGCGGATCCGCCGCGTAGTCGAGCGTGACCGACTCGGAGATGCGCTCGGTCGAACCGGGCGGGCGGTACGAGATCGTGAGCGAGGCGACCTTTGACGTCGCGTCGCCGGTCGGCTCGAGGTGGACGAAGATCATGCTGCCGCCGCCGCGCCGGCCCTCGGTCGGGTTCTGGCTCGCGCGGCTCGCGAGGAACACCGCGGGAATCGACATCGAGCCCTTGGTCGGCTGCGACGTGAAGAGGCGGCTGCCGACGACCTCATCGAACGTCCAGCCCTTTCCGGCGATCGCTTCGATCTTGATGTCGAGCGCGAGCGGCGACATGAAGAAGTCGAGCTCCTCGGTGAACACCTCGCTCGAAGCGGCACCGTCCTCGAGGAAGTAATAGTTGCCGGCGCCGTTCTCCGCGAGGCCGCGCATCAGCTCGATGTCGAAGTCGCGGCCGACGCCGATCGACGTGAGGCCGATGCCCTTCGCGATCCAACCCTTCGCCATCTCCATGATCGCCGGGCGAGAGGTGTTGCCCGCCGTCGCGAGACCGTCGGAGAGGAAGATCACGCGGTTCTGGCGCTCGTTCTTCGGGTACTCGCCGAGCTGCTTGAACCCGGCTTCGAGGCCCCCATACAGATTTGTCGCTCCGCGCGGGACGAGCCGGTTGATCGCGGCGTGCAGCAGGGGGCGATCGAGCTCGGCGGTGAACGGCGCGTCGGTGGTGACGACGTCATCGAACGAGATGAGCGCGAGCCGATCCTCGGGCTTCAAGTTGTCGACCAGCGTGTGAAGTCCCACCTTCACCTTCTCGAGGCGGCCGTCGGCGGACATCGAGCCCGAGTGATCGACGACGACCACGAGGTTGAGCGGCAGGCGCTGATAGGTCGACGGGTCGACGTTCGTGTTGACCGCGATCTGCAGCGTCGCCTGGTGCCGACCGGTCAGCCAGTCGCGGCCGACCGACAGACCCGGAGTGAGGCACAGGGTGTTGGCGCAGCCGCCGGGAGTCTGGTTGAAGTGTTCGTTGAAGAAGCCATTCGCATCGAGCGTGTTGGCCGGCGGGAGCTCGCCGCGATCGAGCGCGGCGCGGAACGCACCGATGTCCTGGGACCCGCCGAAGCTGACGTTGCCGCCGCCCCCACCGGTGTCATCGGGGGAGGAAGCACCGCCGGCGGAGTCGGCGCCGCAGCCCGCGGCGGCGAGGAGGAAGACGAGGAGGTAGGAGCGCATGGCTCCTCCTTCAGCAGCTTCGGTGCCAGCGGTCGCGCCGGCCGGATCTCCGAGGCCACGCGCGGACTTGTGCGCGATCCGCGTGGATCGGGCCCGGACCGCCGGTTCTCCCGCGAACCGGCAAAGCAGGACATCGCTGTCCTACCAGCGGCACTCGGGAAATGCGGTCCGGGCGTCCTCGGTGGCAGCGAGGCACCACTTGTTCCCGTACTTGTCCTTCCAGCCCTTCACGCCGCGCCTCGCACTATCCATCCAGACCTGCTCGAGCCGATCTGCGTCGCGCCCGATCGAATCGCCGAGCGCGCCGCCGAGCTGCTTCGCGCACGCACGCCGCTGCACGAGATGATCGTCGCATGCAGCGACGCCGGTCGTGTGCCGCTTGCACGCGACCAGTGCGAGCAGCGCGAGCGCCACCAGTCGCGACTTCGCCATCCGAGGCGAGTGTATACACGTAGGCGTCATGAGAATCGTCCCGTCGATCGTCGTCGCGCTCGTGCTCGCCGCCTGCTCGCGCAGCGCGCCGCCGCCCCCCAAGGAGGGTTCGGGGAGCGGCAGCGCCTATGTGCCGCCGGCACCGCCGCCCGACGCGATGAACCTCCCGAGCTATCGCACCGCCGAGTCGGGCGACAACGTGCTCGCGGCCGTCGCCGGCACCGGCAAGACGTACATGGTCGTGTCGGAGGCGGGGCAGGCCACGAAGGTCGGCAAGGACATCCTCGCCGCGGGCGGCAATGCGGTCGATGCGGCGATCGCGACGGCGTTCGCGCTCGCGGTCGTGCATCCCACGGCGGGAAACCTCGGCGGTGGCGGGTTCGCCCTCGTGCGCGTGGCGACCGGAAAGTTCGTCGCGCTCGACTTCCGCGAGACCGCGCCCGCCGCTGCGACCGCGGACATGTACCTCGACAAGGACGGCAAGCCGACGAAGGACTCGCTGCGCGGGCACCGTGCGTCAGGCGTGCCGGGCTCGCCGGCGGGGCTGTGGGCGCTGCATCAGAAGATGGGCAAGAAGCCGTGGAAGGAGCTCGTGGAGCCGGCGATCAGGCTCGCGCGCGACGGCTTCACGATCGACGAGCACACGGGGAAGGCGATCCTCCAGCGCGCGAAGGATCTGCTCGAGAATCCGAAGACCGCAGAGATCTGGGTTCCCGGGCGGGTGCCGCGCGCCGTCGGCTCGACCGTCGCGATCCCGCAGCTCGCGGTGGCGCTCGAGCGGATCCGCGACAGCGGAGCGGATGGCTTCTACAAGGGCGAGACCGCGAAGGCGATCGCCGACGAGATGAAAGCAGGCGGCGGATTGATCACGCTCGAGGACCTCGCGAAGTACGAGGCCGTGTGGCGCGAGCCGCTGCGGGTCACCTATCGCGGCCACTCGATGGCGTCGATGCCGCCGCCGTCGTCGGGCGGGATCGTGCTCGCGATGACCGCGGGGATGCTGAACGCGACCGACCTCGGCAAGCTTCCGTGGCACGAGGCCGACCACATTCACCTCCTCGCCGAGGTGTGGCGGCGAGCGTTCGCAGCGCGCAACGAGCTGCTCGGCGATCCCGCGTACGTGAAGGACATGCCGATCGAGCGGCTGATGTCGAAGGCGTACCTCGACAAGCTGGCCGCGTCGATCACGCCGAAGGCGAGCGCATCGAGCGACATCGCCGCGCTGATCGAAGGCGATCACACCACGAACCTCTCCGTCGTCGACGGGCAGGGCATGGCCGTCGCGCTGACCACCACGCTCAACACGGCGTGGGGCTCCCGCGTCACCGTGCACGGCTTCCTGATGAACAACGAGATGGATGATTTCTCGGTGAAGCCCGGCTCGCCGAACGTGTTCGGGCTGGTGCAGGGCACGGCGAACAAGATCGAGCCCGGAAAGCGCATGCTGTCGTCGATGTCGCCGACGATCATCGAGAACGACAAGGGCGAGCTCGTGATGGTGGTCGGTGCGCAGGGCGGTCCACGGATCATCACCGCGGTGTGGCAGACGATCTCGAACGTCCTCGACTTCAAGAAGCCCGTCGCCGCTGCGGTCGCACTCCCGCGCGTGCACCAGCAGCACCTGCCCGACAAGCTGTTCGTCGAGGACGACTCGGTCACGAAGGAGACCGACGACAAGCTGAAGGCCCTCGGCTACGCCACCGACTACACGCAGGGAACGCGCTTCGGCGCGGCCAACGCGATCGTGCGGACAGCGACGGGATGGGAAGGGGCCGCGGACCCACGCGGCGGCGGCGCTGCAATGGGCGACTGAAAACGCGCTAGCATCACCGGCATGCCGCGCGGCTCGAAGAGCGACCCGACGGAGAGTGGCGTGCTGGTGTACCCGAAGCTCCCCGTCCCGGAGCCGCGCCGACAGAGCGAGCCACGGATGCCGAAAGGATCTCGCGGTAAGAAGCTCCCGCTGATCGCCGGCGGCGCGCTGGTCGCCGGCATGGTGCTCGGGTTCCTCGTGCGCCCCTCGATCAAGCCCGACGGACGCGTCGCGCAGCTCGAGGAGCAGGCGGCCGAATCGGCGAAGGCCGCCGACGTGCAGAAGCAGCGCGCCGACGAGCTCGCGACGCAGACCTCGGCGGCGTCCGCGAAGGAAAAGGAACTGAAGACGCAGCTCGATCTGGCGAAGAAGGCGCAGACCCAGCTCGCCGACAAGGCCAAGGATGCGGAGAAGAAGGCGAAGGAAGCCGACGCGGTCCAGGCCAAGCTCAAGGCCGCCGTCGACAAGTCGTCAGGCTCGGTCTCGCGGGAAGGCGACGAGATCCGCCTGCAGCTCGTCGACAAGGTGCTGTTCAAGGTCGGGGACGATCAGCTGACCGATCGCGGCAAGGCAGTGCTCGCGAAGGTGGCCGCGGCGCTGAAGGACATGCCCGACAAGCAGATCTGGGTTCAGGGGCACACCGACGACACACCGATCTTCGTGCCGCCGCCGCCGCCCGCACCGAAGAAGCCGGCGAAAGGACCGCCGCCGCCGAAGCCCGCGCCTCCTGTCATCAAGTTCGCGACGAACTGGGAGCTTTCGGCCGCGCGAGCGCTGACCGTTGTCCACTACCTGCAGGACACCGCGAAGCTCGATCCGTCGCGGCTCGCGGCGCTCGCGTTTGGCCAGTACCGGCCCGTCTCGCGCTCGAACAAGGCCGCGAACCGGCGGATCGAGATCGTGCTGTATCCGCACCGCGCCGTGATCGAGAAGAAGTAGACTGGCTGGCGGTGTCCACTGCGACGCAGATGCAGTCCCCCGATGCGATTGCCGAGCTGGCTCGCATCTGGAAGCGCTACGAGGGTGATCCGGACGGCGCCATCCGTGCGATCACCGAGACGGCAGCGCGGGCACTGAAGACCGCACGCGCGAGCGTGTGGCTGCTCGCCGAGGACGCGAGCGAGATGACGTGCGTCGACCTGTTCGAGGCGGCGGAGAACCGGCACTCGAGCGGCACCGTCCTGACCGCGAGCGACTTCCCGGCGTACTTCGCCGCAATGCTCGAGGAGGAGACGATCGCCGCCGAGAACGCGCACACCGATCCGCGAACCTCCGAGTTCTCCGCGACCTACCTCGCGCCACTCGGCATCGGCTCGATGCTCGACGCGCCGATTCGCACAGGCCTGCGCCTCGTCGGGGTCCTTTGCCACGAGCACGTCGGTGGTCCCCGCGTGTGGGGGCTCGGCGAGCGGAAGGATGCGGCGTTCCTCGCGAGCCTCGCATCGCTCACGCTCGAGCTGAAGAACCGCGCGATGCGCGAGGCGTTGCTCGCCGCCACGCTCGAGTCGACGGGCGAGGGCATTCTCGCTTCCGACGACAAGCGCGTGCTCGCGTACAACCAGCGCTTCCTCGACATGTGGAAGCTCGATGCAAAGGCGATGCGCTCGCTCGACGGCGTCAGGGGCCACATCGCAGCGCGCACCTCGGGGTCCGGGCTCGCGTCCCAGGCGAACGAGGCATTCGCCGGCGAGGCGGGCGAGACCGTCGATGTTCTGGAGCTCGACGACGGGCGCGTGTTCGAGCGCTCGAGCCGTCCGCAGCTGATGGGGAAGGTCGTCGTCGGCCGCGTGTGGAGCTTTCGCGAGATCACGGCGCAGCGGCGCACGGAGAGTGCGCTGCGAGCGAGCGAGGCGAAGATGCGCGACCTCGCGATCCTCGACGGTCTCACGGGCCTGTTCAATCGCCGGCACGTGCTCGAGCTGCTGCAGGAGGCGATCGATCGCGCGGTCGCCGCGGGGGAACGGCTCTGCATCGGGCTCGTCGATCTCGACGACTTCAAGAAGGTGAACGACGAGCTCGGCCACCTCGTCGGAGATGCCGTGCTGCGCGACTTCGCGAAGCAACTCACGCAGCGCTTTCGCGCGAGCGATCACATCGGGCGCTACGGCGGCGAGGAGTTTCTGATCGTGCTGCGCGGTGCGAACACCGCCGCGGCGGTGCGGGTGTTCGAGGAGGTGCGCACCGGCTTCCGGGCACGCGAGTTCGGTGACCTCCCGAAGTACACGTTCAGCGCCGGCATCTCCGAGCTGGGGGTCGACGGCGTCGACGGCACCGAGTTGCTCTCGCGCGCGGACGTGCGGCTCTACGAGGCGAAGCGCACCGGCCGCGATCGCACGTTCGGCGGCGCCTAGGAGCCTGTAGACCATAGGTCGTCGATTCCGGATGGACTTCTCGATCCGGTTTTGATCGAATCGGTGGGTGAAGAGCTATCGCCCGTACGCCCCCGGTCAGTCATTCCTGCTG
>JACCRC010000430.1 GCA_013813765.1 Deltaproteobacteria bacterium | reverse complement strand
CGTATCCGGTTCTCGCGGCGCTCGGCGTACCGATCTGGCCGATCGCGGCGGGGGCGGCGGTCGCGTCGTGTGCGGTCGCACTGCACGCTGGGGTTTGGCTGCGGCGGATCGCCGGTGGGGTCAGCTGGGAGCTCATCCCGTTCTTGTTTGGCGTGCTGGTCCTGGCCACGGCGCTGGCGCGGGCGGGCCTCACCGAGAACCTGGCGGCGATCTACACCGAGACGCCCGCTCCACTCGCGAGCGTGGCCGGGGTCGCCGCCGGGGGCTCCGCGCTGATCGGTAACCACCCGATGGCGCTGCTGCATTCCCTCGCGCTCGAGGGGTGGCCCGACAGGTACGTGTTCGCGGCTCTCGTGGGCGGAGACCTCGGACCGCGCCTCTTGCCCATCGGGTCGCTGGCCGGCCTTCTGTGGCTGCACGCCCTGCGCCGCCAGGGCATCTCGGTCCCCCTGCGCACGTTCGTGCGCGTCGGGTTCATCGTCACGATTCCGTCGCTGGCGGCCTCCCTGCTGGTGTTGTGGCTCGTCACATGATCCGTGGTACAGATCTTCCAGCAAATCTCGCTGGAGAGGGAAGCCATGGCACTTGCAAGTTCCGCTCGTCCGATCGAAGGCGCCGTCGCAACGCTGGGCGTTAGCGACCGCGTTCAGTTCCTGCGCAAGACGTACGCGCACCTCGGTGTCGCTCTGATCGCGTTCGCCGCGATCACGGCCGGCATGCTCATGTACATGACCGAGACCAGCCTGAAGTTCTCGGCCTGGGCGCTGAGGGGCAGCTGGAACTGGATCATGATCCTGGTCCTGTTCATGGTGGTCGGCTGGGTCGCCGAGAAGCTCGCCCGCTCGAACACGTCCAAGGGCCTCCAGTACCTCGGCCTCGTCGTCGCGGTGACCGCGCAAGCGATCCTGCTGCAGCCGATGATCTGGATCCTGATGCTCAAGTTCGGCAACCCGGAGCAGATCTTCGGGAGCGACGGCGTCCGCGTGATCATGAGCGGTCAGGCCGCGTCCATCCTGCTGCAGGCGGTCGTGATCACGCTCGCGATCTTCATCGGCCTCACGCTGACGGTGTTCCTCACCAAGAAGGACTTCTCCTTCATGCGTGGCGCGCTCGCGATCTGCTCGTTCGCAGCGCTTGGCGTGATCCTCGCGTCGATGCTGTTCGGCTTCCACCTCGGCGCGATCTTCGCCGGCATCATGATCCTGTTGATGGCGGGCTACATCCTCTACCAGACGAGTCTGGTGATGGCGCACTTCCCACCGACCGGGTACGTCGCCGCGTCGCTGATGCTGTTCTCGACGATCGCGACGCTGTTCTGGTACGTGCTGCAGCTGCTCATGTCGCTCAACAGCCGCGACTGAGCTGATTCCAGCGCCATTCTGGCAGCCAGGGGACGCCGACGTGTCGGTGTCCCCTTCGTCGTTTCGGCGGGCTATACTGGCGCGAGATGCCCGCGGTGCCGGCCCCTGCCCCGATCTCGTCGACCGACATCGGCGCGGTACGCAAGCTCGAGGATGCGATCGGTACGGTCGTTCGCGGCAAGCCCGAGGCGATCCGCGCCGCGGTGATCGCGCTGCTCTCGCGCGGCCACCTCCTGATCGAGGACATCCCGGGCGTCGGCAAGACCACGCTCGCGCGCGCGCTCGCGGCTGCGCTCGGCGGCGCGTTCCGGCGCATCCAGTTCACGAGCGACCTGCTCCCATCCGACATCGTCGGCGTGTCGATCTACGACCAGCACGGCAAGGTGTTCGAGCTCAAGAAGGGTCCGATCTTCGCGAACGTCGTGCTCGCGGACGAGATCAACCGCACCACGCCGCGCACGCAGTCGGCGCTGCTCGAGGCGATGAGCGAGGGCCAGGTCTCGATCGACGACACCACGCACACGCTCGACACGCCGTTCATGGTGATCGCGACGCAGAACCCGTCCGAGCACTACGGCACATATCCGCTGCCCGAGTCTCAGATGGATCGGTTCCTCCTGCGCATCTCGATCGGCTATCCGGGTCGGGCGATCGAGCGCGAGCTCGTCCGGACGCGCGCCGGCGGAGATCCGGTCCTGGCACTGACGCCGGTCGTCGACCTCGCCGCGGTGCGGAGCCTGCAGGACAGCGTGGAGACGATCCGGGTCGATGATGCGCTCGTCGATTACGCGATGACGATCGTCGAGGAGACTCGCCGTCATCCGGCGATCTCCGTCGGCGTGTCCACGCGCGGCGTCCTCGCGTGGTACCGCGCGGCGCAGGGCGCGGCGCTCGCGGCCGGCCGTGACTTCGTGGTGCCCGACGACGTCAAGTCGCTCGCGGTGCCGTGCCTGTCGCACCGCCTCGTGCTCGCACAGAGTCACGACTCGCTCGGCCGCTTGCGCTCCGATGCGGAGCGGATCATCACCGAGATCGTCACCCGGATCCCGGTCCCGACCTGATTCGCGATGGGGTTCTGGACGCGCCTTCGCCGTCGTCTGCGGCCGCCGCGTCGGTTGAGCTTCACGCGCGAGGGCCGGCTGATCGTCCTGCTCTCCGTCGGAGTCGGATTCGCGGCGATCAACACCGGTAACAACCTCCTCTACCTCATCCTCGGCTGGCTGCTCAGCTTCATCATCGCGTCGGGCGTGCTGTCGGAGCTCACGCTGAAGAAGCTCGAGGTCTCGCGCCGCCCTCCTCCGCGCGTGCACGCCGGCGAGCCGTTCCTGATGGAGGTGGTGATCGCGAACAAGAAGCCGAATCGCGCCTCGTTCTCGATCGAGGTCGAGGACCTCACGGGCACCACGCCGATCGACAAGCGCTGCTACTTCCTGAAGATCCCCGCCGGGAAGTCACAACGAACGAGCTATCGACATACCTACGCCCGCCGCGGCCTCTACACGCTGACCGGCTACCGGATCGCGACGAAATTCCCGTTCGCGCTGTTCCGCAAGTCGCGCGACGTCGATGCGCCGCTCGAGGTGCTCGTGTATCCCGCGCGGATCAACGTGCCGCGTCCACCGCCGCGCACCACGAGCCGTGGCGAGAGCACCGCCGATCGACTCGGCCGGCGCGGCGAGTTTCACGGCCTGCGCGAGCGTCGCTCCGGCGATGACCGCCGCGATATTCACTGGCGATCGAGCGCGCGCACCGGCCGTCTGCTCGTGCGCGAGTACGAGGACGAGCTCGCGCGCAAGGTCGTGGTCTGCGTCGACAACGCGCTGCCCGAGGGGGTGCGCGATGCGGTCAAGGACGGCGCGATGACACCGGCGCACGAGGCCGCGGTCTCCGCTGTCGAGCGCGCGATCAGCGTGGCGGCGGGCCTCGCCGCGTCGTACCTCGAGGTCGGCTGGACCGTGGAGCTGTGCGCGCGCGGACTCCACGTGCCCGCGGGCGTCGGCCGGATTCACGAGGCGCGGATCGCTCGCGCGCTCGCGCTGTTGCCATATGTCGGCGACGACGTCGCGCTGCCAGCGCTGCCGCCGAAGGTCGAGAGCGTGCTGGTCATCCCGCGCGGAGTCGCGGCCGAGAACCGCCCGGCGGCGACGACGGTGATGGACGTATGAGGTTCGCCGTCGCCCACAAGACCGCGAGCTATCTGATGGTCGCGTTCGCGTACCTCGCGATGACCACCGGCGGTGCGCTGCCGCCCCTCCTGTCGTTCGGCGGGCTCGTGATGCTGGTCCTGTCGTGGTGGTGGGAGCCGCCGCGGATCCGGTACGAGCGGTTCGCGCTCGCGTGGACGATCGCGAACGTGTTCGCCCTCGCGTACGCGCTGCTCACGGCGATCGTCACCGGCGACTTCCTCGGCGTCGGCGGACAGTTCCTGATGTGGCTGATGGTCGCGAAGGCGTTCAACCGCAAGTCCGCCCGGGACTGGCAGCAGATGTACCTGCTGGCGTTCCTGATGCTCGTGGCCGGCTCGGTGCTGAACCCCGAGCTCGGGTACGGCCTGTGCTTCCTCGGCTTCGTCATCACCACGACGTGGGCGATGACGCTGTTCCATCTCCGCCGCGAGATGGAGGACAACCTGCTCGTCAAGCACGCCGCCGATCGCGCGAGCGAACGCGTCGAGGTTCGACGCATCCTCGACTCGCGACGGATCGTCGGCGGCCGGTTCTTCCTCGGCACCGGGCTGCTCTCGTTCGGTGTGTTCCTCGCAGCCGCGGCAGTGTTCCTGGCGCTGCCCCGCGTCGGCATCGGGTTCTTCCTCAAGTCGCGCGGCGGCCTCACGCTCGCCGGCTTCTCGGACGGCGTGAAGCTCGGCGGGCACGGTGTGATCAAGAACGACTCCACGGTCGTGATGCGCGTCGAGGTCGACAAGCAGTTCGGAAGTCGCGATGCACCGGGGATCCACTGGCGCGGCGTCGCGTTCGACAACTACACCGACGGCAAGTGGACGCGCTCCGCGATCGCGCCGCGGACGGAGTTCACCCTCGAGCAGTCCACGACGGTGGATCGTCGCTACCTGCAGTGGGATGGCCCTGCCCTGCCGGTCGCAAAGATCGACGCGCTCGCCGCGCGCACGGTGAAGCAGGAGATCTGGCTCGAGCCGCTCGACTCCGACGTGCTGTTCGGTGCCGGCCTGCCGAGGATCGTGGAGTACCCGCACGTGATGCGGCCGCGGAAGATGCCCATCGAGTTCAACGACGAGGTCCGGCTGCACCACGGCAGCACGGTTCACTACACCGTGTACTCGGAGATCAAGCCGCCGCCGCCCGACGTGCTGCGCGCGGCGAACGGACCGATACCTGCGGCCTACAAGCGTGCGTACGTCGATCAGCTCGATCCGCGGATCACCGCCCGCACGAAGGCGAAGGCGCTCGAGATCACGGCCGGCCTCACGAACAACTACGACAAGGCCCGCGCGATCGAGCGCTGGCTCGAGACCAACGCGACCTACACGCTCGTGCTCGACGACCCGGGCAGCCAGGAGGCGATCGACTGGTTCCTGTTCGATCGCAAGAAGGGCCACTGCGAGTTCTTTGCCTCGGCGTTCGCGGTGCTCGCGCGCGCCGCTGGCATCCCTGTGCGCAACGTCAACGGCTTCCTCGGCGGCGAATGGAACGAGTACCAGGGCTACGTCGCGGTGCGCGCGGGCGACGCGCACTCGTGGGACGAGGTCTACTTCCCCGGCGTCGGCTGGGTGACGTTCGATCCCACGCCGCCCGCGGACATCGACCAGCTCGGCCGCGGTGGCACCGGCTGGCGCGCGAAGCTCGGCCGGTTCGTCGACACACTGCGATTCCAGTGGTCGAAGTGGGTGATCGAGTACGACCTCGCGAGCCAGCTCGCGCTGTTCAAGTCGATCGGCCGCGCGATCAAGGACGCTGCGCTCGCCGTGAAGCGCGGCGCGCTCGCGGCCAAGGACTGGACGCTCGAGCGCTGGCCCGTCGGCCTGATCGCCCTCGGGATTCCCGCCGTCTGGTGGTATCGCCGCCGGCGCCGTGGTGCGGAGCCGCTCATCGCCGGGCGTGATCCGCGCCGTCACCGATCGACCGTGGCCGAGACCTACGATGCCGCCGCGAAGGCGCTGCACACGGCCGGCATCCTGCGCGACAGCGGCATGACACCTCGCGAGCTCGCGGTGCGCATGACCGAGCGCGGTGACCCGGCCGCTGCACAGCTCGGCGAGCTGATCGAGCTCTACTACGCCGCCGAGTGGGGCGGCCGACGCGACCCCGCCGCCGAGGAGCGCGCGATGGCGCTGCTTCGCGAGATCCGTAGCGCGCTCGCAGCGGCGAAGCGCGCGAAGCGCTGAGCCTCAGGCACCTCCACTCTCCTTCGCCTTCGGTTCCGCGGGCAGGCAGCTGACGAGTACCGCCGCGATGAGCGGCATCAGCGCGCCGAGAACGGCCCAGCCGCCCACGCTGCGGTTCTTCCCCGAAGCAATGGTGGCCGAGATGACAGCGCCGATAAGCATGATGACGAGAGCGATTCCGGGATTCATACGAGTGACCTCCTGTGCGGGCGCCTATCGGCCGCGCCTCGCGGCGGTTGCGTAGAAAGTTTCGGGTGCGCGCTGTGGGGTAACCGCACTCGCGGCTGTGATGGAGCACGCGTGTGCCTCTGCGCTGAATTCGGGCACGGCAGTGCTGAGCGCGCACGTCCGCCCTCGACGTCGCCACCGCGTACATTGCGTTCGCGAACAGCGGCTACTCGCCCAGCGGCCCCCGTGTGATGCGCGCGGAGACCGCAGAGTCGATGCTCACGCTGCTCGAGCGCGTGACCAGCGATGCCGATGGCACCGGTCGCGCGGCTCGCATCGAGGGCGTCCGCGTCGCCGGCAAGACCGGCACCACGCGGTCGCGGCCCACCTCCACGGCCAAGTCGCACTACGCGAGCTTCGTCGGCATCGTGCCCGCCGATGCTCCGCGCTTCGTGATCCTCGTCGGCGTGGACGGTGTCGCCGGCGCCGGCGGGACCGTCGCGGCGCCCGTGTTCGCTGCGATCGCTGCGCGCGCGCTCGGCCGCTGAGCTCGGTTCCCAGGCGCGGTACTCCGAATAGGCGCGTGCCGCACTGCGTTTCTTGAGCATGCGCGCCTTGCTCCTCACGACCCTCCTCGCTGCATGCGGTAGCTCCGCGAAGCCAGCCCGTCCGGCGCCAGCGCCGGCCGCGGCGCCCGTGCCCGTCGTGCTCGCCATCCCCGCACCCGTGCCCGAGGTCGATCAGCCGGATCTCGCCGAGGTGCCCGAGCGTGCCACCGGTGCCGTCCCGATCCCGGGCGAGGACCCACCGCCGCCGATCGAGCAGATCGACACCACCATCACCGATGCGGAGCTCGCCGCGATCACGACCTGGCCCGCGCCGAAGAAGAGCCGCAACCTCGGCGAGGTCTGGGTCGTCCTCCACACGACCGATGAGGACGTCCTCGAGCTCGGCGTCGTCGAGAACAATCGCGGCATCACCGCGCACTATCCGCTCGGCCGGGCGAAGCGCGTCACCGGCAACCGCACGTTCGATGGAGACACCTATCCCGCGCGCGATCGCACCGGCGACTACCAGGGCCACATCCTGTTCGCGGTGCGCGTGACGCCGCCCGGCGCGACGACGCCGGATCAAGTCGTGGTGTTCCGCGACGGCACCACGCTGCGCGCCGCGCGGCGCCCACTTGGCGCGAAGGACTGGAAGGCGGTCGTTGCCGTCGCGTTTCCGAAGGGCGTCACGTTCCAGGGGATCGGAACGACCGATCCACACTGAGCGGCGGCAGCTCCTGCTCTACGAAGTAGGCCTGCTTGTGAGCGTGCGCCTCGAACGCGCGCGCGATGTCCTCGGCCTCGCACTGCTCGAGACCCACGGCCATCACGAAGCAGTTGCCGTTGTCGTCCTGCCGAACGACCCGCCAGGTCGCCATGGCAGTTCGATGCATGCAGCCGGCGCGTGGTTTCACTTCGGCTTCGAGCCGGCGTCCACGATCACGAGCTTCGAGGGATTCAGGTACTTCTTCGCCACGCGCTCGACGTCCGCGACGGTGACGGCCGAGATCTTCGCGCGCACGTCCTTCTCCCACTGCGTCGTGCGACCGCGATACGAGTGCGTCGCGAGCATGTTCGTGACGTAGGTGTCGTTCGACAGGTTCGTGTCCTGCGCCTTCAGCCACGCGTCCTTCGCGCGTGCGAGCTCCGCGTCGGTGACCTTGCCGCTCGTGATCTTGTTGATCTCCTCGAGCATCGACGCCTTCGCCTTCGCGAGGTTCTGCGGCGCGACGATCGCGTAGGCGCCGAACGTGCCAGCCTCGTCGAGCGCGCCCGCCGAGGTCCACGCACCGGCACCGTACGAGAGGCCCTCGGTCTCCCGCAGCCGCATCCAGATGCGCGCGCCGGTGTCGCCGCCGAGGATCTGCCCGACGAGCTCCCACGCCGCGTAGTCCGGATCGGAGTCACGCAGCGCGAGGTCGTGCATGATCGAGAGCGACGTCATCTCCTTGTCCTTGATCTCGACGGACTTCGTGGTGCCAGCGACGCCGAACACCTTGTTGTCGAGGCGCTTGTACGGCGCCTTCGAGATCCAGGTGCCGAACAGCTTCTCGGTCTGCGCGCTGATCGCGGCGGCATCGAAGTCGCCGACGACCGACAGCTCGGCGTGACCGGCGCCGGCGAAGTCCCGGTAGAACGCCTTGATGTCGCCGAGCTTCACCTTCTTCACGGCCTCGATCTGCTCGGCCACCGACCACGGGTAGCGCGGATCGGCCTTCGGCCACGGCGTGACGAGCTGGGCGAGTGTGTTCCACGCGACCGCCGAGGGATCCTGCAGCTGCTGCTCGAGCGCCGCGAGCTGCTCCTGCTTCACGATCTCGAGCTCCTTCTCGGGGAAGCTCGGCGACTGCAGCATCTCGGCAGCGAGGTCGAGCGCGGCGGGCAGCTTGTCGCGGAACGTCTCGATGCTGAGCGTGAAGCCGGCCGGCCCGCCCATGATCGAGATCTGGCTCTTCAGCGAGTTCTCGAGGTCCTGCAGCTCCTGGTAGCTCTTCTTCGTCGTGCCGCGCGCCAGCATCGATGATGCGAGGTCGGCGGCGATCGACTTGCCCTGCAGCGTCTTCTCGTCGCCCCAGTGCAGGCGAAGCCGCAGCTCCACCTTGCCGCCGCGCGTCTTCTTCGGCAGCAGCGTGGCCTTGATGCCGCCCTTCAGCTGCTTGCGGCTCGTGCGCGCCTCGATGTTGTCGAGCGTCGCCGCGAACACCTCGCCCTGCTCCTTCACGGTGCCACCCTCGTACGGCTTGATCGCGGCCGTGATGTCGGGCGTCTCGGTCAGGGGCGCGCGATCGGCATCCTTGGTCGGGATGAACCGGCCGGTGGTGCGGTTGCTCTGCTTGAAGTACTGCCTCGCCACGCGCTGCACGTCGGCGGCGGTGACCGTGCTGACCCGGTCGCGCAGGAGGAACAGCGTGCGCCAGTCACCGAGGGCCGCGAACTCGGAGAGCACGACAGCGAGCTGCTGGCTGTCGGCCATCGCGAGCTCGATCTCCTTGAGGCTCGCGACCTTCCAGCGCTCGACTTCCTTCTCGTCGAGCTTGCCGTTGCCGAGCCCTTCGATCTCCGCGATGAGGGTCTTCTCGACCTTGTCGACGTTCTTCGCATCGCGAACCTCGGCCATCACGACGGCGAGGTACGGATCGCGGAACATCGACTGGTTCGCGTTGACGGTGGCGGCGAGCTTGGGCTCGACGAGCTTCTTGTAGAGGCGGCCGGACGGCTCGCGATCGAGGATGTCGAGCGCGCAGTCCATCGCCGGATAGTCCGGGGACGCCGCACCCACGGTGTGGTACGCGACGCCGATCGCGTTGATGTCGCCATTGCGCCGCAGCGTGACCGAGCGCTCGCCATCCTGCACCGGCTCGACGGTGTACGACTGGCCGAGCACGCGCGACGGCTTCGGGATCGATCCGTAGAGTTTCTCGATGCTCGCGAGCGCCGCCGCATCGTCGAACTTGCCCGACACGATCAGGATCGCGTTGTCCGGCTGGTAGTACTTCTCGTAGAACGCGCGCAGCGCCGGAACCGGAACCTTCTCGATGTCCGCGCGCGAGCCGATCGTGCTCTTGCCGTAGTTGTGCCAGAGGAACGCCGTCGACACGATTCGCTCCTCGAGGATCGCGAGCGGCTGGTTCTCGCCCATCTCGAACTCGTTGCGAACGACCGAGAACTCGGTCTTGAGATCATCGGGCGAGATCGTCGCGTTGATCATGCGATCAGCCTCGAGGTCGAGCGCCCAGTCGAGGTTCTCCTGCGAGGCGGGCAGCGTCTCGTAGTAGTTCGTGCGATCGGTCCACGTCGTGCCGTTCGCCTGACCGCCGCGCTCGTCGAGGAGCTTCAGCACGTTGCGGTGCCGCGGCGAGCCCTTGAACATCATGTGCTCGAGCAGGTGCGCCATGCCGGTCTCGCCGTAACCCTCGACGCGGGAGCCGACGAGGTAGGTGATGTTGACCGTGACGGTCGACTGCGTCGGATCCGGAAACAGCAAGACCTGAAGTCCGTTGCCGAGCTTGTACTCGGTGATTCCCTCGACGGTGCGGACCTTCGTCGCCTTCGCGGAGACGACCGACGCAGTGTCCTTCGTCGGGTCCGTGCCCGCGGTCAGGACCTCGGGCTCCATCGAGACCTGCGTCGTCGGCGGAGCCGGAATCGTGGTCGCGGGCTTCGCGCCGCCGCACGCAGCGGCGACGACACAAGAGACTGCCAGGCAGTAGCGCATGCCCGCGGCGTACCACAGATCAGCGGTACGGATCGAACGCGGTCTTCGACCGGCGCTTCGCGTTCAGCCGCGCGAGCTCGTCGGCGGTGAATCTGGCTTCGGCCGGAAGCTTCACGTGCACGAACCGCACGAGCAGCGCACGCGCCTCCGCTGCGGCCTCGACGAGCTCCGGCTCGCCGCTCTCCGCGCACTCATCCCACAGCTCGAAGATCGCCTGCTTCCGCGCCGCGGCGTCGCGCGTCGACTGCCACACGCGGTCGAGGCTCGCCTGCATCAGCCCCGCGCTCTGGCGGAGCTGCTGCTTGCGATGCGCCTTCCCGATCTCGACGCGCTGGTCGCGCGTGCGATCGAGGTACGCCAGCTTCTCCGCGGCGTACGGATCCATGCCCTGCGCGCGCATCGCCCAGTCGGTCGCGTCGAACGTCCCGTGGAAGCCCTTCACGTTCAGGTTCGCCTTGTCCTTGAAGCTGACCCTTCCGTCCTTGTCGACCTTCGCGACGAACGTCGTCTTGTCGGAGGTGAACGTCCCGTCCTTCTGCGCCTTCAGCTCTTCGGCCGCGATCGCCTCGCGCGCGGCGACGATGCCCTCCAGATCGCCGTGCGCCTTCGCGACCTCGAGCGCTTGCCGGGAGCGCTGGCCCGGATAGTCGGGCAGCGGTCGCGAATCAGGGTACGCGAGCGCGAGCGTCGCCAGCTGCTCGGCGACGGTCGTCAGCTGCGGACCGGTGCGCATCCCGAGCCGGCGTTGCGGCGGCTTCTCCGGCGGGGCCGCCGGGGGCTCGACCGGCTGAATGGTCACCGGCGCCGTCTCGGTCGTCCCCCGCGCTCCCGTGGAGATCGCGGCCCTGCCCGGGCGGGGTGTGCCATCGGCGGCGACTGTGGTGCCACCACCACGCTGGGGAACCACCACCGGCGGGGCCACTACCGGATCGGGCAAGAGCTCCACGATCGTGAGCGTGTCCTCGACCGTGATCACCGGCGCCGCAACCACGGGCAGAGGCTCGGGTTTCTCGACGGAAATCACCCACGCGAGTGCCGCGCCGTGGACCAGCAGCGAGACGGCTGCGGTCACGGCGAAGGTGCGCACGTGGCTTGGACTCGGCAACCCCCGGAAGCGTTGCAACCCGCGGGCTAGGGCTCGAGCAGGTCACTGCAGGTGGGCTTCGAGGCCGTCGACAAGCGACGCGATCGCGTCCGCGTGACTCGCCGGCAGGTCGCCGTTGCGATCACACGCGCGCAGCAGCTCGTCGATGTGCCTGCGGGCGCCGACGGCCATCGGGCTGAACGGCGCGAGTGCACCGATCACCTCGGCGAGCTCGTCGAGTGTTCCCCGATGCAAGCTGCGGTCGATGAACCGCGTTGGCGGGCGCGTGCGAGCGGCGCGTACAAAGCGCGTGAGCCAGCGCGCGGTCGCTTCGATCTTCGGATAATCGAGCTTGTCGGGCGTGTCTTCCGGTGTGTGGTAGACGCGCGACCGGCCAGCGCTGAGGAACAGGAATGGAATGCGCCGGTCCCAGAACGCGCCGTAGTCGGACAACGGCGGGACGATCTCGGCGTCCGCGGGCCGCACGATCACGCCCGGTTCGGCGCGCTTGAGCGACGTCACCAGGTCGTAGGTGCCCTCGCTTCGCTCGGAGCCGAGCGCGAAGAGTGACGCGCCGACCTCGTCGGGCACGAGCGACGGACCGAAGCGATGACCGACGAGGTCCATGCAGACCATGAAGTCGATCACATCCTTGTTCGTGCGCACGAACTCCTGCGAGCCCATGGCATCGCTCATGAAGTGGGGTGGCTCCTCACCATCGAACGCGGCAATGATCGCGCCGCGGCCGCTGTGCTCGTTGGCGAGCGCGCGACCGACCTCGATGAGCACAGCGACCGCGGCCGCGTTGTCGTCGGCGCCCCAGAACACGTCGTTGCCGATGCGGCCGAGGTGATCGAAGTGCGCGCCGACGAGCACGTAGCGGTCGATATCGCCGCGGATCTTTGCGAGGACATTGGCGCCGCCACATCCGGGGACGCGCTGTTCGTGGGGATCGAGACCCGCGTGGCGAAACCCGGCGACCACGACACGGCGCGCGGCGTCACCTCGGGTGTTCCGGGACGGCGCCCCGCACACGCGGGGCTGCACAGGCTATCGATGATCTCTCGCATCATAGACTTACACCGTAAGCTTATGCTGTAAGTTGTCAAGCCCGGATGCGGAAGCAGCCGCTTTCACGTGAGATCATCCTCGATGCCGCCGTCGCGCTGCTCGATCAGGAGGGCATGGACGCACTGTCGATGCGCAAGCTCGGCGCCGCGCTCGGCGTCGAGGCGATGTCGCTCTACAACCACGTGGAGAGCAAGGCTGCGCTCCTCGACGGCATCCACGAACGGATCCTGACGTCGCTCGATCCACCGCCGGCGAGCCGCAACTGGCAGACGTTTGCGCGCCACCAGGCCCACGCGCTGCACCGTGCGCTGCTCGCGCATCCCAATGCGGTCCCACTGTTCGCAAGCCGGCCGGCCGCGACGCCGACAGCGATCGCGCAGCTCGAGCTCTATGTGAACCTGCTCGTCCATGCCGGGTTCAAGCCATTCGATGCGCTGTCGATCGTGCAGCTCGTCTCGCAGCTGGTCATCGGCCACGTGATGTGGACGTCCGGCGTCGAGGTCGCGGTTGTTGGGGCCGCGCCGATCCCGGGACCGCACCTTCAGCGTGCGCTCGAAAAGTGGTCGCCGGATCGCGAGCTCGAGCTCGGGATCGACGCGCTGCTCCACGGTTTCGAGCGCATCCGTGCGAAGTGACACCAGCCAGGGCTAGCGATCAGAATTCGAAGTCGACGCCGGCGAACCAGGTCGCGTCGCCGACCGAGAGCTTCGTCGAGGAGCCAAAGCCGTCGACCTTGGCCATCGACAGCTCGCCGTAGAAGCCTGCGTGCTGGATGCCGCCCTGCTTCATCGACGACGCCGCAGCAGCATCGATCCGCTCCGCGCGGATCGCGATTCCGATCGAGCCGACGACTCCGAGCGAGGCACCGAGCCCATCATCTGCGTCGCAGCCCTGCGTGTGCGTGCCGTCCCAGCATGCAGCCGCGGTCTTTCCATTCGTGCGCACCCACCACATGTAATAGGCGAGGCCGCCACGGACGTAGGGAACGATCGGCACGCCGAACTCCTCGTCGAACCACGTCAGGCGGTACGTCGCGGTGAGCGCGAGCGGCAGCAGGCGAAACGTGTTCTCGTCGCCGGGCGAGCGCATGCGCATTGGATCGCCGGGCACGGAGCCGTCGGCCCACGCCTTCGCGGTCTTCTGCATGTAACCGATGGAGCCGCCGACGCCGAACTGACCGAAGCCGGTCCACAGGATCCGGTCGATATCGATCATCGGCGTGTAGCGATCGCCGCCGAACATGTCGGCATACGGGCCCGGCGTCATTCCGAACTGCTCGTCAATATCGGGCGAGTACGGGCCGACGCGGACGCCGACGTGCCAGGTCACCAGATCCTTGTCGTCGATCTCGACCGACTCGTCGTTGTTCGTGCCGTCCCAGTACGGTGCCGGCGCCTGCGCGCTTGCAGCGGTCGGCGCCATCACGGCGCACGCAGCGATCGCAGCCGGCGCCAGCCGTGCGAGGACGAGCATGCGGCGCTTGCGCCACAGCCACACGAGCGCGATCAGCGCGAGCAGGCCGGGCAGCGAGAGGAAGTGCCACGCGAGCGCGAGCGCGACGAGCGGGAACAGCACGACGGCGGCGATGACCCGCAGCGCGAGCGAGCCACGGACGAGCCCACCGAGCTTGCCGAGCGTGGCGTAGTACGCACGGGACATCGCGCCGCCGGAACCACCGAGCGTGTTGTCGCGGAATGCCCGCAGGAGATTCGTCAGCGGCGAGTTGTTGCCGTAGGTCTCGGCCAGCAGGCAGAAGCCGCCCTCGACGTCGCTTCCGCGATCGTGGAGGTCCTCCCAGAAATCGGTGGCCGGTTGCGGCGTGACCGTCTTGTCGAAGTACGTACCGGCGACGTTGCCGTAGTTGTCGACGACGAGCAGCACGATCTTGTACGGCGTGTTGTTCTTCAGGCCATCGATCAGCATGCCGTCGGCGGTGGCCTCGCTCGAGGTGCCACAGATGAAGGCGGAGTCGAGCGTCGCGAGCTCGGGAGGCAGGGTGACGGCCTCGCCATCGCTGTCGATCGGGCTCGCGGGGAGATCGATGGTGGTGGTCGCCTCGCACAGAGACGCGGCCGTCTGGTACTTCGGCGCGTCGGGGCTCGACTTCACGGCGAGCCCGTCGGGCCCGACGCAGAGCGCCTGATAGTGAAAGATGTCGTTCATGTTCGACGTGGGGACCGACCACGAGATGCGAACGCCACCCTCGGCGCTCTCCGCGACGAAGTTCGTCGGCATCGGTGGCGGCGTGATGTCGATCTTCGTGACATCCCCGGCGCCGAGCTCCTTGCTGGTGATGTAGTCCGGCGTGCCGTCGCCGCTGCTATCGACGAGCACCCACGCGGCGGCCTTCTCGTTGCCCGAGGCGCACGAGTTGGTGGTGCTGACGCCGTTGATCAGATCCGAGAGGTTCCACTTGAAGAACTCGGGCGCGGTCGCAAGCCTATCGATGTCGGAGATCGAGTTGACCTGCCGGCAGGTGTTCACCCGATTGACGTCATCGTTGCAGGTCGTTCCGACCCATAGCGACGCGGGCCGGCTGGTCTGCGTCGTGACGCTGAGCTTCATCTCCCACTCGACCTCGGTCTCGGTGCCGAGGCCGGCGGCCGCGCAAACGCAGTGAGCCTGGTTGAGGTACCGCCGGAGCGCGTCGGGCGTGGACGCTTCCTTGAATGCGCCGCCCTCGAAGATCCTCAGGCGCTCGAACGTGAGCTCCGCGCCATTGGGCAGCATGCCTTCCGCCTGCGCACTGCTCGCAACGACGAGCAGCCCCGCGAGGGCTACGCATACAGAAACGGATCGCGTCCTCGACATCGCGCTGCTCGATTGCAAGGGTGAGGCCGCCGGTCCACCGACGACAACCGTTGCTATCACGCGCAGATAACATCATCAACAAACCACCGGTCGCGTGCCAGATTGGCAGCCTTGCGACGTGGCGCATGTCACCCGGGCAGCGCCGTCACAGCCCGCCGCCGATCCCGAACCCCAGGCCCCCAGCGACGGGGATCGCCGTCAGATGGACGTTGTGCACGCGGCCGGTCCCGCGATCGAGCTCGCTGGTCCGCTTCTCGAGCGGAAGCAGGCTCGACAGCATGATGCCGCCGAGGATCCCCGCCGCGCCCGCCAGCACCTCCTCGCCGGACGGCCGGTAGGGCGTGCCATCGGCGTGCATCGCGGGCACCGCATAGCCAACGGCGAGGCCGATCACGCTGCCGATCACCACGTCGGAGTAAAAGTGATTGCCGCCGCGGACGCGCAGGTTCGCGGTCGCCGCGGCGACCATGAAGCCGCCGCTCCACGCGGCCGTGCGCGCCCATCGGCTCGCACCGGATGCGCCCAGCAGGTACGCGCCGGTCGTCGCGGCACCGAAGCCGATCGCGGAGTGCCCCGAATAGAACGACAGGTACGCGTCGTCGCCCTCGCCCCGCGCGTACTTCTGAACGGTGGGATCCTTCGAGTACATGTACGGCCGAGGCCGCTGCACGAGCCGCTTCACGACACCAGCGAGCAGCGTGTTCACCGCCACGCTCTGGCCGTAGATCATCAGCCGGTCGCTATCGACGTCGTCGATCGTGGTGCCGGTCAAATAGAACGCGGGCGCCGCGATCGAGAGGCCGAGCATGCCGTCGGCGAGGTGTGCCGCGCGACGCGAGAAGTTGTCGCGCACGCGCTCGTCGAATTCCGTGATCTCGTCGTTCCACAGCTCGCGCGACCGGATCGGGATCAGCTGCGAGACCAGCGCGAGGCCCGTCGCGACGCCGGTGATACCGCCGGTCAGACGGCGATCGATCGTGTGGTTCGGGAGCGAGGTCGGCTCGTCGGCGATCGCCGGGCTGACGAGGACGAGGATCAGCGAGGCCACCAGCGCGCGTTGCGTCATGTCCACGCAGACTAGCGAGGTGGTTCGACCACGCCGCGGGCAACAGGCGGCAGCTTCCGCCTGTTCACGCGTTCTTCACGCGGTTGCCAGCTTCGACGCTAGAGCTTCGGGCCGCCGGCGCGAACTTCTGCCGAGGCTTGCACCTCGTACTTCTTGAAGTTGTCCTTGAACAGACCCGCGACCTTCTTCGCCTTCTCGTCGTACGCGGCCTTGTCGGACCACGTGTTGCGCGGCTGCAGCATCTCCGCTGGAATCTCGGGGCACGAGGTCGGCACCTGGAAGCCGAACACCGGATCCTCGGCCGTCGGCTGCTCCGCGAGCGTGCCGGCGTGGATCGCGTCGATAATCGCGCGCGTGTACTTCAGCTTGATACGCGAGCCGACGCCGTAGGCGCCGCCCGACCAGCCAGTGTTGACCAGCCACGTCTGCGCGCCGTGCTTGCGGAGCTTCTCCGCGAGCAGCTCGGCGTACTTCGTGGGGTGCCAGACGAGGAACGGACCGCCGAAGCACGGCGAGAACGTGGGCTCGGGATCCTTCACGCCGACCTCGGTGCCCGCAACCTTCGCCGTGTAGCCCGAGATGTAGTGGTACATCGCCTGCCCCGGCGTCAGCTTCGAGACCGGCGGCAGCACGCCGAACGCGTCGGCGGTGAGGAAGATGACGTTCTTCGGGTGACCGCCCACCGCGGGGAGCTTCGCGTTCGGGATCGCGTCGAGGACGTAGCTTCCGCGCGTGTTCTCGGTCAGCGACGTGTCGTCGTAATCGACGCGGTGGGTCTGCTCCTCGTACTTCACGTTCTCGAGGATCGCGCCGAACTGGAGCGAGTTCCAGATGTCGGGCTCCTGCTCCTTCGAGAGCTTGATGACCTTCGCGTAGCAGCCGCCCTCGATGTTGAACGTGCCCTGATCGGTCCAGCAGTGCTCGTCGTCGCCGATGAGCAGCCGCTTCGGATCGGCGGAGAGCGTGGTCTTGCCGGTGCCCGAGAGACCGAACAGGACCGACGTGTCGCTACCGTCGCGCGCCTGGGTGGCGGAGCAGTGCATCGAGAGCACGCCCTGCTTCGGCATCAGGTAGTTCATGATCGTGAACACGCCCTTCTTCATCTCGCCGGCGTACTCGGTGCCGAGGATGACGAACTCGCGGCGGGCGAACGACAGATCGATCGACGTGGTCGACGTCATGCCTGCCGTGTGGCGATTCGCAGGGAACCCGCCGCCGTTGTAGATCACGTAGTCGGGCTCGCCGAACGACGCCAGCTGCTCCGGCGTGGGGCGGATCAGCATGTTGTGCATGAACAGCGCGTGATAGGCGCGCGCGCAGATCACGCGGATCTTCTGCTGGTACTTCTGATCCCAGCCCGCGTACGCATCGATCACGTAGAGCCGCTCGCGCGTGTTCAGGTAATCGATCGCGCGCTCGCGGTTGATCAGGAAGCTCTGCGGATCGAGCTTGATGTTGACGTTGCCCCACCACACGTCATCGCGAACCTCCGGCTCGTCGACGACGCGCTTGTCCGTGGGGCTGCGGCCGGTCTTCTTTCCCGAGTACGCGATCAGAGCGCCGGTCGCGGAGATCGTCGAGCCCTTCTCGAATCGCAGCGCCGCCTCGTAGAGGAACGCGGGAGACGGGTTGCGATAGATCTCGTTGACGGAGATGCCCTGTTTTTCGAGGGAGAAGGTCATAGGGAGGCAGGTATACAACAACCTCTACGGGTTCGCCTGGCCCGCACTGCGTGAGGAGCAGAACCGCCAGTCGGCCGCGGCGTTGTCGGTATCCTGGGCATTCGGAGACCGACACAGCGAACCATCCGCTGTATTGGAATCCAGGACCGTGCCCGGGAGCACGGTGCCCTCGACCAGCGAGACCTCCGCGGGGAACCCGGAGATGTCGACCATCGTCATCGCACCCTCGTAGGACAGCGCGTCGATCAGAGTCTGCGACAAGTTGTCGATCAGGGCGATCCCATCGGGGGCGCCGTTCTGGATCTCGTCCGTGGTCCAGCCCGGGTCGACCTTGGTCGCGCCGGTCGGGACCGTGACATTAGCGCCCGCGATCACGAGATACCCGCCGGCCGCCAGCATGCCGGTGCCGAGGTTGATCGTCGCGTAGGTCGTGCCGCCGCTGCCGTTGATCAGCACGATCTGCTTGCCGGTCAGCGGCACGGCCGCGGTCGACGGGTTGTAGATCTCGATGTACTCGGCGTTGTCGGTGCTGAGGTTGTCGTAGTCGACCTCGTTGATCACGAGGTGGTTCGCGCCGGTGGAGACCGTGACGGTCGCCGTCGCCATGCTGCCGCCGAACGTGGCGGTGATGGTGGCGGTGCCCGCCGCGGAGGTATCGGTGTACGTGAACGTCGCGCTCGACGCGTTCGCGGCCACCACCACGCTCGCGGGCAGCGTGCCGGCGCTTGTCGGGTTCACCGAGAGGTTGACCGTGGTCGCGGCCAGCGCCGGAACATCCAGCGTGACCGTGAGCTGCGTCGAGCCGCCCGCGGCGACCGACGCGCTCGTCGGCGTGATCGTGACCGTCTGCGGAGCTTCCGCGGCACCAAGCACGCGGACGTTCGAGGTCAGCGTCTGCACGCCGAGCATCGCCATCACCGGAACGCTGGCGTCCTGCGCGACCGCGGTGACGTTGACCGTCGCCGACGTCATGGCGTTCGGCACCGTCACGCTCGTCACCGTCAGCGAGCCGGGCGTACCGGAGACGATCGTCACCGGCGTGTTGCCCTGCGCCGGTCCGGACAGCGTCACGGTGAGCGGCGTCGGGAACGTGGGTGCACCGCTCGTGACCCCGACGCGTGCGTAGCTGAGCGCCGGCCCGAACGACGCGAGGCCCGGTGCGCCGGCCGTGAGATCCGCGGCGCTGGCAACCTCCAGCTTCGACACCATGTTCCGCAGCGTCAGGATGCCCCGCACCGCGGTGAACGCCTGACCCACCGACGGAAGAGGCGTCGTCGCGAACAACAGGTCATCGACGATCAGCGAGTCCGCGCCGGAGGTCAGCGTGAACTCGCCGAACATCGCGTTCTGCGCGGTCACCGTCGCGGCACCGAGGGAGACGATCACGCTCTCCAGCGTGAGCGCGCGAGATCCGCCCGTCTTGACCTCGGCATAGGTCACCGCGACTGGATCAGGCAACGCCTCCGGGCCGACCGCGGTCCGCGTCACCGCGGTCACGACGTCGAGCTCGAGCTGCCCCTGGAAGTTCGCGACCGCACCGTCGACCGAGACGCGCGCCCCGACGGTCGCGTTTGCGAGCGTCGCCGCCATCGTGCCGGTGTAGACGAACAGGCCGGAGTGATCGACGCCCATGTAGCCGGCGTCGCCCATCTTGGTCTGGACGAAGAAGCCGTTCGAGCCCTTGCCCGTGACGAGCGCGTTGACGATGCGCACGTTCGTAC
The DNA here is from genome assembly GCA_013813765.1 of Deltaproteobacteria bacterium. GTDB lineage: Bacteria > Myxococcota_A > Polyangia > Haliangiales > Haliangiaceae > JABFXX01. The sequence goes on along the minus strand of JACCRC010000430.1, from coordinate 6,066 downwards.
CGGGCGGGACCATCCCGCTCTTGACCGCGTAGATCGTCGTCGGGCAGCCGCTCGAACCGGGGTTCGCGGCCATCGGGCACACGTCGCACGCGTCGCCCTTGCCATCCATGTCGCCGTCGGTCTGCGTGGTGTTCGCGACGTCGGGGCAGTTGTCGGTCGCGTTCGGCACGGTGTCCTGGTCGCGGTCGTTCGGATCGACCCGCGTGCACGTGGTGGTGTTCGCGTTCAGCGGGCACGGATCGCACGCATCGCCTTGCATGTCCTGGTCGGCGTCGCCCTGCGTGCCGGTATCGACCGGGCGCGCGGGGTTGAAGACCTTGGCGCAGTTGTCGGCGGTGTTCGGGATGCCGTCGCCATCGCTGTCCTCGGCGGTCGCCACGCCCGTGTAGATCGTCGACCCCTGCACCGCGGTCGGGCGCTTCGGCGTGCACGACGGCTCGTTCATGGGAACGCCGCAGGTGAAGGCGGGATAGGTGTTCACACCGGCCGAAGTCTTCAGCGCGGAGTACGTCTTACCCACCTCGGCCATCAGACAGACCTTCTTCGCGACGCCGCAGACGTCGACCGCGTCGCACGCGGCCATCGTCGAGCCCGTGACGACGGCGTCATCTCCATAGAGGACCTTTCCACCGCGCATGACGAGCGCGACGTCCTTCGGCTCCGCCTCGATCACGGCGCGATAACCGGGCTTGTCGTGACGCGTGAAGATCGAGATGTCGGCGACCTTGCCGGGCGCGAGCAGACCGATCGCGTCGTCGGTCGCGCTCACGGAGGCGGCGTTGACGGTGACCATCTGCCAGAGCTGCACGTCGGTGAAGTAACCATCGAGGTACTTCTTGTTGAAGTCGTCGGCGCAGGCGAGCTCGCGCAACATGTTCATCGAGCCGGTCGGCATCCAGTCGGTGCCGAGCGCGATCTCGACGCCGAGCCGCGCCGCCGTGGAGACGCGCGCGGTCTCGCCGTACAGCGTGATGTTCGAGCGGGGCGACCAGATCAGCGCGGTGCCCGCGGTGGCCATCGTGCCGTAGTCCGCCGGCTGCAGACCGATCGCGTGGATCATCGCCGTCTTGCCGAGCGTGATGTTGTTCGAGGTGCCGGGCGCACTCGTGTCGAATGCATCCGAGCTCTGGCACTGGAACTCGTTGCGCGCCGTCGCGTTGATGCCCTCGGCGGTGTGCGGCTCGTACGCGTCGTGCTGCGCGATGTTCGCGGCGGTCGTCGGCATGCCGCCATAGTTGCAGTCGCCCGTGCGGCGGGTGCCGCCCGAATCGTCGAGCGGGAACGTGTCGAAGTTGACAGCCTTCTGGTTCAGGCCCTCCTGGTTCGCAGCTTGATCGAGATTGCGCAACAGGCCCGGCTGACCGCCGGAGCCGACGATCGAGGTCGCGCCGCCCATCAGGAAGCGGAGCTCGCCCCACCGGATCTGGTCCGCGCTCGCGCCGCCGGACGATGCGATCTTCGGCTTGCCGTCGAGCCCCTTGCGCCATTGCTGGCGATCTTCGTAACGAACGCCGGTGTCGTTGTACGGATTGTTCTGCGTGAACGTGATGTGGTCGTGCGTGTTGATCAGGCCCGGCGAGATCGCGCCGTCGGGGCACGAGATCACCGTCTCGCCGCCCTGCGCGCAGTCGCATCCGACACAGGTGATCGAGCCCTGCGGATCCACCGCGACCTGACCACCATGGAACACCTTGTTAGGCGTCAGCACCTGGCCCTTGATCAGCTTGCTCGCGCTGCCGGGGGTGATCGAGCAGGTGCCGCTCGTGACCGGCGGCAACACTTCGCAAGTGACCTCGGTGGTCGTTGGTCCATCAGGTCCTGCGTCATCGACACCGGCGTCGACCTGACCCGGAGCGTCATCTCCGCAGGCAACGAGACCGAGGACGAACAGAACGCCGAGCGCATAAGTCAGGGGTCGCATGAGGGTCGCGGACCCTATCACGCGCCCTGCCGCCGTCGACGGAAAACGCCTGACGCTTACCTACGCACCGCCTCCGGCGGTGCTGCGCGGCCCGGCTCGCCGGGCCTTGCAGCAGCTCGTTGTCGAGACCGTCACACCTCGGTGACAACCTTGATCAATCGAGTGGTTGCTCGAGGCTATCGGCCACGAAGCCCATCACCTCTTCCAGCATCTGCCCGAAGTCGTCATAGAACTGCTGATCGAGCGCGTTGTCGCGCGCGTCGTACATCAGCACGGGCGCCTCGCCGTCGGGCCCGGTGCGGCTGACGTCGAGACAGAACCACTCCTGATAACCCGCGCCCATTCCGACCACGATCAGGTTCTCGTTCAACTTGCGCTCGGCGCGCGCTTCGAGCGTTCGCTTCACGACATCGGACGACTCGCCGTTCGTCACTCCCACGAAGTCATGAACGATGCCGAGGTGTGCCGGGATCGCGATCCCGCCGAACGTGCGCAAGAACGTGCGGTACGACGGAGGGAACGTGACTCCGAGCGCTTCCTCGGCCGCGTTGATCGCGGACTCGGAAACCGGGCCGGCGATCTCGCACGGATTCTCGTGCTCGCGCAGGCGGCGGCGGACGCGTTCGACGAGCTCGATGGTTTCGGACGTCATGGCGTTGCGTCCCGATTATGCACGGGAGCGATCGCATGGCGAGCGAAGGAATTCGTAGACACGGCGATCACCTCGATCACGCGCGTCTCGTGTTGACATTGTGCATGTCATCCCGGCCGCGGCATCGCCGCAGGAAACGTCAGCGCATCCACCACCGCGAGCTCCATATCGGTGTCGGTGATCTGAAACGCAGCCTGCATCACGCCGATGAACGGGAGCACGCGCCAGCTCGGCACCGTCGCCGGCAACTCTGCGACGAGCGTGTAGATGACCATCCAGTAGCGATCGACCGGATCGGGCAGTGACTGAGCAACGCGCGACAGCTCACCGAACACCTGCGCATCGGGCGCGCGCGGACGGCGGAACGCGCGATAGAGCTCGGAGTCGAGCTCGTCGGGCGTGAGCTGGAGATCCGGGATCGCAGAGAAAAAGTCTCGGACCTTGAACCGGTGTTCGTCGTTCGCGAGCCCGCGTGCGAGTGCTCGCAGTGCGAAGACTTCTGCGGCGACGACGATCAGGTTCTTGACGCGGAGGTAGCGATCGTCGAGGAACTCGGTGAGCTGCTGCGACCGCGCGGCGTTCACGATCTGGCCGGACTCGAGCGAGCTGATCCGCAGCGCGATGCGCAGCGCTTCGAGGAACGACAGCTCGCCCGCGTGCATCGCCTCGTCGGCCGCGGCGACCTCGGCGGCCATGCCGTAGGCCGCGAGCCGGTGGATGCGCGCCGGCAAGCCCTTCGCGATCGAAGGCGTGCGCGCCAGGGCGCTGCCTGCGAACTTGATCGCGTCGTGCGAGAGATCGATCAGGGTCTTCGCGGCCGGCTGGCCCAGGCCCACGAACAACGGATGGCCCGAGACCCGCTTCTCGAGCACGGCTAGCTCGCGCGGATCGATGGAGCCATCCGCGTGCATCGCGCCGATCATCGCCTCGATCAGAAACCGCCGCGGGTCATTTGGCCGCAGCCCACCGCCGAGTAGGCCCTTCGCGTTTCGTTCCATCAGCCGACGGATACTAGTGGAACGCCGCGTCGAGCGCGATCACGAGTGCGATCGATCCGCCCGCGAGGACCGCACACCGCGCGAGGAGCGCCTTCCCGACCGGCCCGTCCTCGGCGCGCTGCGCACGCACCCAGCCGGCGACCATCGCCATGGCGGTGAGGATCGCGAGCACGATCGCGAGCGGAAACGTGCGGTGACGAGCCGCCAGCTCCCGCTGGAGCTGCGCGCGCTGCTGCTCGGTGGGCGCCGCGCCGCGCTGCGCTTGTTCGGCCTCCCAGCGCGCGAGGTCGCCCGCGATCCGCCGCTGTCGCTCGGGCTTCATCACCGAACCGTAGGCGGCGTCGCGCCGGATCATGACCTCGCCCACGGCGGCCGCGGCCTGGACACCACCCGCGACGATCAGCGCGATCACGGTCCCCGCCACGCGCGCGCGTGCTCCGCCCGGTAGCGTCGCGGCGAGCGCACTCAGCACGGTACGTGCGCCGAGGTACCCGGCCGCGATCGTGACGGCTGCCACCGGGATCGCGACCATCCACTTCGCGTCGCCGAGATCGCGATGGAGCTGCACGCCGTCGCCGTAGCCGTGCCACGTGCCGGTCGCGAGGTACCAGCTCGCGTGGAGCACCAGCGCGGCGCCGATCGCGGTGGTGATCCGAGCGCCCAGCGTCGTGCGCCGCGCGAACACCAGGCACAGCGCGATCCCGACCGCGGCCTCGACCACGATCCCCCCGAGCGCGATCACGAGCCCGCCCTGCGGCGCGGAGAACCGGATCCAGCCGCCCGCGAAGTAGAAGAGGTGCACCTCGCGCACGGTCCCGCCGACCGCGACCGTCGCGCCGCCGTGACCGACGAGCTCGTGCGCGACGAGCCCGAGCCGGGTGGTGGCGAGGCCGATGCAGACCACCAGCGCCGTGAGCCGCGCGACGGCGATCCACCAGGCTCTGCTCACCCGTCCAGCATACGCGAGTCATCGCGCACATCTGGCCGTCGCCGTGGGTTCGACTGGGAACCTCGGGAGGCAGAGGTTATCATTACCGCGATGATTCGGGCCGTGGTCGCCACCGCCGTGGTCGTGATCTGGGTCGGCGTTGCCGACGCAGGATCCGGTCGCAAGGTCGCGGTCGAGAGCGAGCCCGCGGGCGCGAGCGTGTACCTGAATGACAAGGAGTCCGGGCCCGCATGCCCGGGCACCCCGTGCACGATCGAAGCGCCGCCCGGCGAGATCACCGTCATCATCGAGCTCGCGAACCACCAGTCCAAGTTCGAGGCGCTCGTCGTGCCCAAGCGCGGCCGCGTGCCGAAGATCGCGGTGAAGATGGTGCCGGCCGTCGGCACCATCGTGGTGGATGGACCGGCCGGTGCGACCGTGACGGTCGATGATGTCGACAAGGGCAAGGCGCCCGTGCGTGTCGACACCACCGAGGAGTCGCACCATGTCGTCGTCACGCTGAACGGCAAGACCATCTACGACGACTTCGTCGAGGTCACGACGGGCGCGGAGACCGAGGTCACGCCGAAGCAGGTCGCGCTCGGCGGCGGCGGCGACGGCGGCGGCGGTGGCGACGGAGGAGGAGGAGGCGATGGCGGCGGCGTCACGAAGTCGACGACGCCGAAGAAGAAGCGCGATCGGTTCATCCTCGCGAGCGCGGCCGTGGACATCGGCTTCCGCCAGTTCAACTACACCGGCGTGGACAGCGGGTCGACGCAGAAGCTGCGCACGGAGAAGGAAGGCGGTCAGGTCCTCGCCGGCCCGTTGATCGAGCTGTGGCCCGGTGAGCTTGCCGGCGTCGATCCGCTGCGCGGGCTCTCGCTGCTCGCCCGCCTGCAGTTCGGCGTGAACTCGCAGGACGTGACCGGCAACGGCATCATGAATCCGACGAACACGTTCTGGCAGTCGATGGAATTCAGCGTGCGCTACCGCCGCACCATCGCGAAGATGTTCACCGCCGAGGGCGGCATCGGTTACGTGCGCGATCAGTTCCAGTTCGAGGGCATGAGTAACGATGTCGCGCTGCTCCCCGACGTCGACTACAAGTCCGTGCGCCTTGGACTTCGTGCGTCGGTGATCCTCGACTTCATCGAGCCCTATCTCGGCCTCGAGAACCGTGTGGTCACCAGCGGCGGCAAGCTCGCCGAGCGGTTCCCCAAGGCAGACGCCTCGGGCTTCCGGTTCACGATGGGCGTCAACGCGCGCAGGGGCGCCCTGCTCGGCCGGATCGAGGCTTCGCTGACGAGCTACACCTGGGACATCACCGCCGAGCCCATCGGCGACATGCGCGCCACCGGTGCGAGCGACTCGATCCAGCAGATCCAGCTCGCCGTCGGCTACGAGTACTAGTCCTATGTCCCGCGGGGCGTATCGCGCTTCGCTGCCGTGAACGCCTCACTGCGCTGCGTTCCGCGCAGCCCGCGCGCCTCGATCGCGCAACGCCGCAAGCGCAAAAGCCCGCAGTCGAAGAGGAACTACACCAAGGCGGGCAGGCACGGAGCAGAGG
>JACCRC010000414.1 GCA_013813765.1 Deltaproteobacteria bacterium | reverse complement strand
GGCTGCGCGAGCTGGCCGGAGTACGTCGCGGCGGCCTGACGCAGGCGCTCGACCGCAGGACCATCGGCCATGCGCTCGGCATCCTTCGTCATCAGCTCGGCGAGCTCTCCCCACAGCTCGTTGTCCCGATACCACTTCTCGAGGCGATCCTGGATCGCCTTGTCGTCGGGCGCAGAGCCGTGTGCGAGCTCGAGCGTGCGTTGGACGCCGCGCGCATCACCGGCGGCCTCCCACATCGTCGCGAGCTTGCCGGCGAGCTCCGGTGCGCGCTCGGGCGTCTCCACCGCGAGCAAGCGCTCCATGAGCACGGCGCCCTCACGCGGGTTGTCGCCCTCGCCGAGCGCGGCCACGACGCGGCGGAGGATCTCGCGATCGTCGGGCGCGATGATGAGCGCGGCGCGGTAGACGCGGACGGCGTCGGGATTCTCGGTCTTCTGCAGGAGATCTCCGAGGCGCAGCGCGACATCGACGGTCGAGTCGCGGTGACCGCGGCGCTGGGCATCCTCGAACCGAGACCACAGGAACTCCGCGATGCCATCGTCGTCGCCGAGCTGGCGCAGCGTGGACTCGTAGAGCTCCGCGGCCTCGAGGTTGTCGGCGTCGTCCGAGAGGCAATCGCGGAGGACGTCGAGCGCGTCGTGGTAACGCTTCAGGTTCTCGATCAAGAACCGCGCGTGCTCGAGCCGCAGCGCGTTGCGCTCGGCCGGCGTGACGAGGTTCGGGAGCGTCGAGCTGATCACCGAGCCGAGGCGATCGCCGTCGCCGATCTCGCGATAGATCGTGAGCAGCGGCTGCCACACGGCGCGATCATCCGGCTTGCGCTCGCGGAGGAACTCGTAGACCTCGGCGGCGATGTCGACCTTGCGGTGCGCGAGCGCGCGCGTCGCGATCCGCATCGCGAGACCATCGACCTGCTCCTGCATTTCGTTCGCAGCGATCGGTGCGATCTCGTAGGTGAGGTCGCGGGCCTGCGTCAGGTCGCCTGCGGCGAGCCGACGCTCGGCGAGCGCGAGCACGGCCCACGGAGCGGAGCCGAGACCCTCGACGGTGTCGCGTGCCGCAGAGACGGCACGGACGAGCAACGCTTCGGCGCGCTGCTCCTGGCCCTGCTCGATCGCGAGATCAACGGCCTCGCGGATCTGCGCCGGACTCGCGCCCGTCTGGCCCGCGCGGCGCTCGAGGAAGTCGAGCAGCAGCTCGCCATCTCCCCCGTTGCGCGCGACGCGCTCGTACATCGCCATGACCTTCTCGTCGTTCACGTCGTGCGTGGCGGCGGCCTTCAGCAGGCGGCCGGCCTGACCCCAGCGGGGCTCGGCCTGGAATGCGCGCTCGAGCAGATCGAAGCCCTGCTTCCGACGCGCCTCGCTGGAGAGGAAGATCTCCGCGAGTCGATACAGCGCATCGACCTGCGCCGGTGTCGGCTCGGCGTCGGTGCCGGCGAGCTCGAACATCTTGTCGAGCGTGCGAGCCTGCTCGGCGGTGTCGCCGAGCGCGGCGGCGACCCGCGCTTGCGCGTAGAATGCCTCGGCGAGCCGCTCGCCGAGGATCTCGACGCGGCGGTAGAGACCCTGCGCACCGCGCGGATCGTTCGCGTCCTGCTCGAGCGCCTCGCCGGCGCGCATCAGGAGGCTCGCGATCAGCGGCGGATCGTCCTTGCGGCGGAGCTTGTCGACGACCTGGTCGACCGCCTCGACGAACTTCGCGGTCAGTCCGAGCTTCTTCGCGAGGCTTCTCGCGCGCTCGTGCTGCTCGGTCTTGTTCGGTGCCGCATTGATCGCCTTGATCAACGCATCGAGTGCTTCCTGGCCGCGGCCGAGTGAGTCGAGCGTCTCGCTCATGTCGGACAGGAGCCGGGCCTGGCTCTGGTGCTCGGGGTTCGTGTCGAGGCGCTTCGTCAGCACCTTCAGGAGCAGCTCGCCTTGATCGTGGGCGAGCAGCGAGCGGCGCAGACGGCGAACCTCGGAGTCCGACTGGATCGCGGTCTCCATCGCGGACTCGAGGAGCTCCTTCGCCTGATCCGCCTCGCCACGCGAGCTCGCGAGCGCGTGCAGCTCGAACAGGACCTCCGAGGCGCCGACGGCGGCCTCGTCATCACCCGGCGGCTGGCGACGCACGACGAGGAGCAGAGCGCGATACGTGCGCTCGGCCTTGTCGAGCTGACCCGCGGTGCGCGCCATCTCGGCGAGCTCCTTCTGGATCGCCGCATTGGAGACGTCCATCTTCGACGCCGCCTCCATCTCGCTCATCGCCTCGTCGAGCTTGCCCTCGGCCTGCGCGACGCGCGCGAGCTCGACGTGCAGAGCAGCGCGCTCCGGCGAGCGGCGGCGGCCGAAGTCGTTGATGAGCTCGGTCAGCGCGGTGCGCGCCTCGACGACCTTGCCGGCGACGCGCTGGCCGATCGCGAGCGCGGTGCGCAGATCCTTGTCGGTCGGATCGAGCTGCAGCGCGGTCTCGAGCGCCGGGATCGCCTTCGCGGGCGAGCCGAGGCGCGTCAGGTAGATCGTCGACGCCTCGCGCGCGAACTCGCGAGCGAGCTTCTCGTCCTTCAGCAACGGCAGCGAGCGCGTCAGATGGCGAGCCAGTGGCTCCCACATATCCGCCTTGCGGTAGAGATCCGCGAGCAGCGCGCGGAGCTCGATCGCGGACTCCTTGTCGTCGAGGTTGACCTCGATCGCGGCGATCGCGCGGTCGCTCTGGTTCGCCGACAGGTGCGCCTTCGCGAGCTGCGAGACGACGAGCAGACGCTCCGCGGGCGGCACGGTGCCGAGCAAGCTCTCGAGCCACGGCACGGCCTGACCCGGCTGGCTGCGCTCGAGGTTCAGGCGTGCGAGGGCGCGAAGCGAGTCGCTCGTGGGCGCAAGCGCGACGACGCGGCGGTGGCCGCTGATCGCGCGCTCGACTTCCTTCGTGTCGGTCTCGGCGACGCCGGCATAGCGGGCCCACAGCTTCGCGGCGCGCGCGGTGTCTCCACCGGTCTCGAGCCGGTTCGCCTGACTTTCGAGCAGATCGGCGAGTGCACGGTGCTGGCCCTTGCTCGAGAGCAGCTCGGCGACGGCGTCGATCGACGCGTCGTGACCGGGCTTCTCCTCGAGGTTCGCCTTGAGGGCATCGAGCCGGCCGCCGCGCTCCTCGACGATGCCGACGAGCTTCGCGAGCTCGAGGCGGAGGATCAGCTTGCGGTCCGGATCCGTCTCGAGGCCGAGCTGGATCTGGCGCAGCGTGAGCAGCTCGGGGACTCTGTCCTCGAGCCCGAGCAGGTGCGCGAGGCGCTCGATCACCTCGAGGTCGTTCGGTGACTGCGCGAGAACGCTGCGGTACATGTCGATCGCCGCGGAGTTGTCGCCGAGCTCGACGGTGGCGAGCTGCGCGGCGCGCAGGCGCATGTCGCGGCGCGTGTTCTGATCGAACGGCAGGCGCGCCGCTTCGATCAACGTATCGACCGCAGCGCGGGCGCGGCCGCCCGTGCGGTACAGGTCGACGAGGGCGTCGATCGCCCACTTCGCGACGGCGTCGACCGAGCGCGCGCTCTTCACGCTCGCCGTGCCGCGCCACGCGGCGGTCGCACGGCCGAGCACACCCGACAGGATCTGCAGGGCCTGCTCGCGATCGCCGAGCTTGCTCGCGACCTCGGCGGCGCCGACGAGGGAATCGAGATCGCGGCCGTCGGCATCCGACAGCCGGCGCAGCGCCTCGAGCAGCTGAGGCGTGGTGCCCTGGTCGCGTTCGAGCGACACGAGCTCCGAGAGCCACGCGGTGCGCTCGCCGCCGAGCTCGAGCGCCTTGCGCTGCGCCCTGGTGGCCGAGGCCTTGTCGTGGCGGTGATCGCGGTGAAGCGTTGCGAGGCGGTGATAGAAGCTCGCGCCGACGGAGCTCGGCAACTTCTGCTTCTCGAGCGCCGCACTCAGCGCGTTGGCTAGACCCTCGTACGCGTTCGCCTTCGCGGCTGCGACCTCGAGGATCCCGAGCAGCTCGTCGTCGAACGCCTCGCGCACGCCAGTGTGGCGCACCACGACCGAGGCAGCATCGTCCCAGCGGCCGAGCCCGCTGCCGATCGACGCGAACGCGTGAATCGCGCGGCGGTTGCCGGGCTCCACGGCAGCGACCTGAGCGTATGCGTCGGCGGCACCGGGCGGGTCGCTCAGGTGGTCCGAGACCATGTCGGCGTACGCCAGGCGCAGGCGCGCGGCTTCGCGTGCATCGCCGCCGAGCGCGTCGATCGCCTCGCGGTATGCGAACGCGGCGGTGAGGTAGTCACCGGTCGACTTCGCCAGCGAGACGAGCTGGTTCTCGATCAGCTGATCGCGCGGCGCGAGCGGGAACGCCTCTGCGAGATCGGCGAGGGCGCCGGGCGCGTCGTGCTTGTGCTCGAGGCGCAGTTGCGCCGCTTCGCGGAGCAGTGCGAGCTTCGTGCGATCCTCCTTCGCCTCGGCGAGCCGGGCGGGGAGAAGATCGAGCACGCCGCCGAGGTCGCCGTTGACCCGCATCGCCTGCGCGAGTGCATCGGCGGCGCCGGCGCGCGTGGCCGGCGTCTCGAGCAGTGCGGTCAGACCCGCGCGTGCTTCCTTGCTCGCGGGCTCGATCGCGATCGCGTTTCGATATGCGGTCAGGGCACGGGCCGCGGAGTCCAGGTGCTCGCGAAGTGCATCTCCGAGCCGCACGAGGCGTGCGACGGTGCGCGACGTGGCGCGACCCGACGAGCTCTCGAGCAGGTCTGCCATCTCGGCCCACCGGTTGGTCTCGGCGAGCAGGTCGGTGAGGGCGCTGATGCCCTCCTCGTCGTCCTTGTGATCGGCGACGACTCGGTGCCAGGCGCCGATCGCTGCATCGAGATCGCGGCGCTGGTGCTGGTGCACCATCGCGGTGCGCATGAGGTCCGCGCGCTTCTGCATCGGCGCGGCGACCTTCGCGGCGCGGCTCTCGAGCGCGGCGACGAGATCATCCCAGCGCTGCTGTGCTTCGAGGATGCCGATCCGTGCGTCGAGACCGGAGAGGTCGCTCGGATCGCTGTCGATCCGGCGCTCCCACAGCGACAGTGCGCGCTCGGTATCACCGAGCGACTCGGCGAGCTTCGCCGCTTCCGACAGGATCGCGCTGCGCGCGGCTTCGTTCGCTTCGAGGTGCGCCTGGCGTTCGAGGACGCCGAGGCGCTCCTTCGGACGGTTCGTCTGCTCGTACAGCGCGGCGAGGCGCCGTGCGACGGAGAGCTGCTCGGACTCGGAGGCGCCAGAGATGCTCGCCGCCTCGACGAGCAGCTTGATCGCCGCCTCGGTGTCGTGCAGTCGCTCGAGCCGCGTGCGCGCGGACTCCCCGAGCAGCTCGACCCGGCGGGTCGGTTCCTGGGACTGGCGTGCCGCGTTCGCGACGCCGTCGGCGTAGCGGTCGTGGTGACCGCCGCGCTCGGCGAGCTGGCGCAGCTTCTCCTCGGTCGACGACGACTCCGGGGTCATCGCGAGCAGGGCAGCGTAGTGATCCATCGCCGCGGGCACGTCCTCGAGCTCGGCGAGCCGCGAGCCCGCCTCCTCGTGAAGCGGGCCACTGGAGGTGGGGTCAAGCGCGATCACGCGCTCGAGGACGCGGATCACCTCGCGCGGGCGCTGGTGCGCATCGAAGTGCGACCGCAGCAGATCGAGCGCGTTCGAGCGCACCCCCGCGTCGGTGCCAGCCGAGTCGATGATCCGTTCGAGCAGCGCGGTGCTCTCCTTGTCGTCGTCGCCGGGACCGATCGACGCGAGCAGCGGGCGCGTCGCGGCGAACGCGCGTGCGGGATCCTTGAGGTTGTCGAGCCAGACGCCGGCGATCCGTGCGCGGCTGCGCTCGCGCTCCTTCTTGGCCTGGCCCTCGAGGCGGCCCTCCCACAGCTCGATCAGATCCGCCCAGCGCTCGTGGCGCTCGAGGAGTCGTTCGAGGCTCTGGCTGATCTGCGCGTCGTCGGGCGTGAGCGGGAGGAGCTGCTGGTAATAGCCGATGGCCTTGTCGGGCTGATTCGCGACGTCCTTCGCGAGCTGCGCTGCTTCACGGAGGAGTCGGATGCGGCGACCTTTGTCCTTCGTCGATTCGACGGCGCGATCGTAGAGACCGAGGGCATCGCCCCAGCGCTCCGCGACCGTGTAGATCACGCTGAGGCGTTGCAACGCCGAGTCCGACGACGGTGCGAGCGACGTGACGCGCACGAGGATCTTCTCGAGCACACCCGGGTCATCGCCGAACCACTCATCGCAGAATCCGCCGGCGCGCTCGCCGATCATCTCGGCGACTTGCGGCTCCGGGTTCTTCGCGAGCGTCTCGTTATAGAGCGCGACGACATCGTCTGGTTTGTCGAGATCCGCGGCGAGTCCTTCGACTTCTTCCCATGCACTTACTGCATGCGGCGAGTGTGTGACGGCAGCGGCGGCATCCTTGAATTGAGACAGGTCGGCCATGGCTCCTCGCTCCCCGGGAGGCAGGAAAATGTATCGCGATCCCGCCCGCTTCGATCCGGGAGTTACCGGAAATTAAAACGCTCGGTGGACGCCGAGCACGGCCGAGACCGGACCCTGAAACGCGATCGGGAGGCCGAACGCATTGCGGCGCCCGATATCCTGACCGAACACCGACTTCGCGAACACGAGGTCTTCGTACGTACCGCCCTCGATCGGGCGGACCTCTGCTGACGTGTAGAGCTCGTCGGTGGCGGTGCCGGCGGCGCGGTCGAACGCGTTGAACACGTCGAGGGTGACGTCGAAGCCCTGCCAGTGTGCGGCGACGCGGATGTTGGCCTGGGACAGCATCGGGCCGCGACCCTTCGAGCCGCGGGGCAGGAACGAGATGACCCCGATGTCGGTGTCGGCGTAGACGTTGCGGGGCCGGCCGCTCGCGAGCGTCAGCCGGGCCGCGACCTCCAGCTCGACCGGTCCGAGCTTGCCCCGACGATCTGCCTCGACAAACAGCCGATGACCTGCGTCGGTCGGCAGTCGTCCCATCTCGTTGCCGGACGTCAGGGCGCCGTCGCCGCTGCCATCGAACTGCGTGCCGTTGTAGAGGATCGCTCCCTGCCGCGGGTCGTACGCGCCGAGGTAGTTGCCGATCGTCTTACCGACGAGGTACCCGGCGCGCAGCGTGAGCTTACCCGTCGGCGTGGTCGCGACCTCGAGCGCGAGCAGCTCCGACGAGCGGCGCGCGGGCTGGCCATCCTGACGGCCCGGATTGTCGAAGCCGTGTGGCGTGGTCTCGAGGCCGTAGCGCAGCCAGCGCCCCTGCGCCCACGCGGTGACCCGGAACGTCTTCGCGAGGCCGACCTCGATGCCGGCGGTCAGCTCGTCCTGCGCCATCGGGCGAATACCGTCGGTGATCGAGTACGACGCGCCCGGATCGACATCGCGCGTCTTCACGCCCGAGCCGCTGATCGTCGTCACGGCCTCGGTCACGGTCGGATCGCGACGGATCACGGTCGGGCCGATGCCGGCGGGAAGCGTGACGAAGCTGCGCCCATAGCTCGTCCACACACGCGAGCGTCCGCCACCGAGCACGTCCCACGCGATGCCTCCGCGCGGTGCGAGCTGGTTCGAGAAGTGGAGCCGCGGTCCAACCCACATCAGCTCCCAGCGCAGTCCGCCATTGACGCGGATGTCGGCCTGGGGTGTCCACGTGTCCTCGACGTACGCCGCGGTGTACCGCGTGCGATAGGTCAGCTCTGACGAGGATGCGTAGCCGCACGGCGTGTCGGGCATCGGCTGGCACTCGCCGTGGTAGTAGCGCTGCGTGCTGTCGAACACGCCCTCGATGAGCGAGCGCGTCTGCATTCCTCCCGAGAACCGCGCGCGCGTCGCGAGGCGGCTGTCCTCGAGCGTCGCGCCGGCGCGGAGCGTGTGCCGGGAATCGAGGACGTGCGTGACATCGGCGGTCGCGGTGGGGCGGTCACCGACGAGATCGAGCAGCGGGCCGACACCGCCGCTCGCGAAGTAACCGAACGGCACCTCGCACTGCGTGATGTTCGGATACGTGTTGTCGTTGCACAGTGCGGCGAGCTGCGGCTCCTCGGCGAGCGTCGTCGGGATGTACGCGCTGAGGAGCTGCGGGAGGCGCTCGGCGGCAGGGTCCCTCGCGGACTCGCGATGAACGCTGCGATGCCACGCGAGCTGCACCGACGCGTGCGTGCGCTTCCACACGCCACGGTACGTGGCGATGCCGTCGATCACCGTGTCGTCGCGGTCGAGCCCGGCCGCCTGCAGCGTCGAGTTGCCGAGCATGCGTGTGCCGTGGCTGCGCTGGCCGAACAGCGTGAGCTCGACGTGGTGCGGACCGCGATCCCAGCCGGTGCGCAGCATCGCGGGCACGAAGTACTCCGGCGTGCGCTGCGTCGACTCGAGCAGCGGCTCGGTGTGTGGCGTGCCGGGGAGCCCGTCGGGAGAACCGTCCCCATCTGCGTCGACGAGCCGCGCCGTCTTCCACGTGAACAGCGACGTCGCGAACGTGGGCGCGATACCGGCCGCGTACCAGGTCGTTCCGCCGGCGAGCCGCGCGATCGGACCGGTACCGACGACCGACGCCGAGATGTCGGGACCCGAGTCGACGGTGATCCGGCGGACGAAGTAGCTGCCACGCGAGAACGGGCGGCGCCGGCTCTCGGCGGTGTAGCCGCCCCACACGGTCGCGTCGATCTCGTGCGTCTCGGTTCCGCGCCGCAGCACCGCATCGATCCGTCCGCCCGTGCTCGCGCGATCGCGTGCGGCGAATCCGCCGGCAGTGACCGTCATGCCCTCGAGGAAGGTCAGCGGGATTCGCGACTCGGCCCCACCGGTGCGGATCGACTGGATCGACGCGCCGTCGAGCGACCATAGATTTTCGAGCCCCGTGGCGCCGCCGAAGCTGAGGCCGACGTCGTCGCGAACCGCGCCGAGCCCGAAGCCCGCGACCGCGTCGTGGGTCGCGTTGGCGACCGGCAACCTCCGCAGGTAGCTCGCGGGCAGCCACGTCGAGAGCGCGAACGGTGGAGCGGGCTCGAACGGATCGGTGACGAACGGGCAGCCGAACGCGTGCGGTTCCTTGCACGCCTCGGCGTCGGGCACCGGCTTCGGCGTCTTGTTGCCGATGCCGAACAGGTCGTGCGGATCCTGCGCACGTGCATCGTGGCCTGCGAGCAGCGCCGCGAGCGTGACGGCGAGCGCGACGCTTCTGCGCACGCCGAGACGGTAACACGGCTAGCTCCCGCATAAGCTCGCGCCTCGTGCTCCGCATCAACGCCGTCAACGAAGCGCCCGTCGCGCCGCGCGGCACGTACGTCCTCTACTGGATGATCGC
>JACCRC010000406.1 GCA_013813765.1 Deltaproteobacteria bacterium | reverse complement strand
GTGCCCGCATCACCGGCACCCGCTGCCGCTGCACCCGCCGCCGCGCCTTCTTCGCCGGCCGCAGCGCCGCCGCCTGTTTCGGCGGATGCGGCAGTTCAGACCCCGGGATCGCCGTTCGCGGTGCCGGGTGCCGCGGGTGCGCCCCCGGTGGACCCGGCGGCTGCTCCCATCGCGGCGCCACCTCCCGCGCCGTTCCAGATCGAGAAGGGCGAAGGCCACAACATCGTCCCGAACATGACGACGGGCAGGCCGGAGTCGCATAGCACTCCGATGCCAGTGACGGAGCGACTGACCGAGCTGCAGGGCAGGCTCGCGGCACTTCCGGCAGGCCCCGACAAGACGAGGGCAACGGGCGAGATCGGCCGCGCGCAGGGTCTCGAAACGACGGTCGCCGACCTGATCGCGAAGGTGAAGCAGGGTGATCCCACGGCGCCGGCACTGCTCTCGGCGCAGATGGGCGTGCTCGCGACCGCGGTCAAGAACATCTGGGACATCGCCGATCCGGGGCCGATGGATCTCGCCAAGGCGAAGGCCGCGATCGATACGCGCGCCGACGACCTCAGGGACATCTCGGACCCGCTCGCGAGGGAGTGGGACACCAAGCTGCGCTCGGAGTTCGAGAGCACGTACGTCGATGCGAACGTGCTGCGTCACACGGCGATCGAGAAGTTCATCACCGCGGCGCCGAACCCGACCCTCATCAAGCGGGTCGCGGCGCCGGACCCGATCGCGACGCAGAAGTTCACCGATATCGACAACGAGGCCCACCTCGATGCGGCACACGTTGATCTGAAGCAGACGTTCTACGACCAGGTCCACGCTCGGATCCTCGCGACGGCGTCGTACGCCGATCGCTCGCGCACCTACGACATCCAGAAGGCCGTCGCGGAAACCCGCGCGTTCAACGCCAAGGGCAAGAAGATCCCGGCGGATCGCATCTCCCCGTTCCTGTCGCGCAACCACAGCGTTGACAAGATCTACGAGGTGGCGAAGGCCAACCGTAAGACGGATATCGATGGGCAGATCGCGACCGAAGTGACCAACGCCGGTGGAAAGGCCCGCGCCATCGCGACGGCGCAGACCAAAGAGCCGCTGCGCCTCAAGGCCTATCGGCACCTCCTTGCCGTCCCCGGCAGCGACCCGCTGGCTGGAGTCGATCTCACGGAGCCGATCACGACGTACCCGACGTGGTACGCGCCCGGCGAGATCACGGTCGGCGGCGGCGGGCCGAACGAGCAGTTCACGAAGATGATGACCCTCGGCGCGCTACAGCCCGAGTGGTATGCGAACGGAACGGTCGTCCTGAACATCGAGCGGACGGTCGCTCCAGCACTGCGCGAGCTGATCAAGCCGACGGCATTCGACGGCCTGATGAGTGCGCTGTGGACGGCGCGCAACATGACCGAGACCGACTACGGCGTGACGGGTGGAGGTCTCGGCGAGTTCCTCGAGAAGAATGTCATGTTCAGCGAGGTCACGTCGGCGAGGGCGATCATCCCGACCGACGACTTCCTCGCCGACGTCCGGCGCGTGACGACCGAGGCAGAGGGGGCCGCTCCCGGGTCGTCACCAACCGAGGAGATCATCCGCGGCAACGACCAGAACGTGCAGATCCTGAACACCACCGGCGTCGGCACCGGCGGTGCGGGAGACATGTACGGTCAGGTCACCGACCGCACGCGGCAGGAGCAGGCGACTCCGGGACCGTCTCCAGTCGCTCCGGGTGCCGCGCAGCCGACGTCGGCCGCGATGCCGACGATGCCGGCAACCGCGACCGCTGGTACGTCGATGGGACCAGGCGCGGTTACCTCGCCGACGGCGCCGAGCGCCGCTCCGGCTCCCGGTGGTCTCAGGCCCGGAAGCGCGCAGCCTGGAGTGTCGGCGGATCCTGCGCTGCCTGCGTCGCAGGGCGGGCTGCAGCAGAACGACGCGCGCACGGCTGCGCAGACCGCGGCCGGTGCGCCTGCGAGGAGCGGCGGCGAGTTCGGCGACAACTCCGGCCAGACGGTCGCGCAGGCCGCCGAGGCCAACTTCGGTCCACAGGTGCGCGACTCGCACTTCAACCCGGTCGAGAAGGTGGCGTTCGAACGGGCGCTAGTGCAGGCGCTGCTCGCGAACGCCGCGCTCTACAACGGCGAGGTGAACCTCGTGTCGACGAAGATCGTCGACTACTTCGAGACGCGCCTGCAGAGGGGCATGGCACAGGGCCTCGCGGCTGCCCGCGCGAAGTACGAGGCGGATCTTGCGAAGCTCACCGAGGGTAGCAAGCCGGGATGGTGGGGCGCGGTCGAGCAGGAGGCGGACGTCACCAAGGCCCAGCTCGCGTTGCAGACGCGCGAGTCGCTCACGAACGGCTCGCTCCCGCAGAAGCTCGCGGTGCACCAGAACTTCTACAACGTGCTGAAGATCGACTTCCAGGACTCGGTTGCGCAGGGGGTGCTCGGCGTCGCAGCGCAGGTGCCGTGGTTCCCGCGCCAACAGACGAAGCTCACTGAGGGCAGGCTCGACACGGCAGCGGGCGCGCCCGTGTTCAAGGAGCCCGACGGGACCCACAGGGACCGCGAGGTGGCACGCGGACGTGTCGATCGTCCCGACCAGGGCGCCGTCGGGCCCGCCGGCCCCGGCATCGAGGCGCGCGACGAGTCGGGAGCGGCGCCGTCGTCCGTGCTGCCGCCCGGTACCGATGCGCAACAGGTGAATCGCGGCCTCGACGCGTTCACGATGGACGAGTCGAGGGACTTCTGTCAGCGCGCGCGACTCGTGATCAACATGCCGCTGTGTGCCGGCATCTCGGGCAGCACGGCCGAGCTGATCGGCGTTGCGGCGAGCCTCGGCCTACCAATGCCGCAGCTCCGGAACTATGCTGTCGCGGTGCTCGCGTACGTCGGCGGCGGCGGCAACCACTCGTTCCACGAGATCGCGATCGTGCTGAGGGCCGCGGGCATCGATATCAATCCCGACAGCTATACCGGCCTCGAGGGCCTCATCCCAGCGGATATGTTCCAGCGGCTCAAGGACGCGCACCCGACCGCGTTCAATCCGCCGCTGACTCCGACGGGCGCGCCGGCCCCGCCCGCGCCCGCTCCCGTGACCTGAGATGAAGCATTGCTCACCAGCGGTTCTGGTGGGGCTCGACGTCGAGTTGCCCACCGATCCGAGCGTCGCGAACGAGGGCACTCCTCCGCGAGTCGGCTGCAACCACCTCGTGTGTGACAACTGCGGTGTTGAGGTCCGTCACGCAGACCGTCGCTCGATCACTAGCAACTACCGTCTGCCGAGACCGGTGATGGAGGAGCTGTACACATCCAGCGACCCTGCGAGCTCGCCGCACCTCGATGCGAGGCCTGTACATCAGGAGTCGCGCGCGTACTTTTGCCGTTGCAACTGGGCCTCCGTCGCTCTCGGAGGTATCAAGTACCTCGGCGACATCGATGCGCCGTGGGGGTGCGCGGGCCACGAGCCTCGCGTCGTCGAGGCCGGTGACACTCGCGTTGCCGAGGCTCGAACGGCGACGGACGCGCTCGTCAAGTCGCTGGTGCCCGAGTGGAGCGGCGCGAAGATCCGGATCGTCTACGCGCCCGGCATCAACCCGGAATTCGCCACCGCTGCGCAGCTGCGGGACAGCCTGCTCGCGTCCTATCCGGCCGCGGGCTTCTTTGGCGCGCCCGTGGTGGACAAGGGCGGTGACAACCTCGTGCCCGCGTGGGGCTGGGTCGTCCAGCTGATCCGCATGCGCTCGGACTGGTGGTCCGCCATCGGCATCGCGCTCCAGCACGCGGTGACGAACGGCGGCGAGCTCGCGCGCACCGCGCTCGCGGATCTGCTCGCCGGATACCAGGACTCGCTCGTGTTGCTCCCGTGGACGGCGGAGCTCGCGGCGACGATGCCAGACGTGAAGGCGCGAAGCTCGGGGACCAGTTGGGGCGAACCCGATCTGCGGCTCGAGACGATCGTTCGCGATCAAACGAAGTTCGTCGCGGTCCTGGAAGAGACGAGCGCCGAAGCGGCACTGCTCGGACACGGCAAGGGCGAAACGATCATCGAGGCGCCGCTCACCAACGAGGCTGACCTGCGCGCGTTACTCGAACAGTCCGCCCAAGCGGGTCAGTTCCCCGACGGAGACCAGGGGCCCTGGAGCTGGCTAGGGTTCGAGCTGCGGACGCGGCCGCAGTGGATTCGGACCGCCTTCAGCCGCGTGGTCGCCACGCTCGATCATACGAACGAGCCGCAGGTGTTCGCGTTTCTCGACTGGGTCTTCGAGGAGCAGGACCTCTGGCGGTTCGAGCCGGTCCTCGCGAGCTGGTACAAGAATCCGCTCGCCTGGGCGAACACGGCTGCGAACAAGAAGCCACGAGGTTGGCGGCGGACGATCCGCAGCTCGCACTGGCCCGAGGTCAAGACGCTGGGCGACGTCACGCGTGTGGCGATGTGGCGTGCGCAAAACCAGCTCGCGACACCACCGGTGCTCGACTTGCCGCTGCTCTTCAGCTCGACGATCTCCTGATCGCGCCGCGCTCAGATTCGATCGTCGAAGCGAGCGCCGGCCCAGCTCGCGATCGCGCGGCCGAGAATCCCCGCCCAACTGGTCTCCATCAGTAGCTCGTTGCGACTGTAGGTCGGATCGCCCATCGCCGCGCTCGACGCTTCGGTGACGAGCGGGACCTCCTGACCCGATCGGAGGGTCGCTTTGACGCCGCGATAGACGTAGTCGTCGTTCGCGAACGCGATCACCGTCTCGATCTCGGAGCGCGGGATCACTCGTCCGTCCTCGATCGTCGCGCGATCGCCCGTCGCCTCCAGCACCTTGCCCGTGCGGTGGTAAACCTCGACGCCCGTGTCGGTCACGACCCAGATGAAGCCCGAGAAGAAGTCGTACCCCGCGACGGGGAGCCCGCGCGCCTCGAGATCCGAGGTGACCGCGCTGCGCTCGCCCTCCGGCACCTGGCGCCACGCGAGCTGTTCGGCTCCGCCCTCGCCGAGCCGATAGATCATCGCGACGCGGTTGCCATCCTGGACCTCGTCACCCCAGGCTTGAAACTTCCGGCCCGGAGCCGCGATGGCTTCTTCGAACGTCATGGGCGCCGATTATGGGCGAAGTTCGCACGCGTTGCTGGAGATGACGCGCTGTGCGGCGACGATTGAAGCGCTTGACGCATCGGAAGCTCTCGGCTCGGACCTGGCGCCGAATCCTCGACCGCCGCCGCGTTGCGCGCGAAGCTCGCACCGGCCGCGCGCGAGTTCGCGACGACGTGACTACTTCGCTTCGGAGAGGAGCGGCTTGAAGTCGGCGGTGGCGAGGTACGCCGCCAGGTCATCCTTCTTGATCTTGGCCTGCTGCCACGTGGCTGCCACGCTCCGGCAGATCAGACCGGATCACGGCAGACACGTCCGGACGAACCGCTGATGCAACCCCGCGTGGCCATTGCAGGGTCGCGAGAAGTTAGAGTTTCTCGCGAGGTCGCACCAGGGTTCGAGTCCCCCCGCTCGCACTTCTTGAGCAGCGGTAGTCGCTGCGTTCTGAAGCATACGCACCACCTGAGCCGCGCGCGCAGCGAGACCCGCCGCCCACGACGAAGAAGAGGATCGTCCTCAGCCCGCGTACGACGCACTCCACAGATTCGCTCAGAGCAGCGCCACAGCCATGACGATGAGCAACACGACGCCGCTTGCGGCTTCGATGGCGAGATGCGCTGGATCGGCGTGGCGCTCGCCGCTGCTGCGCGTCGCGCCAGAGCCCACGTCCCCGGAGACATCGGACCCGGCGCAAGGTTCTTGATCACGACGCGCGACCGGATGTTCAGCGGTCAAGAGCGGAGAAGGCGGCTACGCTGCGCGTATGGCAACCAAAGCGCAAGCATTCCGGACGCAGCAACAGCGGGCGGCGAATCCACCAAAGCCGAAGCACTCAAAGCGAGCACGCCGAGACGTGCTCGTGGACACCTCACGGCCCGGTGTGAGCGCGACCGACCGCAAGGCTGCGCGCGGACCAAACCGCAACCTCCTTGCCGGACGTCGAGGCGGCGCCGCTCTTGAGGATTCGGTGGGCCAGCCCTCCCGCAAGTCGACCCGCAAGAGCTCCGATCGCACCAAGCGGTCGACGAATCAACAGCTGCAGGCCGTCCGCAAGGTCCGCGCGCCATCGTCACGCGCAGCGCGTAACCAGGCGCGGACGGGGGGCAAGGCCCGCATCCGCCGGAGCTGATCCAATTCGTCTCTGATGTTTCGTTGCGATCCTTGTCGGAGGCGTTCCCGTGGTCTCTTGGTGCTCGACTCGCATCGTCGTTCCGGTGAGGCCGCGGGCATGAGATTGCTGCGAACAAGCAGCAAACCCGCGTGCCTGGCTGAGATCGAGTTGATTGAGAGTCGAGACCACGTTCGCGCCGGCTTCCGTTGCCGACTACGTCCGACTCGCTGGCTCGGTGCGGTACAGCTCGACCTGATCGGCGGTGACATCGACGACGAGCAAACCGCTGGGCAGCGTGTATGCGACGGCGTCGGCGAGCGAGCGGACGCCGCGATCCCATACTAGCTCGGGCGCGATGTCCTTCAGTCGCGGCGGTGGCAGACGAGGCGACGCGACGTCGGTTGCAGGTAGGAACGGTTCGCCGGGCTCCAGCGCGGCCGTGTCGATCGAGTCGTCCGGGTCGCTGTTTCCGCTCTGAGGCGTGGGGGCACTCGAGTACAGCGTCGCACTCGCGCTGTCCGCGCTGAACGAGAACGAGAGGGAGTCGTACCCCGCGTGCAGCACGTGGCGCCTGCCAGCTGGCGCGAGCTCCCAGACCTCGACCGCGCTCGAGCTGCCACCGTGCACGGCGAGCCAGCGCCGGTCGGGCGACAGCCGGAGCTCGCATCCCTCGTGCGCAGTAGGCAGTGCGAGCAGCTCGCGACCCGTCGACACGGCGCGCATGCCGAGTGTCCGGTTGGGATTGCGAATGACGAACAGGTCGGGCGCGACAAGCACGAGCAGGTCCGAGCTGGGCAGGCGGTAACACTCGCTGCCGTCGTCGAGAGAGAAGGCCACGACGAGGCCCGAGCGCGTGCGCGCGAGTAGCGTGGCGCTTTCGTTTGCGCTCGGGTACTCCAGCGGGTCGCCGGGCACCGCGAGCACGAATCGATCGAGACCCGTCTCCGGATCGAGCGCGACCAGCTCGCCGTCGCGATAGCACAGCAGATGACGTCCGTGCCGGAGCGCGTAGTGTTTCGAGGGCACGACGCGCAGGCGTTTGCCGGAGGCTACATCCCAGAACGCGAGCCCGCCCTCGGTCTGTGCCGCCACCGACGATCCGTTCGGCGAGAGCGAGGTTGGCGAGCACGCCAAGGGCGGCGGAACATCGTCCGGCATGGCGGGGGCGGGCGCCAGCGTCGTCAGGTCCAACACCAACGTGTCCGTGTTCCCGATCGCGAGTCGCTTGCCGTCGAGAGAGAAGCTCGACGACCCCTCGCCGGTGCCCACGCTTTGCCACGCCCACGCGACGGGTGCGTTCGCATCCAGATCCCACAGCGTCGACCGCCAATGCTGACACACGATCATGAACCGACCCGACGGATCGAATGTCGCGCGTTGCACGTGTCCCATCGGCACGCGAACCCGAACGTCGCCAGTGTTGGCGTCGCGTAGCTCGCAGACCCCGACGGCGAGCAGTGCGAACAGGCCGCTGCCCGGGTGGACGTCCTCGACCTGGTTGTGACTGGAGCACGCATCTCGGAACAGGCGCTTTCCGTCTGGCAGCTCGAACCCCTCGAGCGCGACGTTCGAGCGGGTGAACAAGCGGTCGCCGCCGGGACTCAGCGCCACGCTCCACAGTGCCTTCTGCTTGGAGTCGGCTTTGGGAGTGAACACATCGCCGTCGCGCGGCGACCACAGGCACCACGTGTCGTGCGTTGCCACCACGACGCTGTCGTCTCCGCAGGCGTACAGCCCGCTGAGCCCCTCGGTCACGAGCTCGGCGACGAGCGAGCCGTCCTCTGCGTCCCAGGCCCGCACCGCGTCGTAGCTGGCGCCCGTGAAGATGACCCGGCCATCCCGAGAGAATGCAGCGCACGACACCGCGCTCTTCGCGGGGCCGTAGGTGCGCAACGTGGCGAGTGGCGCGACTGACCACAGCGTGGCGCTTTTGTCGCTGAACGTCAGCACGCGGTCACCGGTCGGCGAGAACCCGCCATGCGCGTTGTTGCCTCTGCCGAGGTACTCACGCGGGCGCGGCAACTGCCCGAGCGAGAGCGCGGTGCGCGCGTCGAGGAGCTCCAGGGAGTTGGCGTGCGTGACGAGCACCAGCGCACCGTTGGGACTCAGCGCGGGAGAACCGCCGGCCGTGCGCCACCCGAGCAGCGCGGTGGGAGTGGGCCCCGGCGGGCGAATGCGACGGAGCCAGCGTGCGTGCGGGCGCGCCTCAAACTCGCGGCGCCAGGCCTCCATCCAGCGCCAGATCTGCCGGTCGTCTCTGGGTGGCGGGCTCGCATAGTGAGCGTCGCCCTCCGGCGCATCATGCCAGTAGAGTGCGTTGTACAGCACGGCGAACAGCCGCTTCGGATCGCTCTGAAGAGCGTTTTGGTGCGCGTCGACCGTGGTCTCGACGAGTGCGAGCGCCCGGTGATCGAGCCGTGCCCCCGAGGGATGCACCCAGACGACATCGTGCGGCAGGGGTCGCGGCGCGCGCCGCAAGACGAGCGCGAGATCGGCGATGAGTGCTCCTACGGATTCCTGGCAACGGGCCTCCAGCGTGTCCAATGACGTGAGCGAGGCCAGCACTTCGGCCCAGGCCTGTTGCGTTACGAGGTCCGCGAGCGGCGATCCCACTTGGCGAGTGTACTGCGCTGCACCGGCGTCAACGTCCAACTCGTCCGTCGAGGTGCCGACGCTCGAGCGCATCCCGTGTGGTAATGCGGGGAGCCACGATCTGCGTCGGTGCGGGCCGGCGGGATCGCCCCCCGCACAACTCAAGCCGCGATGATCGCTGCGGTGCCCTCCGACGAGCCCGTAGCCACTGCCACGAACTTCGCTCAGTTCGACGCTGCCGCGTGCTCCCAGCATCGCGAGCACGCGCTGATCGGGACCCTCGATCCCGCGCGCTTTCTCGCGGACGATTTCGGGCAGCTCGCGGTGATGCGCTTCCGCCACGTGGACGTAGAGCATCGTCTCGTCGATCCGCTTGTGACCCGACCACGCCTGCAACCGCCACGGGTTCACGCCGAACAACGCGGCGTGGGTTCCGAAGCTTGGCGCAGCGTGTGGAACAACCGAGCCGGTAGTCCGGCACGGCGGCAGATCCGTTGGATCGCTTGTCTGCCTGATCGTCGGTCTTCGCCGAGCCGTCGAGGTTCCGCACGACCAAGCCCTCGCCGATGACACTCATCCACTCGAGCGCGTCGTGCAGCCTCGTCGTCATCGGAATCGTCCGCCGGGTACGGCCCTCGGACGTCGTCGTCTGCTTGTTCCGGGTCTGAAAGTTCACCGTGATCGTTCTGGCGAGCATGTCGACGTCTTCACGCCAAACGCGGACATGACGCTGCTGGCATCGCGCACGCGCTACCCGACCACCGGAGTCGCCCGTGCGCATTCGCGTGCGCTCGGCGAACGCACGAAAAAACGCCGCCGGGGTTACCGGCGACGTCGGGCGCTCCGGTGGTGCTCCGCTCGATGCGGAGCGATCACCGTCGGGGCCTCGGGTGAGGCCTCGCGAGACGATTCAGCGAGCCGCCCGTTCCGTTCGGGTTCACCCAGCTGGTGCCCGAACCCGCGAGCAGGTTGTTGGCGTTGTTGCCGGCCTTGACGTAGAAGGTCGCGCCGGTGCTGAGCGTGAAGCCCACGTACTCGTTCGGCTCGCCGTCCTTGGCGATCCACGACTCGAAGGTCACCGAGAGCGTGCCGAGCGTGACCGAGACGCCGACCTGACCGATGGCCGAGCCCTCGATCTTGACGCACCCGTCGATGTCGAGGTTACCCGCGAGTGCCGTGGCCTCCTCGGAGGAGCCTTCGGACATGCAGCCGGTGAAGGAGAGCACAGCAGCGCCGGCGAACAAAAAGGAAGCTAGGTGGGACATAGGGGTTTTCCTTGTGGGAGTTGCGAGATGTCTGATCCCGGTTCAACAACGGGCCGACATGTGTACGCGCGCAAACCAGTAGATCGCGCCGATAAGCTCCAGCACTACGAGCGGAGGGCGCACAGCGTGGTTGGCTTGTCGAGCGAGGACGCCCCCACGGAGCGAGGATGTAGCGACCGTTTAGACCGCTGGCCGCATCGATAACGTGCGATCGCGCCCAGTGTGGTTGCTAACCGGCTCCTCACCCGTGAGCGATAGCGCGTGACCGCCCCGGGGCCGCATTCTCGCAACGAAAGCGGAGGTTCGAATGCGTCGATCTATTGCGATGGCGATGTTGCTGGCTGGTCTCGGGGTGGCGGCGTGCAAGAAGGGCGATGAGGCCAAGCAAGACCCACCCGCATCGAAGGAGACCGCGTCCGGCCCCACGGGTAAGGACGGCGCCAAGCCGGCCTCCGACTCGAGCTCGCCCGCGGGCGTCTCCGCCGGCGGCATCCAGCGTGACGACAAGGAAGGTCCGGCTGCGATCGTGACCTCGGCCAAGGGCACCGTCGAGGTGCGCCGCGTCGGCGAGACAACCTTCTCGGCGGCGAAGGACGACAGCAAGCTCTATCCCGGCGATCAGCTCCGCACCGGTGACGCCTCGACCGCGACGGTCGCACTCGCCGACGAGAGCGTGATCGAGGTCGCCGAGGTCTCGACGGTCGCGATCGCGAGCCGCGAGAGCACGGCCGATCCGGCATCCGGCGCGGCGGTCCTCGCGGGCCTCGCGCGCTTCACCGTCACGCCGCGCGCACCGGGCGAAGGCGCGTTCCGCGTCTACACGACCGCGGGCGTCGTGGTCACGCGCGGCACCGTCTACGGCGTCGGCGTGGCCGCGTCGGGCGAGGTTCGCGTCGGCGTCGAGAGCGGCATGGTCGACGTGTTCGGCCT
This sequence comes from Deltaproteobacteria bacterium, assembly GCA_013813765.1. GTDB lineage: Bacteria > Myxococcota_A > Polyangia > Haliangiales > Haliangiaceae > JABFXX01. The sequence continues at coordinate 17,825 of JACCRC010000406.1, read as the reverse complement.
GTCCGCGTTCGATGCGGATCCGGTCGTTATCGAGGGCGGATCCTCCGCCACGTTCGAGGCGAACGGCACGGTCGGCGGCGCGACCATGTGGCCGGCCGATGACTGGGGCGTCTGGCGCGACGAGCGCGACGCGAAGCTCGAGTTGTCTGCGGCGGTCACGGCGCACTCCGAGGCGATGGCCGAGATCGAGAAGTCACTGGTCAACGCGTACGCCGATCTCGATGCCGTCGCCGACTCGGTCGCGACGTTCGAAGCCACCGCGTCGGTGGCCGCCGACAAGGGCGACACGGCGACGTACACCGCGAGCCTCCCCGAGGGCGCGGCATCGATCGATGCATCGTTCAACCTCGGCATGCGGCTCGAGGCGCTGACCTGGGCGTACTCGTCGCGCGCCGCGCTGGCAACCGAGATCTACGTTCGCCACCCCGACGTCGTGACGTCGTGGGACGTCGTCCTGCCGCGCGTCGATGCGGCGGTGCTGTGGCCGAAGCGCTACGAGGTGACCGCGAACGCGTACTTGGAGCCGCTTCGGCTCCAGTACTACGTGCACCACCCGCGGGGCCGCGGTCACGCGCACCTGGTCGGCGTGAAGGTTCCCGAGTTCTACGCCTCGGTCGAGGCACCCGAGATCGAGCCGGCGCAGGTGCGCGGTCGCGTCAAGACCAAGATCTGGCTCCATCCCGAGGTTCGTTACACCGCGTCGACACGTCCGGTGTGGGTCTCCGCACCGTCGGTGAACTGGCGCGCGAACGCGAAGCTCACGCCGGCTCCGTTCCGCGCGAACGTCGGCTGGTACGTACGCCCGCCGACGCTCAAGGCCAAGGTCCTCGTCGGTAGCAACGTCCGCGGCAAGTACGACAGCCGCCTCAAGGTCTCGGCTCCCGAGCCACGCGCGAACTTCCGTGCGAGCTGGAAGGTGCCGGTCGGCATGAAGGTCAAGATCGGCGCGCCTGACTTCGATGCGGGCGCGAAGGCTCGCGCGAGCTGGAAGGTCGGCGCTGGCGCCGGCGGCAACGTGAACGCGCCCGACGTGCGCGGCGGTGCGAAGGCGAAGGTCGGCGCCAAGGTCGACGTCCGCGTCCCCGAGGTTCGGGTCAACGTGCCCGACGTGAAGGCCAAGGTCGACGTCAAGATCAAGGCGCAGCAGGAGGCTGCGGCCGAGGCTCGCGCCCGCGCCGAGGCAAATGCGAAAGCGGCCGCGGACGTGAAGGTCAAGATCAAGGCGCCGGAGGTCAAGATCAAGGCGCCGGAGGTCAAGGTGAAGGGCGAGGCCAAGGGCGGCTTCAAGATCGGTAACTAGACCGACCCGCGGCGGCGAGTACGCCGCGTCACCCCGGTCGCACGAATCTGCATCGTCGGGCGTTACAAAGGATCGTGTACGCTCGAGGAATGGGACCGGAGTCCTGGGACTTCTTCGCGGGACTGCCGTGAAGCGCGCGCTTCTCCTCGCGGCGCTCGCGGCATGCGGTGACGATGCCAGCGGTGTCGTGGATGCCGCGTCGACGGGCGACGCCGCGGATCCCGACGGCGGCGGCGTGCCTCGCTGCGACGTGCCGCCGGCCTTCGCGGCGGGCATCACGCCGCTGCGCACGCTGCACGTGTCGCCGGCCGGCAGCGCCAGCGGCGATGGCAGCCAGGCCAATCCGTTTGCATCGATCCAGCAGGCCGCCGCGGTCGCAACGCCCGGCACCGCGATCCTGCTCGCGCCGGGAACGCACCAGCCCGACCAGTTCATCGCCGGGCTGCGTGGCACCGCCGCCGCGCCGATCTGGATCGGCGGCGCAGCTGGCGCGGCGAAGCCGGTGATCGCCGGCGGCGCGCAGGCGCTGCAGCTCGCGCGCCCGGCGTATGTGGTGGTGCACGACCTCGAGGTCAGCGGCGCGACCGCGAACGGCATCAACATCGACGACGGCGGCTTGTTTTCGGACGAGACGTCGGCGCAGTACGTCGCTGTCGAGCGCGTGTACGTGCACGACGTCGGAACGGCCGGCGGCAACAACGACTGCCTCAAGGTCTCCGGCGTCAACAAGCTGAGCGTCCTCGACTCGCGGTTTCACAACTGCGGCGGCGGTGGCTCGGGCATCGACCATGTCGGCTGTCACGGCAGCACGATCGCGCGCAACGTGTTCACCGGCCGCATGGGCGAGGCCGTGCAGTCCAAGGGCGGCGCGCTGGATCACGACATCCGCAGCAACCGCGTCGGGATCACAGGCGGGCGCGCCTTCAACATGGGCGGCTCGACGGACCTGAACCTGTTCCGCCCTCCCCTCTCCACCACCGCGTCGAATGCCGAGGCGCGCCGGATCCGCGTCTACGACAACATCATCACGGGCCTCGGCACGACGGCGACGCCGTTCGCGTTCGTCGGTTGCATCGACTGCCTCGCGGCGCACAACTACGTCCGCGGCCAGCACCGCTGGCACGTGCGCGTTCTGCAAGAGACCGCGACGCAAAACGGCTTCACGTTCGAGCCCGCAGCGAACGGGCGCGTCATCAGCAACACGTTCGTGTTCTCCGCGGCGAGCCTCGCGACGGCGGTCAACGTCGGCACCGGGACCTCGGCCGGCACGTTCACATTCCGGACGAACCTCTGGTACGCGAGCGACACGCCCGCGAGCTCCGCGCCGATGGACCTGCCCAGCCCCGAGACCGGCGGCGTTGCAGGCATGCCGTCGGGCTACGTCAACATCCCCGACGATCCGAGCGCGCCGATCCTCGGCTCGCTGATCCACACGGGTGCTTACGAGTGGGGAGCGCGGCCCGCGAAGCTTGCACAGGTGCCGGGCACGTTCGACGGCATGTGCCGCAACGATCCGACCACGATCGGTCCAGGCGAGGCCGAGTCCGGAACGCTCTAGACGCGACAGGGAACGATCAGCGGACGTGGATCGCGAGCCCGCGCAGCGGCGCACCACCGATGCCGTTGCCGATCTCCGTCGCCGCGCCGGTCGCGAGGTCGATGCGGTAGAGACGCGAGAAAGCCTCGAGTGTGCCCGCGCCAGACTTACGGCGGAACGCAGCGAGCGCGATTCCATTGTTGCCGCCGGCGATGTCGAACCCCGAGTGGCTCGGCATCGCGGGATCGTAGAACGCGCCACTGGCCGCGAGCGGGCCAACAACTGTCAGCGCGCCGCTGGTCGGCGACTGGATCATCAACTGTCCCGAGAGGCCGTCGATGACGTACAGCGTGGTCGAGGCCGGGGGGCCCTGCGGCGTCATGTAGCTGTTGGTGTATGCGGCGGCGATCGCATCGGTGGGTCCGGTCGTCGACGTGAGCGCGCCATCGGTGAACACGCGTGGCATCATGAGGTTGGGGATCCGGAGGTTCTGCTCGCTGGTGCTGACCACGCGCAGCGCACCTGTGCCGGTCGGATCGAAGTCCATGCCGAACGCGGCGCCATTCATCGCCGTGAATGGATTCGACGTGTCCATTGGATCGGCGGCGAGCTTGCCGAGGTTGTTCGCGCGCGCCGAGAACGAGTTGATGGTGTAAACCCCGCCGAGGTTGCCGACGCCGTAGATGATGCCGTCGTTGGGTCGGACGTCGATGCCGACGAGCTGCTCGTTGGTGGCGAGTCCAGCGATCGTATCGACCGGCGGCATCGCCATCGGATCCTGCATCACGGTCACCATGGACGGATTGGTGAGCGAGATGCGCACGAGCCGGTTGTCCTCGGTGATGCCATAGAGGTTGGTCTCCGGCGTGGCGCGCGTGATCCCGAGCACCGGGCCACCGGCGATGGTGCCGAGCGAGGGCGAGAGCGCGCCCGTCGCGAGATCCATCGTGTGGAGCTGAGAGCTCGATCCGACGGTGGCTACGACCGTTCCGATGTTGTTGCGGCCGTCGATGTCGAAGCTGACGGGACCGGTGATATCGACACCGAGCGGACCGACATCGATCAGCGTGCCGCTGTTCGGCGGGTTCTGGATGCGCAGGCGATCGGCGGTGGCATCGAGGATGTAGAGCGTGCCCGTGGCAGCGCCCGGGAGGGCATCGGTGTAGGCCGCCTCCGCCGCCGTCCCGGCACCGTTGAGCGGGCTGTCGGTCATGGCGACGCCAGTATCGGCATCGGTGACGCGAAGGTTTTGACCGGTGTTGCTGACGATGCGCAGCACACCCGTCGGGTGGAAGTCCATGCCGAACACGGTGCCCTGCAGCGGCACCGAGATCGGGATGGCGGGCGAGACGTTGCCGGACGTCGAGTCGAGGCGGTGGAGCTTGCCGGCGGTGCCGATCCTCGTGAGCGCATAGAGGACGCCCGTCGAGGTCCGCAGGTCGGCGCCGACGACGATCTCGCCGGCGTCGAGACCCATGATCGGTTTCGACGAGCACAGCTTCTCGGGCGCCGCGCGAGTGAACGAGATCACGTCCGTGGCGGTCACCGCGAAGAAGTCGCCTTCGCGCTGGGTCACCGGCGACGAGGCGGGAAGCGGCGGCAACGCGAACGAGACGATGGTCTCGCCGGGCTCGAGGGGCCCGACGAAGCGCTGCAGTGTCCCCTTGCCCGAGCCCAGATCGATCGCATAGGAGCCGGTGACACCGTCCACGGTCAGCAGCGCGACCGCCGTGTGCTTGCCGTCCGCGCCGGTGAACACGTCGAAGCCGCTGGTCGCTGTCGCGTCGAAGCCGAGCCCTCCGACGCCCACGGCGGCGCCGGTGTTCGGCGACTGGGTAAGGAAGCGATTCGTCGCGACGTCGATCGCATAGAGCGTCGTGCGGCACGCAGGCGCGATGTTGTTGTTGTGCGCCAGGGCCGTGAATCCCGTGGAGGTGCCGTTGATCGCGGCGTCGGTCGTCACGCGGCCGGTGTCGACGTCGACCCGGAGGTTCTGCCCCGTGCTGCTGACGATGCGCATCCGGTCGGTGACCGGGTCGAAGTCGACGCCGAGCTCCGCGCCGGGAAGCGCCGTGAACGGGCTCGTGGTGTCGGCGGGGTCGGCGGCCAGCGTGCTCACGCGAGCCGCGACGCCGGTCGTCGGATCGAGCGTGTAGATGCTCCCCTGGGCGGTCAGGGCGTAGAGCTTGCCGTCGACGGGGCGGAAATCGATGCCGATGATCTTCTCGGTACCGAGCCCCGTGATGTCCAGCGCCCAGCTGAGCCGCCCGTACGCGTTGGCCGCGAAGTGGACGAGCCGTCCCGCGGAGGTGACCGCGTACTTGTCGCCCGGGCCATCATCGTCGACGATCGTCGCCTCCACGATGCGCGTCTCGAGCTCGGCGCCCGACGACGGATCGAGCTCGACGACGAACATCTCGGACGGCTCGACGATCACGTCGTCGACGAGCGGAATGGTGATCGTCTTGCTCTCGGTGTCACCATCGCCCCACTCCACGGAGCCAGAGGAAGCCACGAAGTCGCTGGTCTCGACAGCGCTGTCACCGAGGGTCGCGAACGAGAGCGAGATGCTGCCACCGCTGCCGCCCGTTCGATGAGCGGTGATGATGACGTCGCCGCCGCCTTCACCGGAGGGAACTTGCACATCCACGGTGAGCGTCGACGGACCGTCATCGTCCGTACCACAAGCTGCAACTAGCGCGACGAGGACGCCGAGAGCACGACGAATCGACGAGTTCATTGAACCAGGCTACGTCGCGCGCTACCGAGCCGCCGTTTGAACAGCGTGAGAGATCAGAGTTTGTGTGATGGCCCCCACGAGCGAAAACGCTCGCTGGCGGTGAGCGTGCACGCCCGCTCGCGTAACATCGCGACGACCGATGGCGACAAAGACCCGCCCCGCAAAGAAGCCGGCGTTCAAGAACACCAAGGCCGCGCAGTCCGCGGCCCGTCAGGGCAAGACCGACGCCGCGATGGCCGCGCTGCTGGAGTTCGCCAACAAGGGCGACGCGGCGGCGGCTGCCTCTCTCGCCGAGCTGTACGCCTTCAAAGGCGATTGGGATCAGGTGCTCGTCCATGTGCAGCCCCTCATCGCAAAGCCGGACGCGGTCTACGCCGGCAACGTCGTGCAGGGGATGCTCGGTCTCGTGTGGCGCGCTGCCGACGAGACCCAACGCTGGACCGATGCGACCAGCATCGTCAGGAAGCTTCCAAAGAGCGTCGCCGGCTTCGTGACCATCCTGTCGGGATCGCTGAAGCCGTACCTCGCGTCGAAGGGCAAGGGCAAACTGCCGCGCGTGAAAGACGCGCACTTCACCGAGAAGAAGCTGCGCGAGGTTTATGAACGCAACGCCGCGAACGCTCGCGCGACCAAGGACGCGAAGCTCCTGTTCCTTTCGGCCAGGAGTGCAGCGCCAATGTTCGACGACGAGACGATCGCGTCGTTTCCGGGCGCGCGCAAGCACCTCGACTTCGACCAGACGCTGGACGCGTCGCGCGCGTTCAGTCGAAAAGGGCGGCTGGAAGACGCATGGAAGGCGATCGCGCCGAAGGTGTCGGAGTGGCGAGCCGTCGACCACGCGCAGATCGCCCCTGTCGAGCTGCTCTACGATCCCGATCTCCGCGCGCTGATGACGCCGAAGCGGTGCGCGACGGTGCTGGCGACCGCGCGCGAGGACTAGACCGCGGACGTCACATCCGGAGGCTGGCGGGACCGAGCGAGCGCACGTACTTCACCTCGGTCGTGACGCCGCACGCGAGGGGTGTTGCTTCCTCCGCGAGGCAGCCGAGGATCATCCAGCGCACGGGCGTACCGGCCGCGCCCACGTCCCACGTCACCTGAGGCATGGCCTTCTCGCCTGGCGTGTTCGCCGAGCCCCGGATGCAGAAGCCCGCGCCGGGTCGCGTCCAGCAGCGCTTCGCCTCGCCCGAGCCATCCGGGCTCGCGCAATAGCCGTAGCCACCGACGATCGTCGTCGTGCAGTCGCTGTCGACCGTGCACGTGGCCGCACCGATGCCGCGACCGACGAGATCTGCGACGAAGCAGGCCCCGCCACCTCGCGTGTCCGCGGTGCCCGACAGCTTCGTGAACGTGAGGGTGCCTGTGATGAGATCGGAGGTCGCGCCCGGGACGATCCGGCTCGACGTGATCGTCCAACCGTCGAGCTGCGCGGAGCACAGCGGGTCGCCGCCGTCGCAGTCCTGATCGACACCATCACCGCAGGTATCGACGGCGCCGGTGAAGACCGCAGGATCCGCGTCGTTGCAATCGGACGCGGTCGCGGCGTACCCCATCGGCTGGACGCACGCTGAGATCACGCCGGTCTGGGCGTTGCCGACGCCGTCGGCATCACCGTCGCCATACCAGGCTCGAGGAGAGCACGCGTCGCTATTGAAGGCGGGCTCGTAGTTGTCACCACAGGCGACCAACGCTCCCAGAAGTAAAACAAACCCGGGGTACTGCATCTGCCCCTCGTAACATCACGCGTTCTGCAGTCGTAGCGCCGCGATCCACTTTCGCGTTCCACATTGCGTTCGAGCGCATCGGCTCGCTCCGCTGCTGGCGAATGACATTCGTGATTGTCTCGGCAGGGTTCGATTTTCCCGCTCGCACTGACATGGAGGACCGCGCGGGGGATGCGGCCGATCGCCGATCACGACTTGTCGCCGACGCGCGGCTTCGGATCATGGCCATCGTCCCCAGCGACCGCTACGAGTCACGGCGCGATGGCAATCAATTGGCCGGGTTCGTTGACCATCGTCAGGCGCGCTCCGTAACCTTGCTCGAGTACTTCAAACATGCCCGCTCGAGATCTGGTTCCCGACGTTCGTAAGGCCTGGGACGCGCTCCTCGCTGAGTGGGACAAAGCACCGAGAGCCAAAGATCCGACCGATTGGGTCAAGCGCGCCGAAGCGTTGATGGGCTCGTCGCTCCCCAACGAGCTCGTCGCGGTGATGGAGCGGATGGACCGCCGCGTGTTGCCGAAGTGGGGAAAGCTCGGCTTCGACAGCCGGCGCGGCAAGGTGCTTCCCGACGCAGACGAGCATGCCTTCCAGATGTTGCTCGAGCACGATCAGGTCGATCCGCATCCGCGGACCGGCCGGATGTTCGCGCTCCTGGACTGCATCCCCCTCGGCTCCGAGAAGGGCGCCAGCTGGTTCGTTCACGGCAGCGAGCTGGTGCGGATCGCGGACGACGCCGAGCTCGCCGGTCCTCTGGCCACGGGCCTGGTGACGCTCAAGACCACGAAGCAGATGCCCACGACGACGGCGCCCTTCGAGCGATATCGCCGGGTGGCCTGGTTGATCGAGCTGCTCGCCAATGACTCGGATGTCGACGCCGCCCGGCTGAAGCGCGCGCTCGCGAACGCGGACCTTCCTCCCGCGAGCAGCTTCGCGGCCACGCCCAGGGCGCCTTCGTCCGAGCTCCTCTACTGGCTGCTACGGTCCCTCATCCTCTCCGAAGACGCCCTGTTCAAGAAGGTCCTCGCGGTGGCGTCGAAGAGCAAGGCGCCGGTGCTGAGGAGCGCGATTACGATGGTGACCGCGAGCGCCAACCCCCGGCTCGCCTGGAGCTGCGCGCTCGATGACCTCCGTGCGCTGGTGAGGCGCTTGGGCCCGAAGAGCGTGAGCGCGCCTCCCAAGAAGCTGAAGAGCGGCGACGCGCTCGCGGAAGACGCCTTCGAGCGACTGCTCGCGGAGCTGAAGAAGGCCGGTCGGCGGACGAAGGCGGGCCGCACGCGGGCGCTGCTCGAAGAGAGCTACGGCCAGACGCTCCCGAAGGACCTCGGAGCGCTGGTGGATGCCTACGCCACCTTGAAGGTCGACTCGGCCAAGGTGTGGGGCTGGAAGATCGCGGTCGAGCTCCCCGGCGATGACTTCGAGTCGTGGGTGGAAGCGCAGCAAGGAGAGCCGGAGACCAGCTCGCTCTGCTTCGTCCAGCACTTTGCGAATCTGGTGCTCGTCGGCCACGCCACCGACGGAGATCTGTTCTACGCGTATGTCGATCCCAACGACAAAGCCCACTCGGAGGTCTGGTGGTACGACCACGAGCAAGGCGCGGTCTACGGACCGCCCGAAGCCGACTCGCTGGCGACCTTGAGCCTGTTGTCGGAGCTGGCCCACAGCGCGTCGAAAGCTCCCGACGAAGAGCGCTTGGAGCCTGTCCTCCAGCAGCTGGTGGGAAAGACGCCGATGCGGGGTCACTTCCGCGAGATCGTCGCGTCCGTCGGCAGGGGTATCAACTTCGAGAAGAAGTACGAACCGAAGACCCCCGCCGCTCGCTACTTCGGTCGAGCCAAGTGGGTGATGAACCTCTTGCGCGATGGGTACTTCGACCCGGCCGCGATCAAGAAAGCGCTCAAGGCCGAGAAGGACCGCAAGCTCCCCAGCCCGCAAGCGATCCACTTCGCCCCCGAGGCGCTCTACTGGCTTTCGCGCTCCTTCTGGTTGAACAAGGACGCGGAGCTCCAGGCGCTGATCAAGCTGGCGAAGAAGAGCCGGTTGCCGATCGTCCGGTCGGCGGCGCTCACCTTCGACGCGCTCCAGTCAGGCCGCCGCGAGCTGGGCACCCTTCAGGACGTACACGAGGTTCGCCGCGACCTCCTCGGTTCGCTCGGAAAGGTTCCGTGAACTTCACGTAGTTCAACCACGATCGTTCCTACCCAGGTGGCTTCACCACGACGACAAAGCCGCGGTCGTCGATCTCGACCTTCCGTTCCTTGAGCATGCCGCCGATGGCGCGCTTGAACGCCTTCTTGCTGAGACCGAACAGGTCACGAATGACCTCGGGATCCGACTTGTCGCCGACCCGCGGTGAGCCGGGGCGCGAGAGGACGGCGAGAATGTTCTCGGCGTCGGTCGCGCGTTCCTTGTGGGCGCGTTGCCGGAGCGAGAGCACGAGCTTGCCGTCGGGGAGGATGTGGGCGACGCGGAACTTCACGGCATCACCGCGTGACAGGCGATGGGGCTCGCTGGCGGGAACGAGTCCAACGTACGAACGCTCGAGGATCGCGAACAACCCGATGTCCGGGTCGTTGCGCCAGGCTTCGCCTTCGATCCATTCGTCGCGGTCCACGCGGCGCGGCACGGCGCCGAGCATGTCGGTCACGAACATCGTGCCGGCGAGGCGGCCGCTCCTGTCGAGGTAGAGGCCGATGGGCTGCCGCTCGCCGACGTACAGCTCCCTGGACTGCTCGGAGTACGGGACGAGCAGCTCCTTGCCGAGCCCCCAATCGACGAACGCACCGATCGGCGTCACCGCCGTGACCTCGAGGAACGTGACCTCCCCCAGCGTGAGCTTCGGCGGCCGCGTGGTGGCGATCGGCCGCTCGTCGGAGTCGAGGTAGATGAAGGCCTCGACGTCGTCATCGACCTGCGCACCTTCGGGCACCTCGGCTGCGGGCATTAGAACTGTGGGCGCGTCGGCGTCGTGATCGAGTGGATCGATCGCGAGAAACGCGCCCGGTCCTGCGATCCGGCGGATCGGGAAGCGCATGCGATGGCCGAGCACGGTGTCGATCACGCACGCAGCCTAGCGCGAACACAGAGTCGGGGGCTTCAGTAGGGGTTCCCTGGTGAAAGGGTGCCGCCCGATGCGGAGATCATGCGCACCGGCGCCTGGGTCGCGCCGCTCGGAAACGTGATCGAGTCTCCCGCCCGGAGCTCGTACAACGGCACGTTCGACCATGCGAGGGGCTGTCCCGATGTGCACCTCGTTGGTGCGTGATCGCCCACGATGACGTAGACCGACCCGGAGCCGACGACCGTCCCCTCTCCCATCTCGTCCACCACCACGGCCGTTGCCTCGTCGACGCCAACGCCGAGCGGGCGCGCACTCAAGCCGTCGGCCATCGCGCGAGCGGTGAACGCGAGTAGCCTGCCCATTCGATCGCGCGCGGCGAAGTGCGTATCGGTGACCACGCCGGAGAGCGTAGTGAGCGCGAGCACGTCGTGCTCGAGGGTCACACGCGAGTCGTATGGATCTGCGAGGGCCTCGGCCGTGACCACGCTTCCGAGCTGCGCGGAGTACACGATCTCGCCGAGAAACGCGCATCCGGCACTCGTTCCGCCGATCACCGCGCCTCTCTGCGGTGCGCGCTGGAGTGCCTCGGCGACCGCCGTGCCGCGCCACGCATTCACGTACGTGGCTTGATCCCCACCTGCGAGAAAGATCGCCTCGGCGTGATCCAGCGTCCACCGCACGTACGGGTCATCTGCAAGCGCTCGAGTGTCCACGCGCAGCGTCTCGACCGAATCCACCCCGCCGATGTCCTCGAACAGATAGCTGTTGTACCCGTCGGCGAGCGAGGTTCGCAGCACCACCACGTCGCCCCCGCCGATCCGATCGCGCTGCCAGGTGAAGGCCGCATCGACGTCCGCGCCGCCACCCATCAGGATCAAGCCGGCCCGACTCGTGGTCACGCGATCGGCGGGGTCCCCGACCACCCAGCGCACCAAGTTGCTTGGTGGGGAGGGCGCGACGGAGGCATCGCGTGCAACGTCGTCGCCGACGACCGCACCATCTGGTGTGGAACCCGAGGGATCCAATGACTCGCTGTTGCAGCCAAAGAGGGCACCGATCGCTGCAAACAGAGGCCCTGATCGGTGCATGGTGCGAGCGTCGATGCAGTCACGGGTTCAGTCAACTCTCGATCGCAGCCTCGCGGAGGGCCGTCGCGTGTTAAACCTCGCGCGTGGACTCGAAGGAACCTGGTCACATCGAGGCGCGCGACCAGACGGATGCGAGCCTGCTCGCAGAGCGTGACAAGACCGACGCCGAGCTCGCGCAGCGTGAGGCGGCAGCGCGCGCCGACGAAGACGAGGTCGTCGAGGCCGCGCGGGAGCGCGCGCACGAGGTGCTCGATACGGCGCGCGAACAGGCCGATCAGGAGCTCGAGGCCATCGGCGCGACACCGCGCGAGCAGCGGCGGATCGTGGATATGCGCGCGGACGCCGATGACGCCCGCGACGAGGAGCGCGCCGCGGCGGAGGAGACGCTGCGGATCGAGAGAGAGGCGCACCGGCGTGCCGTCTTGGCGTTGCTCCGGATCGAGCGCGAGGCCACGGATGAAGGGCTCGTTATCGAGCGGGCGCGGGCCGATCAGGTGATCGCGAGTCGCGACGATTTCCTGGGCATGGTGAGCCACGATCTTCGCGACATCCTCGGCACGATCGCGCTGGCAGCCTCGATGCTGACGCAGCCGACAACGACCAGCGCCTCCGTCGATCCCGCGACGAAGCTGATCGGCCAGCGCATCCAGCGCGGTGCCGCCCGCATGAACCGGCTCGTCGGGGATCTCCTCGACGTCGTGGCGCTCGAGGCCGGAGAGCTCCAGCTCACGCGCGGGCGGCACGACGCGGTCCGCCTGATGGCCGACGCCGTCGAGTCGTACATGCCGTCGTTTCTCGCGAAAGGGGTCCAGCTCAGCACCGAGCTCGCCGCCAACGCGATCGTCATGGACGTCGATCACGACCGAATCCTCCAGGTCGTCGCGAATCTGCTCTCGAACGCGCTGAAGTTCACCGATCCCGGCGGTCGCGTGTCACTGCTCGTCGAACGCCAGAGCACGGACGTCCGCTTCTCGGTCAGCGATTCCGGTGTCGGGATCGCACCCGAGCACGCGACGGCGATCTTCGAGCGCTTTGGCCAGATCAAGCGCGACCCCCGCGGTCACGGTCTCGGCCTCTACATCTCGAAGTGCATCGTCGAGGCGCACGGCGGCAAGATCTGGGTCGAGCGGTCGGTCGAGGGCGGCACGGCCGCGCACTTCACGCTGCCGACAGCAAGCGCGTAGGCAGAGGAAGCTCAGCGGTCGGGGCTGCGATCGCGTGCACCCGCTGTAGCAGACGGCTCGGTGGTCGACGGGGACGCCACCTTCTCGGAAGCTTCGCTGAGCTCGCGAAAGCGCCGACCCGCGTAGCTGGCTGCGAAGAGCCAGATCGCGACGAGCGCGATCACGGCGATCGAGAGCCAGCGGACGGCGGCGAAGTCCGGGAAGAAGGCCGACACGCCCAGCGCCAGGAACACGGCGATCGCCTTGGCGAACCGCTGGACGAACATGTCGATGAACGCCTTCGCGGCGTACTTCTCCTCGCGCGACGTGACCGTGTAGAGCGATTCCTTCGCGCTCTGGTTCAGCGAGTAGTTGAGGGCATTGTCGGTCGTGCTGAGCATGCTGCCGATCCAGAGCGAGGGGATCGCGAGGAACAGTCCCGAGTTACCGAGGATCACGACCGGCATGATCAGCAAGGCAACGCGGATGCCGAACCGCTTCATGATGAAGGACGTCAGGAAGATCTGGATGATGAACGCGGCCGTGTTGGTCACCGCGTAGACCGAGGCGAAGTGATCTCCGATCGCGGCCTTGAAGATCGCCTTGCCCTCGGCAGTCCCGCGGCCACCGGCGGCGTCGGTAGCGGCACGCACATCCTGCTCGATGTAGTGCGTGACGGTCGACGTCATCTGGTAGTCCATGATCGTCGACACCATCTCGTAGATCCCGACGATGGCGACGATCGCGATCAGGTACCTGGACTTGAACACCAGCTTCGCGCCAGCGAGCGCGCCCATGGACTTCGTCTCGCCGTCGTCGTCGGCGTTGGCCTTTGCTGCGGCGACCGCTTCGGGAGCCTTGCGCTCGACCCAGCGGCCGGCGATGGTCGCGCAGATCGCGATGAGCCCGGTCGCAACGACCGCGAAGATCATCCAGAACTGAGGGGTCTGGCCGAGCGCCTTCATCCCGACGGTGCCTGCCATGCCGCCCGTGAGGCCACCAAGCACGATTGGACCGTAGAGCCGCTTGCTGTCCTCTGGCGCCACGCTGTCGTTCAAGAACGCGAAGAACGTGGCGACCATCAGCGTGTTGAAGAGATCACCGAACAGGTAGAACGCCCAGCCCTCGATCTCGCTCATGTTGCCGACGCGGAACGTGAAGTACGTGAGGACGAGCGCGCTGAACGCACAGAACACGTACGACAGGCGATGGCGGTGCAGCTTGCGCGCGAGCAGCGTGAACACGATCACGGCAATCGCCGCGACCACCATGTTCAGGACCTTCGCGACGAGCTCGGCCTCCTCGCCGCCGAGCCGCATGCCGAAGAGGTCGAGCGAGTTGCCCGTGGGATTCTTCTCCGCATCGTACGGGTAGTACGCGACGAGCTGCGCCTTCTTGATGGGCTTCATGATCCAGAAGACCGTGATGACCAGGAAGAAGTAGAGGAACATCGAGACGACGAACGGGATCTCCCGGCGCTTTACGTCGAGAAACGATTTCAAGGCGCTCATATGCGGTCCCCCGAGTAGGCGCCAACCGCCGTGCGCCTGCAACACACCTCGCAGGGATCGAGGCTCGGGCTGCGCTAGGGCGAGCTATCGCGACGCGGCCCTTGCCGGTATCGTCCCCGGATGCTGCGGCTCGCTGCGTCCCTCGACGAGATCGAACGGGGACCTTTCGCAGTAGCACCCGACGGCGTGGCAGGTCGCGGGGGCTCGAATCGCGGCCTCGTGGTCCGCGCGCAGGGCAATCCACGCGCACACCACGATCACCGTCGATAAGGCAAGGAGGGGTAACGCACGGGACCAGAGACGGCTCGCGATCATGAGTCCGGTGTAAGCCAGTCCTGTGCCGCGAACGCGCCACGGACTGTCGCGAACGCGCCAAACCTCGACGCCTGTCGCTTCAGCGACGCTTCGTCGCGATCGTCTCGGTATCGAACGAGTCGGCTGCCGCGGCCTCATCGCCGGTGAAGTCGATCTTCTTCGTACTGGTCGTGACGGCGGTCTTGCTCTGGATGAAGAACGTGCGGCTCGCGACGGCCGCGCCGTCGCATTCGATCTCGAGGAGAAGCTTCGCGTTGGGCGAGAGCACTTCGTCGCGTGTGAGCTTGAAGGTGCCGCGGATCACCGCGGCCTCCGTGTAGACGATCTTGTGCCGAGTTCCGACGGCCTGCTTCGTCCTGCTGACATCCGAGATCTTCAGTGCGAGCTCGGGTGCCGGCAGCGGACGGGCGAGTGCGATCGCGTAGTGCACCGTCCACTCACCGTCCTGATCGTAGATCATCACGCGGCCCGGATCCGCGGCCTTGACCTTCTTGAGCAAGCTGGGACCGGCGCCGCTCAACGACGCGGGTGTCAGTGCGAGGACGTTCGCGGCTTTCTTCTGGGGACCAGCTTCGGAGATCGCGACCGCGGTCGACAACAGCACGAGAGCCAGCTTGAAGGTCATGGGTGAAGGAAACGGTACTGCGTTCCGACGGACGCTACGGGTACTCCTGGGGGCGCTACCGCGATGCGATGCGGACGCACAGCGCGTTCACTGGAGCCGAACGTAGACGCTGTAGTTCTCACTCCGACGTCGCGATCGCACGGACCAGATCTGCAGCTCGTCGAGAGCGGGCGGCTTTGTCATGTGTGCGTCGAAACCTGCCTCTGTCGCCAGGGCTTCGCCGCCCATCGTCCTCACCAGTGCCTGCAGAGCGTTCGCGGTATCCTGGTTGTCGTCGATGATCACGACGGGCCTGCGGTCGACGAGCGGTCCAAGCATCGCGAAGAAGACATCCTTCTGTCGGCTGGCCTTGCGAAGCGCTTCTTCGCTGGATCGAGCACACCTTCATCACCGCGTGTCGAGTCCCATAGCTGCAGGCTCGCGAACTGCGCGCGCATCACTTCGACCGCCGTATCGAGGAGCTCCTCGTGGAGGTCGGCGGTCTCACGCGCCTGGATCAGTCGCGTGCTGAGCTCATGCAGCCGTTGGTTCAGAGGCGTCGGTCCCGGCTCCATGTGGACGCACCGTAACAAGCTCGGTGCCAGCGTTACAGGTAGGCCGAAGTACGCGCGGCAGTGACTGATTCAGCCGCCAGGCAGGACGAGTAGCTCCGCGCCGGCCCATGATCCTGGTGAGTTGGGCGCGGCCGTGCCGGCCCGAACCTTGCTGCTACGGCCCCCGTGCTCCAGCGCCTTGCCGCCATCGCATGTCTCGCGGCATGCGCATCCCCGGCCCCGGACGTTCCCCTGCCCTTTGGTCCCAGTGGCAAGGCCGACTACTACGGCAACGACGATCGGCAACAGATCCTCGATGCGCGGCATCCACGCGCGGTCGAGTGGGCACGCGCCACGGCGATCATCGCGAACCGTTCGCGCTTCGCCTCGGCGGGCGGCGCTCATCTCGCTGCGAACGCGCAGACACTGGGCGAACGTCACTCGCTGTGCAGCGATGAACGCTTCGCAGCCGAACCAGTCCTCGGCTTCTGCTCCGCGTTCCTGATCGCGCCCGACCTCGTTGCAACCGCGGGCCACTGCTTCAAGGACACGCTGTGCGAGCAGATGGCCTTCGTGTTCGACTTCTACAAGGGAGGCGCGAGCGAAAACGTCGACGCCATTCCGGCGCGCAACGTCTTCACGTGCACCGAGCTCGTGGCTCGTCAGTACGGCAATGGCCTCGACTACGCGGTCGTCCGACTCGATCGGCCGGCGACGGGACGTACGCCATTCGCGATGCAATTGGATCCCCCCGCTGTCGGCGCGCGGGTCGCGCTGCTCGGCTATCCGTCTGGCATCCTCGCGAAGCTCGATCTCGCCGGCAAGGTTCTGCGCGTCGAGGGTTCTCGCAGAAATCGCGTTCGCACGTCCGTCGATTCGTTCCCGGGCCACTCGGGTGGCGCGATGATCGATCTCGAAACTGGTTCGGTGTTCGGTGTGCACGTCGAAGGCTCGACGCCGTCCTACGTGAGCGACGGCGGTTGTACTCGCGCTGCGGCGTGCCCGACCGTGTCGCTCGGTACGCCGGGCTTCTGCGATGGTGCCGTCGAGACCAGCATCGAACCCTTTGGTGGGCTCGGTGGCGGTAGCGGACCAAGTACCGCGGCGACGTGCGGGGACCGCTGCGGCGCGACCGACGGTGTGTGCTCCTGTGACCTCGACTGCGAGACCCGCGGCGATTGCTGCACGGACTTCGCGCCCACGTGCAAGCGCAACTCGAACACGCCAGCATGCCTCGGCGGCGGTGCACCGTGCGGCGGAGGCGGAGACTGCGCCAACGCGATGTGCGCTTGCGATAGCGTGAACATGACTACCGAGTCGTTCGTCGTCCCGGGCCGGTGCACCGCGAGCGGCTGTACGGATCAGCAGGCGCTCTGCGAGGCCGCCTGCGCCGATATGGATCTCGACGGTCAGCGCTTCACGATGGGATGGTGGCTGTCGACCTGCGAGTCGGAATGACTCAGTCACCACTCGCGCTGCTCGAGGCGGGTACGCACGGCTGCATGACCGGCTCGTCGATCATCATCGGCGTTGGTGGCCACTTCCTCGATCTCCGACTCGACGAGCACGGCCGCGTCAACGCGCAGACGCTGTTCAACCCGTTCGCGTCACGAATACCGCGCGCGAAGGTCATCGAGCGCCTCGCGACGTGCACCGTCGCGCCCGTTCCGGCGTCACTGGCCGATGATCTGCCGGCCCTCGCGACGGCGCTGCGCAAGACGCGTGCCGAGATCATCGACGCCTACGTGGCACGCATCCGGAGCGGCATGACCATCTCGGGCGGCCCGACGACCGACCAGTCGTGGACCGTCAGCTCCAACGGTACGGGCTTCGAGATCCGCTCGTACGCACCGGCCGACGAGGGCTACGAGCTGCGTATCAAGCCCCTCGCCGAGACCGCGCTCCGTACGATGCTGGCCACCTACCTGATGTTCGGGCTCGCGGACCTGCCGGCCTGAGAGCTGACCGCTAAACAGCTGCTTTTGCCCTCGACATCGCGCGGTTTCCTTGGCAAACAAGGGGTTGATTCGGAGCGATCTCAATCGGGCCGGCCTGTGTTTGGCCCATCGGTTCGAGTCTTTACAGCTAGCAGGAGCGGCGACGATGTCTGAAGGTACGATCAAGCGTCTCACTGACAAGGGTTTCGGTTTCATCGAGAACGGTTCGGGAACCGACCTGTTCTTCCACATGTCCGCCGTCGAAGGCGTGCGCTATGAGGAGCTTCGTGAGGG
>JACCRC010000401.1 GCA_013813765.1 Deltaproteobacteria bacterium | reverse complement strand
GGCTGCGCGTTGACGAGGTAGCTGCCCGGCGCGAGGCCCGTGAGCGTGAACTTGCCGCCGGCATCCGTGAGCTCGCGCGGAAACCCGCGCAGCCGCCAGTTCACCATGTCGACGCTCGCGCGCGAGTCGCGGAAATTCGGACCGGCCGAGACCTGAGCTCCCTCGACGGGTTGGCCCTTCGGATCGACGACGATGCCCGCGATCGTGCCGGTGACATCGAGGGTGAGCGTGACACCTCCGACATCACCGCGCGTCGCATCGACCGGCACCGAGCCCGACGACGCGGTCTCGTGGATCGCGACGGCGACGAGCTCGCGGCGCGGCATGCCGGTGAGCTCGAACATGCCCTTGTCGTCGGTGAACGCCTGGCGCGGCGGCGCGGCGATCATCGTGCGCTGCGCCGACCCGATGCGAACGCGCGCGCTCGCGATCGGCTGCGCACTCGCATCGACGACCTTTCCGCGGATCGTCGCGCCCTGCGCCATCGCGATCGTGATGCCCGCGCGCTCCGTCTTGCCGTCGAGCGTGATCAGCGTGGACGTGCCGGGAGCGAGCGTGTCGTGGGTCGCGATGAACCGGAACGAGCCCGCCGGCATGGCCTCGAAGGCGAAAGCTCCGTCACTTCCGGAGACCACCGCATCGCGGCGCTCGTCGGCTTGCTGCATCCAGTCCGATGCTCCGCTGTAGACGATCCGCGCGCCGGGCACGCCCTTTCCTGTCTCGTCGACGACGGTGCCAGCGACCTTCGCCCCGGGCACGAGCACGAGCTGGGCCTTGGTCTCGCCGGTGCCCACCTGGATCCACTGGAACACCTTCGCCATGCCCGGAGCCCACGCGGCGACCTGGTAGCCGCCGGGCACGACCGTGGCGAACGTCGCGACGCCCGCGTTCGCGGACTCGCGCTGATCGTCGGTGCCGCGCAGCTCGACGACCGTGCCGTCGACGGGCTTGCCATCCGCCGTGGCCGCTCGCACGGTGACCTTCGCCGCGGGACGCAGCCGCAACACGACCGGCTCGCTCGTCGCGGTGAGGCGCGCCGTGACGGGACCGGCAATACCGCCGGCGCCGCGCGCCACAAGTGTGTAAGGACGACCTACGAGATTATCGAACGCGAAGCCGCCGTCCTCCTCGGAGGAAACGGTGCGGGGCGGATTCGACGACAGCACGACCGTGACGCCCGCCGCAGGCTTGTCACCATCGTCGAGCACCTGGCCCTCGAGGCGCAGTGTTCCCTTCGGATCGTCGTCGATCATCACCGGGATCTGTGGGCCCGGGTCGCCTCCTACGGCCCCGCCGCGGCGGGGTGCGTCGTCGGGGCGGGATGTCGGTGTTGTCGTAACCTTCGCCGCGCCCTCGGTAGGCACATCTGAAGAGCCTCCCCGCTGTCGCAACCACACCGCGATCACGGCCGCGATCGTGAGACCGACTACCAGGGTGACAGTCAGCTTCCGGCTCATCGTGCGCGGAGTATCACACCGTCGAGGCGGGCTTGTTGTGCCAGCCCTTCGTTCTGGGATAGAACCTCGGTAACGATTTAGCCCAGGGGAAATCACATGGCATCGATCCGTTCGCTGTTCTGCCTAGCCGCCGCCGTTCTTCCGATCACCCTCGCCGCCTGCGGCGACGACGGTGGAGGCACCGTGATCCCGGAAGGCGCTCACTATCAGTACGTCTCGAAGAAAGCCTTCGTGCCGACCAACAACAACCAGGCGCGCGAGTTCGGCCTGGACCTCAACAACGACAAGACGGTCGATAACCAGCTCGGCATGGTGCTCGGCACCCTGTCGTCGATGGGCTTCGACATCCAGGGCACGATCGATGCCGCCGTCGCGGAAGGCAGCATCATCCTGCTGATCGACTTCCAGACGAAGGACTTCACGAACACCACCGCGGCCGGTCTCGAGGTCCTCCTCGGTGACACGCCGAACCCGCCGGCCTGCATGGCCAATGAGAAGTACTGCAACACGGCGATGCCGCCGGTCTGCACCGGCTGCCAGGATCACCTGCAGGGCAACGCGACGTTCACCATCAAGGGCGCGCAGAACGCGGCCGTCGGCGGCAAGATCGTCAACGGTACGTTCAACGGCGGCCCCGGCGATCTGACGCTTCAGATCGCGCTCGGCGGCACCACGGCGATCGACCTCGACCTCATCGGCGCACGCGCCAAGGCGTCGGGCATCAGCGCCGACAAGATCGACAGCGTGATCCTCGGTGGCGCGCTCACCCAGGAAGACCTCAACACGAAGGTCATCCCGGCGATCCAGACGCAGATCGCGCCGATCATCACGCGCGACTGCCCGATGCCGACGATGCCGCCCGGCTGCGGCTGCATGGCGAACTCGACCGGCAAGACCGTCCTCGACCTGTTCGACGGCGGCATCACCGGCACGACGAAGGACTGCATGGTGTCGGTCGACGAGATCAAGGGCAACAGCCTGATCCAGTCGCTGCTCGCCCCGGACGTGACCGTGAACGGCAAGATGGCCCTCTCGCTCGGCATCAAGGTCGAAGCGACGAAGGCCATGTTCCCGATGCAGTGAGCTGAGGACCTTCCGAATTCCGTATTCCCGGTTCCGCTGTTCCCTATTCTCCGAGTAGGTCGATGCAGCGGAGCCAGCCGGCGACGCGCCGGTGGCTGTGCCGTGGGCGAGAGAATTCCGAATTCCGGTTCCCGGTTCCCCTGTTCCCTATTCTCCGAGTAGGTCGAGCAGCCGGCGGCGCCCAGAGGCGCCTTGGTTGTGGCAGCGCGCAGCGGTGCTACCAGGCGTCGCGGCGCAGCAGGCCCCCTCGGAGAATAGGGAATAGGGAACCAAGAACCGGAATTCAGAGTTCTTTTACGAGCGAAACGCCATCGCGTGCGAGCGCGGCGGCGCCGACCAGACCGGCCTCGTCACCGAGCTCCGCAGGAACGACATCGAGCGTTTCCATGATGGCGACCGGCGCGGCAACGGTCAGCGCGGTCACCACCAGATCATAGAGCAGCGGTGTGCGGCTCAGCATGCCGCCGCCGAGCACCAGCCGCTCTGGATTGAGCACGGCCGCCGCGTTCGCGAGCACGACTCCGAGCAGCGGCGCGAGCTCGCTCCAGAGCTCGAGCGCCCACTCGTCCCCCTCGGCCGCGGCCTGGTCGACGTGGCTCGCCATGACCTCGTCGATCGAGCCGGCGATGCCGACCGCGGAGGACTTCGCACCGGCCGCGAGCTCGGCGGCGATTCGCTTCGCGACGTAGCTGCCACCGAGGTACGCCTCGATGCAGCCTCGCTGGCCACACGCGCACGGCGCGGCGTCATCGTCCCAGCGGACCTTCGTGTGACCGATCTCGCCGGCGCAGTTCGATGCGCCCTCGACGAGCTGACCGTCCGCGACCACGCCGCCACCGATGCCCGTGCCGACGTAGACGCCGAGCACATCGCGGCAACCGCGCGCTGCACCGGCGACGGTTTCGCCCCACACGATCGCGTTGACGTCGTTGTACACGCCGATCGAGTAACGAGTGCCGAGGCGCGCTGCGAGCTGACGGCCGAACGCGACGTCGCGCCAGCGCAGGTGCGGCGAGCGCGCCACCGTGCCCTGGCGATCGCGCAGCATCGCCGCGATGCCCACGCCCATCGTCACGTCGTCGGTGCCGCCCACGAGGCGCTCGGCCGCGGCGGCGATCCGCTCGACGATCGAGGCCGGATCGCGCGCCTCGCCGACTTCCTCCTTGTGCACGTGCAGCGGTACGAGGCCGTCCGCCGCGAACGTCGCGATCCGGAAGTTCGTGCCGCCGATGTCCAGCCCGAGGCCGAGACCAGGCGCGGTCATCCGCCTCTCGCGGTGGCGAGGTGCCCGTCGAGCACCGCCTTGATCTCGGCGAGCCGCGGTGCAGACGCAGCCTCGCAGCGCATGACGAGCGCGGCCTGCGTGTTCGATGCGCGGAGCAAGCCCCAGCCACCGTCGAGCTTCGCGCGCACACCGTCGATGTCGACGACGCCGGTGACGCGCGGATCCTCGCGAAGCAGGCGCGTGACCTCCGCGACGACCGCGAACTTCCGATCGTCGGGACAGTCGATGCGCAGCTCCGGCGTGTTGATCATCACCGGCAGCTCGTCGGCGAGCTCCGCGAGCGTGCGCGTGCCGCGAGAGAGCAGCTCGAGCAAGCGCGCGCCGGCGTAGATGCCGTCGTCAAAGCCGAGCCAGCGGTGAGCGAAGAACATGTGTCCACTCATCTCGCCGGCGAGCTGCGCACCGGTCTCCTTCATCCGCGCCTTGATCAGCGAGTGCCCGACCTTCCACATCTCCGCGTGGCCGCCCGCGGCGTTCAGCTGGTCGTACATCGCCTGCGAGCACTTCACCTCGCCGACGAACTTCGCGCCCGGTACCTCGGCGAGCAGCGCCTTGCCGAACAGGATCATCAGCTGATCGCCCCACAGGATCCGCCCGGTCGCATCGACCGCGCCCATGCGATCCGCATCACCGTCGAGAGCGATGCCTAGCTCCGCGCCTTCGCGTTTGACGGTCGCGATCAGATCCGCGACGTTCTCGGGCTGCGTCGGGTCGGGGTGATGGTTCGGGAACGTGCCGTCGAGATCGCAGTACAGCGGGACCACGTCGAAGCCGAGGCGGCGATACAGCCCGAGCGCGGTGGGACCGCCGGCGCCGTTGCCCGCGTCGATGACGACCTTCATGCGCCGCTCGCCGAGCTTCAGCTCCTGCTGCGCGCGCGTGTGATACGCGCCGATGATGTCGCGCGAGTGGATCGGCTTCGTCGGGTGTGGTGCATCGATCGACAGGATCGCGGTGACCTCGTCGCGCAGCTCGGCGATCGCGCGGCCGTGCAGCGTCTCGCCGTGGAGCATCAGCTTGAAGCCGTTGTCCTCGGCGGGATTGTGGCTCCCCGTGATCATCACCGCCGCGGCCGGCGAGAGGTGTTGCTCCGCGAAGTACACGAGCGGCGTCGGCACCACGCCGACGTCGATCACCTCTGCGTGCACGCGCAGCCCGTCGGTCAGCGCGGCGAACAGGCGGGGCGAGTGCGTGCGGCAATCGCGGCCGACGACCACCGTGCCTCCCGCCTTCTTTCCGACGACCATTCCGATCGCGCGCACGGTCTGGTCATCGAGGTCGCGGTCGGCGACGCCCCGGATGTCGTACTCGCGGAAGACGTGGGGTGGAGCGCGACGGATCGTCACGCGCTATAGGTACCGCGCGAGGCCCTTCGCGGAAAGGGCATCGACGACCTTGCGGACCTCCTGTGCCTGATCCTTCCGGATGACCAGGATCGCGTTGCCGCTCTTCACCACGACAAGATCCGACACGCCGTAGGTCGCGAGCACCGTGTCGTCGTCGGTGACGAGCACGTTGCCGCTGCTCTCGACCGCGACGACCGTCCCCGCGACGGTGTTCCCCGTCGCATCCGTGCCGCGGAGCGCGGGCAATGCAGCCCACGAACCGAGGTCATCCCAGCCCACGCTCGCGGGGATCGTGACGACGCGCTCGGCATGCTCCATCACCGCGTGATCGATCGAGATCGGCTGCAGCGTCGGATACGCGACGGCTGCCGCGACCCGACCCGCGGCGATGTCGCGCACCGCCTTCCCGGTGGCCGGGAGGTGCGCGTCGAGCTCGGCGAGCAAGCGCTTCGCGGTCACGCAGAAGATGCCTGCGTTCCACAGGAAGCGTCCGCTCGCCAGGTACAGCTCCGCGGTCGCGCGGTCCGGCTTCTCGACGAACCTCTTCACCGGAATCACGCCGTCGAACGCCTTCTCCGGGTCGAGCTCGAGGTAGCCAAAGCCGGTCTCCGCGCGGGTGGGCTGGATCCCGATCGTTCCGATCACGTCGTGCTGCTCCGCCGCGGTGAGAGCGCGAGAGAGGATCGCGGAGAGGCCCGCCTCGTCAGCGACGAACTGATCCGCCGGCAACACGACCAGCGACGCGTTCGGATCCGCGATCTCGAGCATCGCCGCCGCGAGACCCAGCGCAGCAGCCGTGTTGCGGCCCACGGGCTCGCCGACCACGTGCGCCTCCGGTGCCAGCGCCGCGGTTGCCTCGCGCTGGACCTCCGCGGTGACGATCAGTACGTCGTCCGCGACCGATGCGCCGCGGCGTACCGCTGCCCCGAGGAGCGTCGTGCCGTCGGGCGCGAGCGGTAGCAACTGCTTGGGCCGGGCCTGACGGCTCGCCGGCCACAGCCGCGTGCCGCTGCCACCACCGAGGATGACTGCGTGTCTCACGGGCAGACTCTACGCTACTCGGCGGCGAGCTGCTTCGCGAGCTCGGGGGCTTTCAGACAGTCGTTGCCCACGAGCACGTAGCGCAGCCGTCGCTGCCGGTCGTAGACGTTGTAGTGCGGCAGCGCGCTGACTTGAAACTGCTTCGCGACCGGCGTGAAGCCATCCCCGACATCGACCTTGCGGATCAGGACGCCGGGGTCCTTCGCGGTCTGCACGGCGAGCATGCCGCCGACGATCGTGCAGGCACCGCATGACTCGCTCCAGAAGTCGACGACGGTCACGTAGCCGGCGGGAACAGCCTGCGCGAGCTCGATGGGCTCGCCCGGCTTGTTCACCTGGAGCGACTTCTCCGCGGGCGGGATCCTCGGCGCCGCCGGATGACCGCATGCCGCGAGAACGAGCGAGAGAGAGAGGGCGCGCATCACGTCGCCTCGGCGAGCTGCCGCGCGAGGCGCGCGACATCGGCGCGCGCGAGGCCGGAGTGGAACACTTGCTCGAGCTGCATACGCTCGCCGGAGACGAGCTCGCTGGCGGAGAGTCGTACCGTGCCGTCGGTGTCGAGGGTGAGCTCGACGAGCACGAGCACGTCGCCTGCGGGCGCGGGCGGAAGATCCACGACCGCGAACCGCCCGAGGTGGCGGTTCTTCTCGCTCTCCGGCGACTCGCCTTCCCACACATCGAACTCGACGCGGGGCTGGTCCTCCTGGCGGGTCGCGAACACGCGGTGCTCGCGCGTCGGCACGACCGCGCTCTGCGCGATCACGAGCTCGCAGTCGCTCTGCCCCGTCGACACGAGCAAGCCGCGCGCGGCGACATCGATCAGGAGGATTCCCTCGATCCGGCCCTCGAGCCGGGCGACCTCGAGCGCGGCACCGACGGCGACGACCTCCTCGGGGTTATCGACCATCTTCGGCTCCTTGCCGAGGACGCGCTGGATCTCCCGAACCACCGCCGGCATGCGGGTCATGCCCCCGACGAGGAGCGTGTCCTGGATCGCTTCCTTCCTGCGGCCGGCGCGCGCGAGGGCCTCGTTGATCGGCGCCTCGATGCGCTGGATGAACCGCGCGGCCCACTGCTCGAGCTCGCTGCGCTGGATCGGCTTGGAGTATCCGACCGACTTGCCCGAAGGGAGCTGCAGCAGGTCGGAGACGACGAGCGTCGTGCTCGCATCGGTCGACAGCTCGTGCTTCGCCTTCTGCGCCGCGAGCCGCAGCCGCTCGATCGCGAGCGTGTCGCTCGTGATGTCGAACCCGATCGTGTTCTTGACGTCACGCAGCAGGTGCTCGACGACGAGCCGGTCGACGTCATCACCGCCGAGGAACTGGTCTCCAGTGGTTGCGAGCACCTCGAACGTGCCGCCCTCGACATCCACCGCGGCGACGTCGAACGTACCGCCACCGAGGTCGCACACGAGGTAGTTGCGATCGACGCCGCGGTGCGCGCCGTGGCCGAGCGCGGCGGCCGTCGGTTCGCTGAGCAGGCGCATCACGCTGATACCCGCGATCTGCGCGGCGTCCTTCGTCGCCTGGCGCTGCGCGGCGTCGTACCAGGCGGGGATCGTGATCACCGCGCGGGTGACGGGCCCGCCGAAGTGCGCCTCGGCCATCCGGCGCAGCTCGAACAGGACCCGACCGCAGACCTCCTCGGGCGAGACCTGCTTCCCCGAGGCCAACGCGATCCAGGTGTCGCCGTTCGGTGCCTCGGTGAGCTCGTACGGAAGGAGGCGCGAGAGCCGGCGGATCTCCGGGTGATCGAAGCGGCGGCCGAGCAGGCGCTTCGCACCGAAGATCGTCAGCTCGGGACTGTGATCGAGCCCGTCGCGCGCGGCCTCGCCGACGACCGGTCCGTCGGGCGAGTACCAGACGAGCGACGGCAACGTCATCGAGCCCTCGGACGTCGTCAGGATGCGCGGCGAGCCGTCCTTGTCGATCACCGCGACCACGGAGTTCGAGGTGCCGAGATCGATCCCGACCGCCGGCGTTCTGTCGCTCACTGGAACACCCGCCGCAGGGCCTCGCGATCCGTCTGCCCGTGCTGCCTCACGTGCTCGAGCAGCCGCGCCGCCTCGGAGCAGCCCTCGTAATGCGCGAGCGCGGCCTCGAGCTGCGAGGTCGCGAGCATGATCTCGCCCTTGCCGAGCGCCGACACCGCCGACGCCACGTAGTAGAGCGAGCGGAGCGGTTTGGAACGCGGATACACGACGAGCGCGGCGGCCAGTACTTCCTGCGCGGTGTCCGGATCACCCTCCTGCAGCATCGTGCGCGCCCGGGTCTCGAATGCCTCGCCACCCTGCCCACCCGAGCCCTGCGCTCCCACGGCCGATGGCGCGGCTTCGTTCACCGGAGGGATCGTGACGACCGCCTTCTGCGCTCTGCGTCGCGCCGGATCCGAGCCGGCACCGCTCGCGAGATCATCGAAACCGACGAGCCAGCCCGGTGGCGGCCGCACGACCGAGCCGACGACGTTCGCGCGCCCCTCCGCGACGAGCGCGGCGCGGAGGCGGTCGTATGCGCGATTGACGAGGATCGTCAGCTCTTCGGCGAGGTGCGTGATCGCCGGGGCCTTTCGACGCGCGACGAGATCCGGGTGCAGCTTGCGCACGAGCGTCATCCAGCCGAGCCGGATCTGGTCTGCATCGGCATCGCGTTCGACGCCGAGCACCTCGTGCACGGCGGCCTGCCGCATCCGGCGCAGCTCCGTGGTGAGGTGGTGGAAGAGCTGGCGTTCGTCGACGGGTAGTTGCTCGCTGGCGAGTGCGACCTTGCTCGGTCGCTCGGGCGGCGCATCGGGCTCCGCCGGTACCGGCTCGACACCGGCGGCCATCGCTCGAATACGCGCGACGACCTCGTCGGTGAAGCCATGCAGCTCGACCTCGATCCAGGTCTTCGTGTCGCCTTCGATCGGCGACGACTTGCGAACCGTGCCGTCGATCGCGATCACGACCTCGTTCGGGAGCTCGAGCCCCAGTGTCACGGAGCTGCCGAGCGTGGCCGCAAACGGCACCTTCATCGACAGCAGCTTCCCGCGACGCAGCTTGCGGGTATGAAACGTCTCGACCTGCTCCCAGGTCGTGCATCGCACGTGCAGCGTGCGACTCGGCGCCACTACTTCCCCTTCTTCGGCTTCGGATCCTTGTGGTCGGGATCCGGCTGGAGCTCGATGCGTTTCTCGATCGAAGCTTTCTTCTTCGCGAGATCGATCGGCTCGTTGGGGTTGCCTCCATCCCGCCACTCATCCGCGGAGATCGATGCAAAGCCGGGTAGCTTGCCGTCGGCGAGTGCGCGCAGCTCGTACGCGCGGCCGGCGATCGTCGGGAACGACACACCGGTGTTCGGATAGCCGATCAGGAGCCAGACCTCGGCGCCGGGCGGCGACGTCTCGATGTGGATCGGTCCCTCGCCGGCCTCGAAGCCCGCCGGCTCGACC
This sequence comes from Deltaproteobacteria bacterium, assembly GCA_013813765.1. Taxonomy (GTDB): domain Bacteria; phylum Myxococcota_A; class Polyangia; order Haliangiales; family Haliangiaceae; genus JABFXX01. The sequence goes on along the minus strand of JACCRC010000401.1, from coordinate 8,648 downwards.
GCGAGGTTCGGCGGCCGCGCGGGCAGCACCTCGCCCAGCGCCTTGCCGCTCTTTGGATCCTTCGCGAGCGCCTTCAGCGTCACGTTGACGCTGGCCTTGCGCTGCAGTCCCTTGCCCGTCCAGTTCGCGGCGAGCACCTCGGTGTCCACCGATTGATAACCTGGAAGCTCGAGGCGGATGCGGTGCATCTGCCCCGACGCCAGCACCATCGTGTCGAGGTTCGTGCGACCGAGCTTGAGCCACACGCTCGCGTCGGGAGGATCCGCGGTGACGGAGATCGTGCCGCGATCCATCTGCGCCTTCGATGCGAGGCGCGTCTGCTCGTCGGCGATCCGCTGCGCTTCCTCCTGCTTCTTGCGCTGCTCCGCGTTCTGCTCCTGCTGTCCCTTGTAGATCTGCCAGAACGCGATGCCACCGCCGATCACGATGATCAGCGAGATGATGCCGAGCGCGCGGCTCTTGAGGCGCGGCGTCGGCTGCTCGGTGAAGTCCGGCATCTCCGCGAGGTTTGGCTTCGCGATCGCACGGGGCGCGGACTGCCGCTTCTCGACCTGATCGGCGGCCTTCTCCGCGCGGAGCGCAGCGGCCTCGAGCTTGTCAGCGGCAGCGGAGGCCTGGTCGGCGGCGGTCGACACGCGGCGCACCGGTTCGTCGAGGCCGGCAATCGCGTCGAGGGCGGCGGCCTCGTCGTGCGTGTTCTGGCGGCCCGGGTTGATGGCGCGCAGGTCGTAGTCGGAGTCCCGAAACGCGGAAGGCGGCGGCAGCGGCGTGTGGTCGTCCGGATCGTCGAGCGACGGCACGCGCGGTTTCACCTGGACGATCGCTTCCTTCCTCCGCGGATCCATCTGGATCAGCTCGGAGATCGGATCGCGCTTGAACGAGAAATCCTCGACGGCAGTGAGCTCGCGCGAGTCATCGAGATCCGCGAGCAGTGCATCGAGCTTGCCGGTGCCCGTGGTCGGCACGCGCCCGCTCCGCGATGCGGCGACCTCGGCGCGGAGATCGACGCTCGGCCGGGTGGGTAAGACCTGAACAGCGTTGTTGCCGAGCGACGCGAGCAGATCCTCGGTGTCCTCGTCGATGTTCGAGTCGTCGGCACGCGAGAGACCGGCGGCCTTGATGATCTCGCCACGGTCGGCGATGTCCCAGCGATCGTCCTCGAACGCCTCGAGCAGATTTTCGAGCAGGTCGGTCGCGTTCTTGTAGCGGCGCGAGACATCGGTATCCAGCGCCCGTTGCACGAGCCGCTCGACGGCCGGCGTGACGTGCAGCGGGCCCGGCGGCGCTTCGCCCGAGAGCATCGTGAACAGCAGCGCGCCGCACGCGAAGACATCTGCCGCCGGGGCCGGATCTTCGCCGACGACGAGCTCCGGTGCGAGGAAGCCTGCGAGCCCGCGCCACAGCGACGAGTCTGCGCCCTGGGCGACCGCCGTCGTCAGCGCGCGCCCGACCACGAAGTCACCGAGGCGGACCGCGCCGTCGTCATCGATCAGCACGCTGCGCGGATGCACCGCGCCGTGCACGACGTTCGCCTTGTGCGCGACCGCGAGTGCCTCGACCACCGCCTTGCCGATCGCGGCGGCGACCGGCGGGTCGAGCCTGCCGCCCGAGCCGCGCGTTGCTCGCGCTGCCGAGATCAGATCTTGAACGGTGACGTAACGGCCCACACCGCGGGTGACGACCACGACATCCGGACCGCCCGACTCGACCGCGAACGTCGGCACGATCGCCGGGTGATCGAGCCCGGTCGCCGTGCGGATCGCCTTCGGTTCCGTCAGCGCGATCCGGAACGAGGTCTCCGCCAGCATCTTCGGATCGACCACCAGGCCGCGCAGGTTCCGCTGACCCGCGAACGAGGCGCGGTGGATCGCGCCGTACATCGTCACCGACAAGCGCTCGCTGAGCACCACGCCGGCGATGATCTGCTCCGCGGCCTGGCCTGGCACCACCGCAACTATAGCAGCGGGCCCCCGCTCGCTCATCCGCCGGGGAGACGGAAGTTCAGGACGATCCAGGGCTCTGCAAGGAGATAGAGCACCGCCGCGAGCGCGAGGAACGGGCCGAACGGCAGCTCGGTGCGCATCAGCGAGGGCGCGGGATCCGCCGCGGGCTCAAGAGCCTCTGCAGTCGCCTCTTCGACCACCACGAGTCGCTTCGCGAGTAGGAGAAGACCTACCCCGAGTAACCCACCTCCGAACGCGAGCTCGCGCGCATCGAGCAGTGCGAACGTCACGGCCGACAGCACGAGCACGCCGGCGACGAGCGCGAGGATCCGCGCGAGCAGCTCCTTGCCGGCGACGGTCTCTTCGGGCGCGGTCTCTCCCTCGGGCTCGGCCTCCTCGGGGGGCAGCGGCTCGAGCTTGCGCGAGATCACGAGCGCGGCGACCGCGATCAGCGATCCCACCGCGCCGACGATCACGTGGTTCGTCAGCGCACCCCACGCGGCGACACCGACGCTCACCACCGCTGCGACCGCGAACAGCGCTCCACGCTTCGCGCCACCTTGGCCCCGCATCAAGACGAAGATGCCGATCACCGCGCCGATCACCGCGCCGCCGAACAGCGCTGCGACGACGCCGCGGATCCCGAGCAGCGCGCCGATCATCGCGAGCAGCTTCGAGTCACCGAGACCCAGCCCGTCGCGGTTCGCGATGAGCCAGTAGACCTCTCCGATCGTCCACGGCAAGCCGTAGCCGACGATCGCGCCGATCAGGCCGTCGTACCAGTGGCGCTCGGGGAGGAGGAACGACAGGCCGTAGAAGATCGCGATCGACGGCAGCGTGATCTTGTCGAGGATCAGCTTGTGATCGATGTCGATGAACGTGATGACCACGAGCACGAAGCAGAACGCCGCGTAGATCGCGAACCGGACCAGGCGGTCATCGAGCGGCTCGAAGTACGCTCCCACCGAGATCGTGAACCACCACGCGATCGCGAACAGCGCCGCGGTCAGCGCCTCGACGATCAGATACCGGGCCGAGAACTTGGTCCCGCACGAACGGCACTTGCCCCGCAGGAGGAGCCAGCTCACGAGCGGCAGGTTGTCGTACCAGCGGATCGGCGTCTTGCAGGCCCCGCAGTGAGAAGCGGGCTTCACCACGCTCTTCCCCTGTGGCCAGCGATAGATGCAGACGTTCGCGAAGCTGCCCCACATCAGCCCGAGCAGCGCCGCGAACGCGTAAGCGCCCGGAGAGGTGGCCAAGGGTTCCAGCTCGCGCAGCACGCTTTCCCGGTAGGGCCACCGTAGCGGGATTGACCTCTCTCGTCGAGAAAGCTAAGAACCAAGCGGTGATCCGCCTCGCCATTGCCAGTCTGTCGCTCGCCTCCGCGGTGGCGTGTGGGCGTGCGCAGGGCGTGTCGGATCAGGAGCTGGGCGGCCTGGTCGTCGACACCAAGGTCCCCGACAAGCCGATCGATCTGGATGCTGCGGCGAAGGACCCGGCGGAGCTCGGCCGGGCGCTCGCGCGCCCGTACTCGGTGATGGTCGCCGGCCTGCCGCCACACGCGCTCTTGATCACGAGCAAGACGAAGGTCGAGGAGGGCGGGAAGGTCACCGACGATCTCGGCGAGTCGAGCTCGATCGCGCTCGGGAGCTCCGGCGCGTTCAAGGGCGAGTACACGAACACGGCAGACTACGGCCGCGAGGTGATCTTCACCGCCGGCAAGCTGTACCTGCGCCCCCGCTACCAGCGCTGGCACGGCCGCGCACCCGAGACCGCCGACGAGCCGGTCGTGTTGCGGGACAGCTTCGCGGCGCCGATCGCCGCAACGTGGGAGCTGTTCGCGCCGGGCGCCGAGCTGACCGACCTCGGAGCCGCGACCGTCGCGGGGCGAGCTGCGAGGAAGATCGCGATCAAGCTGTCGCCGACCCCGGCGAAGAATCCCGCCGAGACGGTCACGCAGAAGAAGTGGCGCGAGGCCCGCACGATCGAGGAGCTCTCCGGCGAGGTGATGCTCGATGCCGAGAAGGGCGTTCCGCTGACGGTGCAGCTCACCGGTTCGGTCGGCTTCATGCGCGATGGCCGCCGGTTCAAGATGCGCGTGCAGCTGAGCTCGACGATCAGCGCGGTCGGCAGCGCGGCGACGATCAGCGCGCCGCCCGAGGGCGAGGTCGTCGCGACGCCGGAGCGCCTCCGCGAGGTCGACGACCGTGACTACCTGCTCCAGGGCATCGCGCCGCCGATTCGCCGCACGAACGACAGCAGCGGCGTGGTCCCCGCGCCACCCGCTCCGGCGCCGGCTCCGGCTCCGGCTCCGGCGAAGAAGGACGGCAAGTGACGACGGCGATCGTCACGCGGCGAGAGTACCTGTCGCCGCAACGCCGGTTGATCATCGCGCGTTCGGTCGCCAGCAGCGTCGTGGGCATCATCCCGGTCCCGTTCCTCGACGACTGGGCGAAGGCCGCGGTGCTCGGGGGCGGGTACCGGCGGATCGCGGCGGCGCACGGCGTCGACATCGACGACGAGGCCATCACGCAGCTCGTTCACGGAAAGAGCGCGCCCGCGAAGCTTAGCGACATGGCGGTGAGCGGCATCGCGTACCGGATCGCAAGTCTCGCCGCGAAGCGGATGATGCTCGCGATCACCGCGGTCAACCGCGCGCGCGCCGCATCGCGCACGTTCGTCACGATGACCCTGTTCGATCACTACTGCACGAAGCTGCACACCGGCCTCGCGCTCGATGCCGGCACGGCGCTCGCGCTGCGCGAGGAGATCGAGCGCGCGATCGCACAGACGCCGGGTGCGCTCAGCTTCGCCCCGTTCCGGCGTGGTGTGCTCTCGGCCGCGCGCGCGACGCTGCGCGCACCGCTCGAGCTCGCTGACATCGCGACGCGCGGTGCGGTTCGGCGGCTGCTCACGAAGAAGAGCGAGGTCACCGATGCCGAGGTGGTCGACACTGTCGAGGAGGCGATGGAGACCGCGCTCGCGAACAAGAGCGGCTTCCTCTCGAAGACCGTCGCCGCCGTGGAGACCCAGCTGTCCGCGGATGCCAACCCATTCCTCGACACCGTGATCGACAACTTCGATCGGCGTTGGCGCGCGTACATGGCCGCGAAGAAATGACCGAGCGCGCCCAGCTCGCGCAGTGCAAGCGCGTCGTCGTGAAGATCGGGAGTCGGTTGCTCGCCGACAGTCCCGCCGCACGTCCCGCCGCGATCGCCGATCAGGTCGTCGAGCTGCGGCGGCGCAGCGTCGAGGTCATCGTCGTCAGCTCCGGCGCGATCGCGCTCGGTATCCGGCGCCTGAAGCTACCCGGCCGCCCGCACGAGCTGCCCGCTCTGCAGGCCGCCGCCGCCGTGGGCCAGAGCCTCTTGATGCAGCACTGGGAGCACGCGTTCGCGGTGCACGGCCTCGCGATCGGACAGGTGCTCGTGACGCACGACGACCTCGGCGATCGCCGGCGGTTCCTGTCGGCGCGGCTCACGCTGCGCGCGCTGCTCGATCACGGCGTGGTGCCGATCATCAACGAGAACGACACCGTCGCGAGCGAGGAGATCAAGTTCGGCGACAACGATCAGCTCGCGGCGCTCGTCTGCAACCTCGTCTCCGCGGATGCGCTCGTGATCCTCACCGACGTCGAGGGCGTGCGCGATGCCAGTGGCGTGCGAATGCCGATCGTGCGCGACATCGATCGCGAGGCCGCGCCGGTCGCCGGTGGATCGACGAGTGGCGTCGGATCCGGTGGGATGGCGAGCAAGGTCGGCTCCGCGCGGATCGTCACGCGCACCGGTGTGCCCGCGGTGGTCGCACCGGGCCGCGAGCCCGACGTGATCGTGCGCGTGCTGGCGGGCGCAGATGTCGGGACGTTGTTCGTCCCGGCCGCGAAGGGCGGCGCGGGAACGCTGTCGTCGCGGAAGCACTGGATCGCGTTCGGTGCGAAGCCCGAGGGAAGGCTCGTCGTCGACGACGGCGCCGTGCGTGCCCTGAAGGAAGGCGGCAAGAGCTTGCTCCCGGCCGGCATCAAGGAAGTCCACGGAGAGTTCGAGCTCGGCGCGACCGTGAGCGTCACCTCCACCTCCGGTGCCGAAATCGCACGAGGTCTCGTCGCGTACCCGGCCGCCGACCTACGCAAGATCTCAGGCTTGCAATCGGCTGGCATCGAGGCCAGGCTGGGATACAAGTCCATCGACGAGGCGATCCACCGAGATGATCTCGTGATTCTGTGACGCAGCCCCAGCTCCGCAAGCTCGCCGAAGACGCGCGCGCCGCGGCACGCGTGGTCGCGAAGGCTGCCCCCGAAGCGCGCACGAAGGCGCTGTCGTCGATCGCCGCTGCGCTCGAGGCCCACGCCGGTGACATCCTCGCGGCGAACGCGACGGACGTCGCGGCCGGCGAGGCAGCGGGGCTCTCGGCGGCGATGGTCGATCGGCTGCGCCTCGATGCGAAGCGCGTCGCGAGTCTCGCGCGCGCCGTCGGCGAGATCGCGCAGGCCCCCGAGGTTGTCGGCCGGGTCGAGCGCGAAGAGACCCGCCCGAACGGGCTCGCCATCTCGCGCGTGCGCATCCCGCTCGGCGTGATCCTGATGATCTACGAGGCGCGCCCGAACGTCACGGTGGACGCCGCCGCGCTGTGCCTCAAGGCCGGCAACGCGTGCATCCTGCGCGGTGGGCGCGAAGCGACCGAGAGCAACCGCGCGCTGCTCACCGCGGTGCACGCGGGTCTGCGCGCCGCGGGACTGCCCGAGACCGCGGTGCAGCTCGTACCGACGACGGATCGCGGGGCGATCGCGGAGCTGGTGAAGCTCGACGACCTGATCGACCTCTGCATCCCGCGCGGCGGTGAGGGCCTGATCCGCTTCGTCGCCGAGCACGCGCGCGTGCCGGTGATCAAGCACTACAAGGGCGTCTGCCACATCTACGTGCACGCGCCGCCGAGCCTCGACGATGCCGTCGCGATCGTCGCGAACGCGAAGGTGTCGCGCCCGGGCGTGTGCAACGCCGTCGAGACGGTGCTCGTCGACGCGACGATCGCGCCGGCGTTCGTGCCGAAGCTCGTCGCTGCGATGCCGAACGTCGAGCTTCGCGGTGACGATGCCGTGCAGAAGCTCGGCGGTTCTACCGTGCGCGTCGCGACCGAGGACGACTGGTCCGCCGAATACCTGGACCTGATCCTCGCGGTCCGCGTCGTCGATGGTCTCGACGCCGCGATCGCGCACATCGAGCGCTACGGCTCCGACCACACCGAGTCGATCCTCACGTCGGACCAGTCCGCCGCCGAGCGGTTCCTCCACGACGTCAACTCGTCGACCGTGATGGTCAACGCCTCGACCCGGTTCGCCGACGGTGGCGAGCTCGGCCTGGGGGCCGAAATAGGTATTTCCACCACCCGCCTCCATGCCTACGGGCCGATGGGTGCGGAGGGTCTCACCACCACCAAGTTCGTGGTCCGTGGTAACGGACAGGTCCGCACCTGAGGTATCGAGGAGAGAGACGCCAAGCATGACCGGTAAGAAGAAGAGCGCAGCGAAGGGTGTGAGCGGGCCAGCGCCCGCCACGAAGGGGAAAGTTCGCGTGATCGCGGAGGACAAGTCTCCGCGGCCACCAGCGACGACCGAGGGTCTCGACGGCGCGATGCGCGCGCTCGAGCTCGCGCTCGACCGCAAGGCACTCGAGCCGGTGCTGCTCGACGTGCGCGAGCTGTGCTCGTTCTGCAATTACCAGCTCGTGATCTCGGGGCGCTCCGACCGCCAGGTCGATGCGATCGCCGACGGCATCTCCGCCGGTCTCAAGCAGGAGGGCATGCGGCCCATCGGCTCGGAGGGCGCGCGCACCGGCCAGTGGTCGCTGCTCGACTACGGCGACTTCGTGGTCCACGTGTTCCTCCACTCCGCGCGCGAGCACTACGACCTCGAAGGCCTGTGGAACGATGCGCCGCGGATCCCGCTCGACGTTCCCGCCGACGCGCGCATCCCGGCCGACGAGACCTACGACGCCGTGTCGTGAAGCTGACGCTCGCCGTCATCGGACGGCTCAAGGAGAGCTACTTCCTCGAGGCGGAGGCCGAGTACAAGAAGCGGCTGAAGCCGTTCTGTACGCTGGCCGTCACGGAGCTGAAGGACGAGTCCGCGCTACTCGCCGCCCTCCCCGCGAACGCTCACCTCTACGCGTTCGACGAGACCGGTGCCTCGATCACCAGCGTCGCGTTCGCGAATGACATCCTCGGCAAGGAGCAGTCGCACGGCGGCGGCGCTCCGGTCGTCTTCGCGATCGGCGGCGCGGACGGTCACAGCGATGTGCTCCGCAGGCGCGCGAAGAAGCTGATCGCGTTCGGCCAGCTCACGATCGCGCACCGGCTCGTGCGGCTGCTCGTACTCGAGCAGCTCTACCGCGGCTTCAAGATCCTGCGCGGCGAGCCGTACCACCGCGACTGAGCATCCGCTGGTCTAGCGCGCGCGAGACAGCAGCTGCTCGAGGCGCTTCGCGAGCGTGCGGGCGCTGACCTTGCGCTCGGGGACGACGAAGATCGTGTCGTCGCCCGCGATCGTGCCGAGGATGCTGTCGAGCCGGGCCTGATCGAGGATCGTGGCGATGGCCGCGGCGACGCCGGGCTTGGTGTGGACGACGACCATCGCCGCGCCGTCCTTCACGCCGACCACGAGGTCCGCCATCGCCGCGAGCTGCGCCGGCTCCGAGCCGCTGCGTGCAGAGA
>JACCRC010000332.1 GCA_013813765.1 Deltaproteobacteria bacterium | reverse complement strand
GTCGCGAGGTTCTCGCCACCGACGGAGATCGTGCCCGTGGTGGGAACGATCGAGCCGGCGATCGCGGACAGCGTCGTGCTCTTGCCCGCGCCGTTGGGGCCGAGCAGGAGCGCGATCTCGCCGGAGGCGAGCTCCACGGAGAGGCCATCGACCGCGAGGCGTTTGCCGTAGTGGATGGAGAGGTTGTCGATGTTCGCGAGCACGGTCACTTCGTCGCAGGCTCCCAGGTGTAGACGACGACGTACAAGATCTTGGTCTCACCGTTCGCCGGCACGGTCGTGCGTATCGAGATCTGCTGGGGACCTTCCTTCTCCGCCTCGAGCGCGGAGCGGTAGGCGAGGGTCCAGTTCTGCCCGCGATACAGGTGCTCGCGGAGCACGACCTCGACGGGCGTGGCGCGCTTGTTCGTCAGCGTCAGCACGAACTCCTCGACGAGCCGTTTGCCGTCATCATCGATCGTCAGCTCGCGGCGCGCGCGCTTGCCAGTGACGCCGTCGGCGGTGCCGATCGCGACCGTGTCGACGCCGGCGATCCGCGTGGCCGCGTCGAACAGCCGGGTCTCGCCGAGGACCGCGAGCATGCCGTCGCTGCGCCGCTCGAGCAGACGGACGGGACCGCCGGGAAGGCCGGCGCTGGTCGCCTGCGCGCGCGCCACCTCGAAGCTCTCGGTTACCCGCGAGCCAGCAGGCGGAACCACGCCGAGCGCGGCATCGCGGATCGGGGCGGAGCCGCCGTGATCGAGCTTGGTGCCGATCGGATCGTAGACGAGCACCGACTTCATCGGCCGTGCCGGATCGTCTGGCAGGAGCTCGACACGCGTCTCGCCGGTGCCGAGCGCGAGGGTTCCGAGCGCACGTGGTTCTGCGAGCGAGCCGCCACTCATCGCGGTGCCGCTCAGCAGCGCGCCGAACTGCTCCGCGAGCCGCCCTCGCCACGCGCCGAGCTCCGTATCGATCACGTACGTGCGTGCCTTCGGAAAGGCGATGCCGGTGGTGTTACGGATCGCGATCGCACCCCGCAGCGTGACGCGTGAGCGCGCTGGAGTCGTCGTCATCGTGTACGCAGCGTCCCACTGGATCCGGTCGGTGACGTACCCGAGGTACAGCGCGTAGCGACCGGCCTTGGGCCCGCTCGCGACGAACGTGATCTCGGTCGGCGTCGTCGGCGCGGGCGGCGGCGTCTCGAGGTCTTCCTCCTCGGCGGCGGGCTCCTCGTCCTCGCTCGTCGCCTCGGTCTCGACCTCGATCCGCGGCTCGATCGCCTTGCCGTTCGCCGTGGTCGCCCGGAGCTCCGAGACGATCAGCCCCCCGCGGTCGACGATCACCACGTCCTCGACGTCCACGCCGATCGGGACGCGCACGGTGACGGTTGCCTTGTCGGCGGTCGGGATGTCCAGCTCGACGCGCTGCTTCACGAGCGTTCGGTCGCGATACAGCGTGAGCTGATCAACTGCGGCCGGCGCCACCGACTGCGGCGTGTGGTGCGGCGTCCTCGCGCATGCAGCGAGCACCACGGCGAGAATCGCGGGGCGGCTCACCATGTGTACGTGACGGCGTAGGTGACCGTCTTCTTGCCACCGGGCGGCACGGTCGCGCGGTACTCGAGCGTCTGCGTCCCGGCACGCGCACTCTTCACATCCTCGGAGTCGAGGCGCCACACCGGCCAGCGCCACGCGAACTCGCGGATCACGATCTCCGAGGCACGCTTCGCCTTGTTCTCGATCTTGACCTCGATCTTCTCGGTCACCGTCCGAAGGCGCTCGTCATAGTTGCACGACACCGCGCGTCGCTCGCCGTTGATGTCGTTGTTCGGTGCGACGCGGATCCGCGCGAGGCCCGCGCTCGAACGCAGCTGCTCCTCGCTGATGACCTCGAGGCGATCCGCCTTCTTGCGGAACAGCCGCACGCGGCCATCGGGCAGCGGCTCCTTCGTCGGCACGTCCACCTCGACGGCGATCTCGGACCGGCCCATGCCGACGCCGTTGAACTGATTGCAGTCGGTGTTCGGATACGCCTGGAACCCGAGCGACGGATCCGGCATCGCTTCGTACGTGATCACCGAGCGCGCCTTCGCGGCGAGCCGCGTCGGCAACAGCTCGACTTGAACCGATTGCCCGGATCCGAGGTGCACCGGCTTCGCGATCGCGTAGCGCGTGGGCACCGGTGTCGCGCGATTCGATGTCGCCGCCAGATTCGCGGGGCCAGCGCTGACGAGCGTCAGCTCCGCGTTGTCGTACGTGCCTCCGGTGGTGTTCTTGACGGTCGCCCACGCCGAGAACGCGATCGAGGTGCCGGGCTCGTCTAGGACCGCGAGGTAGTCGGCGGTCCACACCATACCGTCGGCGCGATACGTGAGCTCGACGGTGTGCTTGCCCTGCTTCTTCGAGGCGAGCTTCCACACGAGGCTCGGCTTGTCCATGCCGGCCCCCGCGGGCAACCGCACGTCCTGCACGTAGCCATCGCGGCGCAAGATCTGAAGCCGGCGCTGATCGCCGCTTCCGATCTCGATCACGATGACCTGCTCGTCGGCGGAGCGGAGCACACCGGTCAGCTCGCCCTTCGGCGTGACCACGATGATCGTGTTGCCGGCGTGCCGCTGTAGCAGCTCGGTTGGCGTGCTGGCACCGGCGATGAATCGCTGCTCGGTGATCGTCGCGCTCGGATCGGTGATGTCGCGCAGCTGCACCGAGGCGGCATCGATGGTGGCCGCGACTCCCGGGACCCGGACCTCGCCGCTCGCCGATACGTCGACATCGCGTCGCTCGCTGATCAACGCCCCCGTGACCGGTGCATGGCCGCCGTACGAGAGGCCACCGTAGATCGTGGCGGTCGGGACCGGTGCTGCCCAGATCGTGACCTTGGGTCGGCTGCTCTCGGGTCCAGCGCTCGCGATCGCGGCCAGCGCGGCGAGCGCGGCGAGACCAGCGAGGGTGGTGCAGCGCCCCATCACTGGAGTGTACGACGGCCAAATAGGCGGGGAGGTTCCAACTATGTGTATAGTGGCCATGTGGCGGTCGCGACATATCCGGGAACGGTGTCGCCGTTGCGGGGGCTCGACCCCTTCGGGGAGGCAGAGCGTGACGTCTGGCACGGGCGAGAGTCCGAGCGCGACGAGATCGCGAAGCTCGTCACCGCCGACGGCTTCCGCGCGGGCCTCGTCTACGGCGAGCCGGGGGTGGGCAAGACCTCGCTGGTCCGCGCCGGTCTGATCCCGTACCTGCGCGACCACGGCATCGTCGCGCTCGCGTGCGAGGATCTCGGCTCTCCGGCGCAGAGCTTCGCCTCGGGTCTCTCATCGTTTGGGATCCAACCAAATGCAGGGGAGGCACCGGTTGCGTTCGCGACACGCGCGGTCTCGAACGCCGTCCAGGGGCAGCAGTTCGTGTTCGTCGTCGACGACATCGATCTGCTCTGCGCCGATGACAAGGCGGTCGGCGAGCTCTCCGATCTGTTCTCTCGAGTCGTCAGCCGCTCCGGCGGTCGCGCGCGCTTCCTGTTCATCTGCGCGAGCGAGCGCCAGCACCTGCTCGGTGCACTCGAGCGCCGGACCGGCTCCTTGTTCCCGCCGTCGGCCCGGTACGAGCTGCCCCGGATCACGGCGCAGGCCGCGAGCGGGATCTTCGACCGCATGCTGTCGCTGTCGGGCGTCGCTGCCGATCCGCCGCTCGCCGACGCGGTGGTGCAGGGCATCAGCCGCGGTCAGCCGCTGCTCGCGGCGGATCTCCAGATCTCGGCGATGGCGATGCGCGATCTCAAGGTCACGTCGCTCGCTGCCTTGCAGAAGGTCGGTGGTCCAACGGAGCTCGAGTCGCTGTGGCTCCACGAGGCGTGCAAGGCAACGGGTAACGAGCGCTCCGCGCTGCGTCTGTGCGCCGAGCTCGCGGCGACCGGCCACGTGCCGCGCACGGCCGAGTCGGTGGTCAAGCGGATCAACCTCGACATGGCGTACGCGCAGCACGCGCTGAACATCCTCGAGACCAAGGGCGTGATCATCCGCGCCGATCCGGCGGCGCAGACGTGGGTCCTTCGCCACGAGGTCCTGACCCAGCGCGTGCGCGAGCTGACCGCGCCCGCGCGTGCGGCGGCGCGGCGCGGCTTCGATCTGCTCGGATCGAAGACGCAGAACAAGGAGCGGCTGAACCTCCGCGAGCTTCGCGCTCTGCGCACCGAGGGTATCGCCGCGGTCACGCCCGACGAGCAGGAGGTCCTCGATCGCAGCAAGCGCTACTACATGATGATCGCCGCCGCGATCGCCGCGGCGCCGCTCGTCATCCTCATCATCATCTGGTTCTCGATGCGCGGCCGGGTCTACTTCGACCTCGAACCGCAGGCCGGAGGCGATCGGATCGTCGTGCGCGGTGGCCGCGCCGGACTCTCGAGCTTCCACTGGCTGCCCGGCGGGTTCGGCGACGAGATCGCCGACACCGGTCTCACCCGCCCCATGGTCGCGGCCGAGAAGTGGAAGCAGATCGAGGGCCACGACATCGGCGGCTCGAGGGCCGACTGGGACGACCTGTTGCCCTCGCTGATGGACCCGCAGCTCGCGGGCCTCGTCGATTACGCGACCACTGGAAACGAGAAGACGCTCGAGGCACTGAAGGCCGCCGCGAAGGATCCCGAGGATCTCGCCGAGCTCCTCACCGCACTGCGCCCGATCGCGCGCGGCACCCCGACCGAGGTCGCGCTCGTCGAGGCAGCGCTCAAGACGCCGTCGCCAGCCGTGCAACGCGCGGCCGTTGCCGTCGCGGGTGCAGCCGCGCAGCGCGGCGATGCCTATCAGGACACGCTCGCGCAGACGCTGATCTCGCCGGACTCGGAGCTGCGCCGGATCGCGTTCTCCTCGGTGCGCAGCCTCGGCGAGCGCGGCCGCGCGCTGTTCGCGAAGGCCCTCGATGCAAACCCCGACTCCGCGGCGCGACGCGAGTTGCTCGTCGAGGTGTCCACGGTCAACGTGGAGTCCACGCCGTCCGCTGCGAACGCGGTCGCGGTGCTCTCGGATCCCGACGCATCGCCCGCGCTCCGCGATCGCGCGAAGACGCAGATCCGCGGTGCGCTCGCCAGCGCGCCGGATGCCGCAGCCGCCGAGCTCGTGAAGCTCGTCGCGCAGGATCGCGCGCCCGCGGAGGCGCGCATCTATGCGATCGGGCTGCTTCGCGAGCTCGATCCGTTGCCGAAGAACCCGGATCTCGTGGAGGCTGCACGCACCGCGTTTGCTTCGCGCTCCGCCGGCGTGCGCGCCGCGGCGCTGCCGCTCTACGCGAAGGCCGACCCGGAGCGTGCCGGTGGCGATCTCTCGACGATGCTCGAGGACAAGAAGCTCGACAAGTCGCTGCGCGTCGCAGCGGCCCTCGCGTGGGGCGAGGTCGCGCCGACCGCGAAGGGCGCGGCGGAGAACGCGCTCGATCGCATGCTGAAGGACCCGGATGACGAGGTTCGCGCTGCGGCGGCCGCTGCTTCGGGCAAGGCCGGCCGCGCGTATCAGGATCGCCTCGTGAAGATGGCGAAGGCCGAGAACTACGTCGTGCGGATCGGCGCCGCCCAGGGACTCGCCGCGAGCGCGGAGTCCGGCGGCAGCGTCGGTGTCGCCGTCGGCGGCATCTCGCAGCTGTGGCGCGAGAAGGGCCGCCCGCGCCGCGACGCAGCCCGCGTGATGGCGCATCTCGCGAAGAAGAAGCCGGGCGCCGTGATCGACTACCTGAGCCAGGCCGCGCGCATCCAGGAGGATCCTGCCCTGCATCCGATCGGCGTCGAGGGTCTGTGCAACGCCGCGCTCGCCGGTAGCGCCGAGGCGCGCCGCTTGCTGGCGCGCTCCACCGACGATCCTTCCGTCGATGTGCGCCGGCTCGTGATGAGCTGCGTCGCGGATGGACCCGACGCTGCGAAGAACGGCGTGACGATCGCCGCGAAGCTCATCGGTGATCAGAGCAGCGAGATCCGCGCCGATGCGGCGCGCGTGCTCGCGATGTCCGCGCAGAAGGGCAACAAGGGCGTGGGCGACGCACTCGTGAAGATGCTCGACGACCCGGACCGCGAGGTCCGCCTGGTCGCAGTGCGCGCGATCGGCACGCTCGCCGCGGATGCGCCGAAGAGCGCCCAGACGGTCATGGCGAAGATGTTCGAGCGCGGCGACGAGGCCGAGAAGCTCGCCCTCGTCCGCGCCGCGAAGCAGATCGGTGCAGCTGAGCTCATCGGTATCGCCGTGGCGGATAGCTCGCCGCTCGTTCGTGTCGAAGCCGTCGATGCCGCGCTCGCCTCGGGGCTCCGTGCCGGCGCGACGCTGTCGGCCGCGCTCGCGGATCCCGATCCGCAGGTGCGCAAGGCCGCGCTCGAGAGGCTGGCCGCGCAGAAGGACAAGCTCGAGCCCGCGGTGCTCGATCGCACGCTGGCGCTCGCGGTTCGCGATCCGAACCCGGAGCTCAGCCAGCTGGCACTGACGACGATCGCGCGCGTCGCGGCGAAGGACGCGGTGGTCGCTCGCCTCCACCGTTCGCTGGGATCGCGCGCGGAGCGCGAGCGTGCGCAGGCCGCAGCTGCCGCGATCGGTCTTGTCGATCGCGATGCAGCGCTCGCGGTCCAGCTACTCGAGCCGTTGCTCGACGATCCATCGCACGATGTTCGCGTCGCGATGCTGCCGGCGCTCGGCGCCGCGTACGCGAAGACGAACGAGCCCGAGAAGCTCGCCGACATCCTGCGCGACTCCGAGGCGAACGCGATGCGCCGTCTCGTCGTCGCGGCAGCGTTCATCACGCTCGCGAAGACGGATGCCGGCCGCGCGGCCACCGAGTCGTCGCTCGGCAAGGTGGTCAAGGACGGTCCGCCGATGGCGCGCCAGATCTCGAAGCTCGTCGGCGGGCTCGTCGGCGGCAAGGCCGACGGTATGGCGTTCCTCCAGGAGCTCGTCCCGTAGCGTGCGCGGGCGAGTCTACGACGTCGAATACACTGACCAGCGGCGCACGAGCACGGGCGCAGGCAGCGCCTTCGAGGTGTACTCGAGCTGCACGACGTTCGCCGCGTGCTCGGCGAGGAGCTCGGAGACGCCGGGTGCGGAGTACGTCGCCTCGCTCATCGCGATCTGGTAGCCCTCGGCGAGCGCCTGCAGCTTCGCCGCCACGTTCACCGTGCCGCCGAAGAAGTCCGCGTTCGCGTTGAGGCGCACCGCGATGCACGGGCCGGTGTTGAGCGAGATGCGCAAGCGGATCGGAGTGTCGGCGCGCTGTGGATGGAATGCGTTGTGGATCTTCTGAGACGCGCGCACCGCGTCGACGGGGTTGACGAACGTCGCCATCACCGCGTCGCCGATCGTCTTCACCACCGCGCCGCGGCACGCGTTGACGATCGCGAACACCTCGTCGAAGTGCTTCTTGATCTCCATGAATGCGGCCGGATCACCGCGCGTTGCGTAGAACGCGGTCGACCCGACGACGTCGGTGAACAGGAGCGTCTGCTCCCCGACGCCGAGCCGAACGTCGGCACCGATGTACTCCTCGGAGAATAGATCCCGGAAGTCCTGAAGGCTCAGCAGCTGGCCTGCGCGCAGCGCGTGATCGCGCCATCGCGCCTCGCCGATCCGGAACGCCTGGGGCTCGCCGGCGTCGTTCGTGACCTCGATCGTCGCGTTCGAGGTGGCCTTGACGATCGTGCCCGCGAGCTCGCCGGCCACTTTCACGGTGTCCGCGCCGGTGTCCTCGATGTCGAGGTAGCCGCCCTCCGTGTTGCCGCGCATCACGTTGTAGCGGCCGGGCTCGAGGTGCGGAGCGAGCGTGGCGGTCGCGCCGGGTGGCAACGTCCACTGCACGCGGATGTGCTCCTTCTTCGCCGGCTCGGCGCTGCAGTACACCTGATCCGGAACGTCGCGGATCGAGGAGTGCACGCGGAACGTGACCTCGACGGTCTCCGGCTTGTCGGTCTCGAACCTGACACCACACGGATCGCAGTGCGACTCCGCCTGCAGCTTGGACAGCGAGCCGTTCTCGTCGCGCACGCCGCGGCAGTGCGGGCACACGGTGTCCCACGACAGCGTGAGGATGCCGGAGCGCGTGGCGTGCAGGGCGACGCGCAGCAGCTCGGTCTCCGGCAACTGCCACGCGATCGCGCGCTCGCGGATCTGGATGCGGTGCAGGTCGAGATCATCGCCGGTCCGGATCCAGGCGAACAG
>JACCRC010000317.1 GCA_013813765.1 Deltaproteobacteria bacterium | reverse complement strand
CCCCCCCCCCCCCCCCCCCCCCCCCCCCCCCCCCCCCCCCCCCCCCCCCCCCCCCCCCCCCCCCCCCCCCCCCCCCCCCCCCGGGGGGAGGCTGATTTCGTGGCCGGCGAAGTTGTCCAGGTTGGATACTTTCCGGCCAAGGGGACCGTTCTGTTCGCCAAGCGTCTTTCGCGCGGTGCCGAGCGCGTAGCCGTGGGCCGCTTCGTGGAAGGTCAGGTCCGCGATGTGAGCAGCAGACTTGGATTTCGCAAGCTCGTCATTCATCTGCTCGAGCTCGGGCGTCGAGATGGTCTTCGTGCGCACTCGCTCCGCGACACTGACTTTTGACGCGAGCTTGAGCTCCGACTGGGCAAGGATGAGCCCCTGGTAGAACAGCTGCCGAGATCGGAAGTCATCGTTCTCGCTCGTCGGTGAAGGCACCCTCGCGAACGCCCCGTCGGCGATCTTGCCGCCGATTGCCCCGACGGAGTCCACAGCCGTGCCTGCGATGTACTCGATGAACTCCTCCTTCGCCGTCCCCGTCTTGCTCGAGAACGTGCCAGCGATCGCACCCACGACCGGCCCCACCAGGTTCCCGATCATCGAGACGAACACGCCCTTCATCAGCTCGTCGAAGAAGGACTGTTTCTCGGGTGGCGGTGGCGGTCGCTTCAGGTCCGACAGCTTGTTGAACTTATCGGCTCCCATCGCGACGCCCTCGAATGCCTTGTCCAGCATCGCGGTGAAGCGCGTCTGCGCGTCGACGATGTCCCGCAGCTCCTGGTCGGATTCCTCCTTCTCGCCATGGATGGGCGGCGGCGACTTCATCTCGCTGATCGTGCCGAGCCCGACGGAGCGCCGGACGTCATTCGTCTTCTTGACGATGCGACCAAATCCAGACATCGCGCTCGCATTGCCCTGTCGGCTCGCGATCCATGCGTGAATCTCGAGGACGGCCATGCTCGTCGCCTCGACCTGCTTGCCGTGATTGCTCGCTTCATCTTGTCGTCATGCGACGCGAGCAAGAACGCCGCGTGGGTCAGATGCTCGTCGAGGTTTCCCAGATCGCCTTCGATGATCACGTCGCGGTCGCCGCTGCGCTCCACCAGCTCGGCGAACACCTTCCGGGCTTCGATCTCGGCGAGCTCGAGCACGGGACCGAGCGCCTTGCCCTCGTAGTGGTTCTTGGCGTGCTTGGCCTTCCCCTGCGCCTTTGATCGGGCCTCGGGTGCTGCCTGCAACCCGAGATGTTCCCGCAACGCGGTGCTGAGCTCCATCAGCGGTTCGACCGTACCGGCGTTCACACTGCTTTCCTTCCTGAGCATCACCTGCACCTGGAAGTCGCTCACTGCGTGAGTGGTCTGGCCCCGAGCTCGTCACCGTTGCCGGGACGGTACGTTTCGAGGCGGCGTGCGAGCGCACGCCGCGTGGTGCCGTCGAGACCCGCGAAGGCACCGACGAGTTGGGGCTCGTCTCCCTCGGTGACTGCCTCTAGAGCACCGCGCGCAGCGTCGCGTCGAGGGCCTCGGGTTCGGAGACCGCGACGGATGGGACCCGCGGCTCGAGCTGCGGCGAGGTTTCCGCCGTCTCGATGGGAGGTTCGTGCGCGCTCGTGTTCGTTGCCTCGCGCGACTCCGTATGTGTCGCCTCGATGGAGGCGCGCAGTGCAGCCCGCTTGCGCGCTCCGTCGAGGTAGCCGAGCAGGTCGTCGTAGCGGCTCTGATTCATCCGCACGCCTGGCGCGAGCGCGGAGGCGATCGGATCACCCGGGGACTGTTTCCGGATCCGCTGCGCGAGCGTCTGGCACTCCGCTGCCGAGAGCTGATCGAGCTCGCGCTTCAGCGCCGTGGTCTTGCGCTCCCATCCGTCCTTCGCGCCGCCTTCATTCGGAGCGGAGACGATCGCGAGCAACTCGGCCTCGCGAGACGCGGCTTTCCAGCCGCGTGGCGCCTCTGCGAGCGTGCGCACTGAGGCCTGGTGGTCGGCGAATGCGGCCTCCGCGCTGGCCAGCTCCTCCTGTCCCGCGAGCGGTGTTGCGGTTGCGGCGGCGCGTACGCTCTCGAGCGCCTTGGTCGCCGTGGCGAGCTCGCGCTCGAGGGCGTGCTTCGCTTCATGCCACCGCACCGGATTGTTCGCTGCGTGTGCCTGGCGAACGCCCTCGACCGCAGCGCCGACCGCCGCCACCTCGCGAACGAACTGCGAGATCTGGTCACTGGGTTGGTGATCGGGCGGCGTACGCCGCGGGACCTGCGCATAGCTCGGCGTGTGGCCGCGCCCCCGAGACTCGTACTCGCTCACGACGTAACCTGCCACTGCATCACCCGCCTATCGGCAGGACCCTTCAGCGGTTGCGTGGGATTTCGTCCGCGTAAACCGCGGATATTCCAAATGGCCGCGCCGCTCGGGCCGCTATTCGGGGTGCTCGAATGCCACGATCGTGGTAGAAACCGACCACGAGAAGATGAGCGGCAAGGTCAGGCTCAGCGCATCGGTCGATGCAGACCTGCTGGCTGCTGCCGAGCGGGCAGTGGCAACCGGCGCGGCACCGAATGTCAGCGCGTGGGTCACGGACGCGCTCCGCATGAAGGTGGAGTCCGACAGGAAGCTCGCCGCACTCGGCAGGTTCATCGCGGAGTACGAGGCAGAGCACGGTGTGATCACCGACGAAGAGATGGAGGATGCCCGCCGCGAAGCCAGACGGCGCAGCGTGCCGGTCAGAGGTACGCGGGCTGGCGAGGGCCGGCGGAAGTACGGCCGATGAGCTTGGTCTTGGATGCGGGTGCGTTCCTCGCGATCGAGCGTGGTGATCGGCTGGTAGCTGCGGTGATCAAGATCGAGCTGGCAGAGGGACGAAAGCCGCTAACACACGGAGGCGTGATCGCTCAGATCTGGCGCGGAGGTGCTCGTCAGGCGCGGGTCGCGTCGCTCCTCGAAGGCACCGATGTCGTGCCGCTCGACGAAGAGCTCGGTCGCCGTACAGGTGTCCTGCTCGGCCGGACGCGACGTACCGACGCGATCGATGCGGCCTTGATCCTGATCGCTTCGGACGGCGATACGGTTGTTACCTCTGACGCGAGCGATCTGCGCGCGCTCGCTGCTGCGGCTGGTGTTCACGTCGACATCCTCGAAGTCTGAGGCCCGTGCGGCCGCGACCTGATCAGAACCGGCCGCCGAGGACGACGCCGGCGCCGCCGGGGGCTGCGGTCGCGGAGACGGTCACCGCGCGCTCCTTCGGGCTGGTCACCCAGAGGTAGGCGCCGACGGCCGTCGCGATGCCGCCCGCGATGACCAGGACGCTCGAGACGTGTGCACGAGTGCGTGCGGAGTCGGCGAACTGTTGCGCGTAGTCGGTGTCGCTGTCGCTCGCGCACGTGGTGGAGCCGCCGCACACGTCCTGGGCTTCGGTCCAGCGGCTGCGGGCGAGCAGGCCGAACACGATCCCGGTGGCGATCAGAGCGCCACCGCCGGCGACGGTGATCACGCTGGTGAGCTTGCGCACGGAGCGTCCGGGCGGAGCCGGCGGGGGCGAGGCGGGGACGGGATTCGTCGGCGGTGGGGCTACGGCGGGCGCGGCGTTGGTGCCGGGCTGGAGGGTGTCGGGGGCAGGCCCGGCGTGCGAGGCAGGGACGGCGAGCAAGAGCGCGGCGAACGTCGCGAGGATTGCGCGCGTGTGCACGCCCGGAGCGTACGCCGAACCCGCGGATCGCTCAACGCCGGGTGTCAGGGGCCCTTGCTAAGACCTCGGGCGCGATGACCGGGAATGGTGCGGCGGCGAGCTACGGCGACCTGTTGATCACGTCGATCGTGGTGCTCGCGATCGTGTGCGTGGTGGCGTTCGTCGTCGTGAAGGTCGTCGGCAAGTTCCTCGCGACGGGACGGGTGCGCGGGGCGCACCTCCTGGACGTGATCGCGCGCGTGCCGCTCGAGCCGCGGCGGTCGCTGTTTGTCGTCGAGGTCGCAGGCAAGACGCTGCTGCTCGGGACGAGCGAGATGGGCCTGTCGGTGCTCAGCGAGCTGGATCCGGCCGAGGTTCGAGCACGCGCGGTGCCGCGGCAGAGCTTCGCGGAGCTCGTGCGTGCTGCGTGGACGAAGCGCAAGGCGCCGCCGGCAGCGCCCGCGGAGTCGCCGCCCGAGGGTTCGTGACCGCGACGCTCGGCAACGCCGGGCTGGTCGCGCTGCTCGCGATCGTGCCGCTCGTCGTGCTGATGCTGACGAGCTTCGTCAAGATCAGCGTCGTGCTGTCGCTCGTGCGTAACGCGATCGGCGCGCCAGATGCGCCATCGGGGCTGGTCGTGATGGGGCTGTCACTGATCCTCACGTTCTTCGTGATGGCGCCGGTGGCGGTCGAGATGGTGACGGCGGCGGCCACCACCACCGCGCCGGCCCCACCGTCGCAGCTCGAGACGGCGGTGCGCGCGCTGTTGCCGGCGGAGGCGCAGGGCGATGTCGATGCCGCCGCGCGTGCGCTGGCTCCGCTCGAGAAGTTCCTCGCGCGGCACGCATCGCCGAAGGACAAGGCCACGTTCGTCGAGCTCGCAGCAAAGATGGGCCGCCCGGCGACCGGCGAGGAGCTGTGGGTGCTCGCGCCGGCATTCCTGACGACGGAGCTGCGCGAAGCGTTCGCCATCGCGGTGCTGATCTTCCTGCCGTTCCTCGTGATCGATCTGCTGGTCGCGCTCGGGCTCGCAGCGCTCGGGCTCGCGTCCACGTCGCCACAGACCGTCGCGCTGCCGCTGAAGCTGTTGCTGTTCGTCGCGGTCGACGGCTGGCGCCTGCTGGTGGATGCGCTGCTGCGGGGGTACGTGTGACGCAGAGCCTGCTGGCACTCGCGCGCGAGGGACTCCTGCTCGCGCTGCTGCTCGCCGCGCCGCTCCTGGTCGCTGCGCTGATCGCGGGCGTGCTCACGGGCCTCGTCGGCGCGGTCACGCAGGTGCAGGACCCGTCGATCGGCCTCGTGCCACGCGTCGCGGCGGTCGGCGTCTCCATCATCCTGTTCGCGCCCTCGATCGCGCACCAGCTCGCCGCGTTCGCGGGGCGGATCTGGCCGCTGATCGCTTCGATCGGCGCCGGGGCTGCCTGACGTGACGGTGCTGCTGCTCGCGCTGCGCGGCGCGGCCGCGGTCGCGATCTTGACGACGCTCGTCGGTGGCTTCCCGCGGATCGTCCAGCTCGGGCTCGCCGCGGTGTTCGGCGTGTGGGCCGCGCTCTTCACGGGCGCGACGGTGCCGGCGGATGCACCGTTGCTGCTCGTCGCGGCGCACGAGCTCGTCGTCGGTGCCACGCTCGGCTTGCTCGCCGCGCTACCGCTGCTCGCCGCGGGCGCAGCGGGGCGGCTCGTCGACGCAACGCTCCCGGCGCGACGCGGACCGTACGCGGCGCTGTTCGCCGTACTCGCAGGGGCGGTGTTCGTCGGGATCGATGGTCACGTCGCGCTCGTCACCGGGATCGCCGACAGCTTCCGTACCGCGCCGGCGATCGCGACCGTGCAGCCGGACGTGATCGGCGCGGTCGGCGCGCTCGTGCCGGCGGCTGTCGCGCTCGCGATTCCGTGGCTCGTCACGGCCGCCGTCGTCGAGATCGCGATCGGTGCAGGCATACGCGTCGCGGGGCGGGCGGGCGTGCACGCACCCACCGCTGCGGCCGTACCCGCTGCGCTCGTGATGATCACCGCCGCTCTGGTGTCCACGCTCGGCGTCGCGATCGCCGCGCTCGTGCGCGGCGCGATCTAGCGCGTTCCGGTGCGCGTCGAGGAGATCGGTACGTACGTCGTACGTACGCGTGACTGAATGCGTCTCCGGTCCGGAAGCGGTACGGACGCCGTACGTACGGGCTCGAGACCGGGTCTTTGATCGCGAGGACGTCTTCGCAGGTCGGTACGTACGACGTACGTGCCATCTCCGAAACGGAGGCCGTTGCTAGACCCACGCGCCGACGGAGAACAGCAGCCTCGGTCCCTGGACCTTCGAGACCTCGTGGACCTCGCCGCTCGGCGAGAACAAAACGGCGTCACCGACGGCCAGGTCGATCTTCGTGCCGTCGACAAACAGCTCACCACCGCTCGATGCCTGTGTGAGCACCGCATTGATCCGGCGGTGCGTGCGGCCGTGCTCGGCCGGATCCGTGTGCGGCGGGATGTACGCGCCGTCCTCGTAGCGGATGAAGTAGACGTCCCAGTACTCCTCGAACGGCACCCCCACCTTCGCGAGGCCGCGCGCGACCAGCGGCGAGTCGCGAGTCATGACGTCGCGCAGCGGGAGGATGTCGTAGCCGGTGTGCTGGCGGCCAGGCTTCCACCCCGTCGTCGCGCGCTCCGCGTGCGCGCGCAGCTCCGCGACCTCGGCGGGCGAGAGGAACGACGTCAGGACCTCGGCCATGCTGCTCGGATGCTATCCGCACGGCGCGCGGTTGCGGCGATGATCTCCGCGAGCCTCGCCCAACGCGCCTCCGGCACCGGCCCATCGCCGCCGACGAGCGCGAGCGCCAGCTCCGGATCGCGGTGCACCGCGATGCCATGCCGCCGTGCGAGCGCGAGGATCTGCGTCGCACGCGCATCGCGGCCCGTGACGGTGCGGACCGGCACGGGGCGCCGCACCGGATCCCACGCGACCGCGACGGCCGCGCCGTCGGCGAGCAGCACGACGGATGCGCCGGCGACCGCATCGCGCACCGACGCTGCTCCGCGCGAGACCTCCGCACGCCGCTCGCGCCAACGAGGATCCGCGCCGGCGAGTCGCTCGTCCTCGCGCTTCTCGGCCGCGGTCATCCGCAGCGAGCGCTGAACGTCCGCGTGACGCAGCATCGCATCGATCGCGCCGAGCACCACCCACACCGCCGCGAGCGATCCGAGGAAGCCCGCGAGCATCAGCGCACCCGCGGCCGGATGCTCGATCAACAACGCGAGCCGCGGCGCAAACGCCCACAGCCACGCGAACGCGACCACTCCGATCGCGACCGCGCCGATGAGTGCGAGGCCGCCGTGCGCGGCGCGTGACTCGTCGAGTGCCGGCGCGCCCCGCAGCGTGCGGCGCGGTAGCCACAGTCCGCGGGTC
>JACCRC010000311.1 GCA_013813765.1 Deltaproteobacteria bacterium | reverse complement strand
GTACTCCATCACCGAGAACGTCATGCCGTCGGGCGTGGTGCCGAAGTCGGTGACGTCGACGATGTTCGGATGCCCGATCCGCGACGCGGCCTGCGCTTCCTTGACGAAGCGCTTGATCGTCGCGGTGTCGCGCATCACCTCGCGCTTGAGCACTTTGATCGCGAGCGGGCGCTCGATCACCGCGTGGCGCGCCGAGAACACGACGCCCATCCCGCCTTCGCCGATCTTGCGCTCGACGAAGTAGCGGCCGTCGAGCGTTTGCCCGACGAGCTTGTCGTACTCGTTCTCGCGCGGTGTCTTGAACGCCTCGAGAGCATCCGCCGCGCTATCGCTCACCGCCGACACGGCGCGGACCCTCGGCTGTGCGTCGCTCGGCACCGCCGCACGCGACGCCGTGATCTCCTGCGTGGGGACATGGTGCGGCACCGCCGTCTTCAGGCTCGCGCTTTGCGGCGTGACGGGCGTCGACGGCGTCAGCGGAAACGTCTCGCGCCGCGGCGCCACCTGGGTCTTGTGCTGCGACGGCTCGACCGCCGGCATCGCGACCGACAAGACCGTGTGCTTGTCCGGTGGGGCCACCGGAACGATCAGCGCGAGCTTACCTCGGTCGAACGGGCAGAACCCAGGCTCACCGAACTGGCGCTGGCAAGCGGGACACTCGTACTGCACTCACCGTCCCGTTCGTGTCTCTTCGTACTGCGACGTTTTGAAGTACGTGAAGATCTCGTTGTCGGCGCCCACCGCGATCACCTGGCGGCCGTTGAACGGGATCACCGCTATCGCGCGACCGAACTGCTGCTCGTCGTCGGCCGACGCATCGTGCAGCGTCATCGCTGGCATGTCGCCGATGCCGGTCGTCAGATCGAGCGGGAACACGAGCACGCGGCCGGACTTCACACCGTCGACCACCGTCGTCGGATAGCCGGCGACCACGAACTTCTTCGTGCCCTCTTCGTAGATCGCAGCGGTGCGCAGCTCGGGGATCGTGACCGGTGCGCCGACCAGCGAGAACGTCTTCGCCGACGCATCGATACGGAACAGCGCGAGGTAGCTGTCCGAGTTGCCGAGCTCCTTGTGGCCGACGAGCAGCGCGTGGGTCGAACCGATCATCACGATGTGCGAGCCCTTCGCGGGAGCGAACGTCGTGGTCGCGGCCGTCCAGCCTACGAGCGGTATCTGCGGAGTCGCGCAGCCCGCGAACACGCTGCCGGGATACATCTGCAGCTTCGCGTTACCGCCGCTACCGGTGTCGCCCCACACCAGCACGTCATCGCTGGTCGACGGGGCGAGTCGAGCGGCGCCGAGCGCGCGGATCCGGAGCGACATCGCCGCGTCGTCCACGAGTGCACAGCTCGGCTGCGGGTTCGGCGTGTTCGCGACGAACGCGCCGTAGACCTTGTCCATGCTCGCGACGAGCACCTGCGACGGCGGCGTGGGCTGCACCGTGTTTGGCGGCGGCACCAGGTACGTCGCAGCCTCGGGCTCCATCGGCCCGAACACCTGGTGAGCGATCAGCCCCCCAGCACCGGTGAGCACCGCGATGCTCTGACCGCCGGAGTTCACGACGAGCGAGACCTCGTCGCTCGCCGGGTCGGCGAGCAGGATCGGCTGCGGGTCGAGGTTGCCGATACCGAACTGTGAGTTCAGCTTCTGCGCGGTCGGCGCGAGGTCGACGCTACCGTCGGGCGAGTAGACGAGCTCCGTGTACTGCGCCTGACCGGCGCCGATCACGACGAGCTTGCCGCCATTCGGTCCGCGTTGACCGCGCGCGATCGCGAGGCCGTAGTCGGTCGAGTCGCCGTTCGGCTTGTCAGTGGAGGTGACCCAGGTGTCACCCTCGAGGTCATCGAACTCGGACCACTTGCAGCCCGTGGTGCCGGCGGCGAGCGCCAGCAAACATCCCGTGAAGTACGTGTTGCGCATCACCAGCGTGCCTCCATGCCGAGACCCGCGTAGCCGGGGCCGATCTGCGGTTGCAGCGCGAGTGCGCGCACGTCGATCAGCGCCGTCGAGGGCGAGCCCTTCTCGCGGAACGTGTAGTAAACGGCGGTCAGTGCCGTGATGCCCGCGATCACGAACGTCGCGTCGGCGGCGATCGCGAAGATCTTGCCCTTCGTGAACCGCGGGTCGTTGTTGTCGGGTGGCGGGGCGCCGTTCGCTATCTCGTCGGTGAGCTGGTCGCGGTACTTGTTCGACTGCAGGCCGAGGAAGATGCCGGCGCCGCCGAAGCCCGCGGCGAGCACGTACGCGATCACCGCGTCGCTGCGGCCTGGCTTCGGCGCGAGGCCGACCTTGATCGACATCTCGGTCTTCGCCTGGATCGTGACCCGGCGCGTGTATGGCTTGTAGCCGGGGCGCGTGACGGTGACGACGTGGTCGCCCTGCTGCATCGCCTTGAGACACGGACCGCGCTCGCAGGCGAGCTGGCCGTCGATGTAGATCGTCGAGTCCTCGATGCCGAGGCCGACGACATTGATCTTGCCGACCGGCGCGCCCTTCAGCGTCGCCTTGATCGTGTGGGTCTCGCCGGCGATCACCTCGACCTCTTCCTTGTACTCGTCGTAGCCCTCGACGCTGATCCAGAACGTGTGCTTGCCGGGCTTGATGTTCTGCGACAGCGGCGTCTTGCCGACGGCGCCGATGGTCTTGTCGTCGATGTAGATCTCGGCGCCCGGCACGTTCGCGGTCACCTCGACCCAGCCAAGATAATCTTCCTGCGCCATCGCGGCCGAGAGCACGAACAGCTTGCTCGGGTCCGCGGAGACCGTCTTCTCGACGATCTTGTAGCCGCGCTTCTCGATGATGATCTTGTGCTCGCCCTCGAGCGATCCAGACCAGGGCGTCGTCGCGTGCGGGCCCTTCTTCTTGTCGTCGAGGTAGATCGTCGCGTTCGACGGCTCGCTCTCGACGACGATCAGGCCGCGGACCTTCACGTCACCGAGCTGCTGCACCTCTTGCGACGGCGCCTTCGCCGCCGTCGGGCTGATCTTGCCGTCCTTCAGGCGCTTGATCTCGGTCTCGAGGACGCCGATCGCTCTCTCGACCTTCGCCTTGTCGGAAGCCTGCGGGTCATCCTTCAGGTACCGCTTGTAGTAGTCGACGGCCTTCCCGTACGAGTCTCCGTCGTTCTGCGTCTTCCCCTTCATGTGGAAGGCCGCGCCCACGTTGTAGAGGAACTGCGGGAACGGGCGCGCCGAGTAGGCGTCCTGGAAGCCCGCCGCGGCCTCGTCGTACTTACCTTGCAGGTACAGCACCTGGGCGTTGTCGAAGGCGGACTGCGCCTTCTTCAATGCTTCGGCATTCTGGGCGTGCGCGGGCGCATGCCCGAACGCGAGGATCGCTGCGCAAATCCCGACCCAAACCACGAACACTACGCGTGATTTCATTCGTCTCTCCCCGAGGCTAAAAAAAAGCATATCACGTGATGGCAAAACGCACGTTCTTCGACGCCGGCTCGCGTGTCGTACGGCACTCATTGGCTGGTGCTTCCTCGTCTGCGTACCCGATCACGAGCCCGAACAGCACGACGTCGGTCGGCTCGATCGGCAGACGCTCCCTCAGTGGCTCGGGATAGGCCGCGATCGACGCCATCGCGCAGGTATCCAGGCCCAGCGCGGTCGCCGCGGTCAGCACGTACCCCAGCCAGACGCCGACGTCGACGTACGCGTACGGTCCGAGACGCCGGTCACAGGCGACGACGGCGAGGTGGGGGGCGTCGAACAGCGCGTAGTTGCGGAGCCAGGCGTCGTAGCGGCCCAGGTTGTCCTCGCGCTTGACCCCCATCGCCGTATAGAGCGCCGCACCGCACGCGATCCGGTGCTCCTTGTAGGGAGGTGGATAGTCGAGCGGGAATCCGACCTCGGGGTGCGGCAATCCACCGCGCGCCGCGCCCTGCAGCGTGGCCGCCAGCTCGGCGGTGACCGGCGGTTCCGTCACACAGATCCGCCAGGGCTGCACGTTGCACCAGCTCGGTGCCGCCTGCGCCGCCTCGAACATCCGCTCGAGCGTCGCGCGCGGCACCGGATCCGGCCGATACGCCCGCTTGCTGCGGCGCTCGCGCCACGCCGTCTCGAGCTCGCCGATCACTTCGGCCTCACCAGCGTCTTGAACCGGAAGATTCCCGTGGTGTGCCCGTCGGAGAAATGGATGCCGACCCCGTAGTTCCCGACGAGGTGCATGTCCTTGACGGTGATGTCCATCGGCACCGTCGCCGGATCGAGCAACCGCTCGCCGGTGGCCTCGGACTGGCAGTGCGCGCACGTACAGCGCAGCCGGAGCTCGCGCGTGGTCCAGACGTCCTCGCCGCCCTCCTCCCAGACGAAGCGAACCTCGGGCTTTCCGAGGCCGATGATCTCGAGTGGCATGGGCATGGCCGCAGTCTTAGCAGAGCTACAGCAGGTCGCGGTACGCGCGGTGCCCGTGGAGCACGCGATACACCCTGACCTGGCTTCGAAGCACCTTGTAAAAGACGAGGTACGGCTCCTCGACGAGGAAGCGAAATCCCTGCATGGCGAGCGTCGGATCCCTCGGCGTCGCACCACGGTGCGCCATGCTCGCGAGCGACGCGATCCGGTCCAGCAGCCGATCGATGAAGACATCCGCTCGAGACGGGGTTTCCCTCGCTGTCGCGTCGTAGATCTGCTGGAGGTCTCGCTCGGCACGTCGCAGGACGCGAACCGTACGCTTCACCGCGAGGCTCGGCGCTTCAGGCGACGTCGCACCGTCTCCACCCCAGCCCCCCGATCTCCTGCGCGTACGTCCATCTCCGCCTCGTCGAGCTGGCGGTAGAGGTCGAGCTGTGAGTGGAGACGCTCGTACGCCGCGAGGCTCATCAGCACCATGTCGCCTTCGCCATTCTTCGTGATGAAGATGGGCTCGCCGGAGTCGTGGCAGATCGCCGACAGCTCCTTCGCATGATTGCGGAGATCGGAAATCGGCTTGATCACGGGCATCGCTCGGCCAGCCTATCAGAATCATGATATGAGGCAACGGTCGTGCCTCCGCCCCGCTCGCGCCAGCGCCGCTCCCTGTCGATGCCGCGAGCGCCCGGCAAGATCTTCGCGGATGGTCCGCGCGAGCTCGCCGATGCGCTCGTCGAGGCGCTTCGAGCCGCCGTCACGCAGCACGATGTGTCGGAGACGCTGACGCACCCGTTCCACTCGTATCCCGCGCGCCTGCACCCTGGCACCGCGCGCGTACTCGCCGAGCTGTTCGCCGAGCGGGCGACGCCTAGCACGGTGATCGTCGACCCGTTTTGCGGCTCCGGAACCACGCTCGTCGAGGCCCGCGCTGCCGGCATGCGCGCGGTCGGCAGCGACCTCAACCCGCTCGCCGTGCTCGTCGCGCGCGCGAAGACCTGGACCGTCCCCGTTCGCCGCCGCAACGAGATGCGCGACCTCGGTCACGAGCTCGCCGGCCAGGCGCTCGCCGCCGGCAAGGCCGCCCGTCGCTCCGGTGCCGCGCCCGCACCGAAGCGCAAGCCCAAGGGCTTCGATCCCAACGCGCGCGACCGCCGCCTCGCCGCCTGGTTCGCCCCCCACGTGCGCCGCGAGCTCGAGCTGATCGCGACGCTGATCGAGGAGCGTCGCGAGGACGACGCCGAGATCGCTGACGTTCTCATCGCCTGCCTCTCCGCGATCCTCTACAAGGTCTCGTCGCGCGCCTCCGACACCGACTCGACCTGGGTCGACAAAAACGTGCCGCGCGGCGCTGCCTCCCGCCACTTCATCCAGCGCGTCGAGCTCCTCCACGCCGGGCTCGCCGACCTCGGTCGTGCCGGCGGCCCGCCCGATGTCGTCGAGCTCGATGCTCGCAACCTCCACGAGGTCATCCCCGACGGCAAGGCCGGCGGCGTGATCACCTCGCCGCCCTACGCCGGCACCTACGACTACGCCGACCACCAGCGCCTGCGGTTCGACTTTCTGGGGCTGCGTCACAAGGGCCTCGACGAGGGCGAGATCGGCTCACGCCGCTCGTTCGACACGTCCGGTCCCCTCGCGGAGCGCGAGTGGCGGACCGCGCTCTCCGACTCCCTCGCCTCGATCTCCCGTGCGCTCGCACCCGGTGCGTTCGCCGCGATCGTGATCGGCGACTCGTGGGCCGGCGGCCGCGCGATGTACGCCCTCGACGATATCCGCAGCGCGCTGCCCGGTGACCTCGGCGTCGCGGCCTGGGCCTCGCAGCTCCGCCCGATGCTCGGCGCCGGCGAGCGCAACGCCTTCGGCACCCGCACGAAGGCCGAGCACGTGATGTTGTTACAGCGAGGGTGACGTACGGTCGCCGGACGTCGCGTCCGGATGACGAGCGGACACGGACACGACACTCGTGGATCTTTCAGGCCTTGGCGTCGGCGCATTCGGTGCAGTCGCTCCAGGCATGACTGACTCCGATCGTGCCTTCATCGAGCTCTGCACACGTTTCGAGCGCGAACAGCTCGTGCCCGCGGCCGAGCAGGTCGCCCGTGCGGTCGGTCGCTGCGTCGACCTGTGCGGCCGTCGGCTCGGACCTAGGTATCACCATCTGGCGGTGCGCACGCTGGCGGGTCTTCCCCCCACTACCGCTGTCGGCAGGAGGGCGAGCGCGTGAACCGCTCGTTTGCGCGACGTCATACACATGACAAGATGTATGACATGAGGATCGTCCAGGCTCGGATCGACGAGAAGACGGAGAAGCTGCTGGCGCGCCTCCGTCGCCAAACCGGAATGAACGACTCCGAGCTCGTCCGCAAGGGACTGGAGCTCGTCAGCCAGATGTCGCTACCCGCGCCCGTCCGGCGCGTACGCGGTGTCGGCAAGTTCGCCTCGAAGCACGAGGACCTCGGTTCGAACAAGTCACACCTGTCCGGGTTTGGGCGCTCGTGACTCCGGTTCTCGCAGATACGGGCTGGATCGTGGCGCTGCTCGACCGCAGCGAACGCCATCATCAGGCCGCGGTCGAGGTGCTCGACGACCTCGCAGCACCACTGGCGACCTGCGAGGCTGTGATCGCCGAGGTCTGTTATCTGCTCCGTGACGTGCCGGGTGCGGCGGATGCCGTTCTCGAGAACGTGGACGCCGGCGTGTTCGAGCTGCCGTTCCGACTCACGTCGTCCGCGAAGGCGATCCGCAGCCTGATGAAGAAGTACGCGCGCGTGCCGATGGACTTCGCGGATGCCTGTCTGGTCCAGCTCGCCGACGAGCTCGGGACGGGCAAGATCCTCACCCTGGACTCCGACTTCGGTGTCTACCGCTGGCGGAAGACGCGCCCGTTCGACCTGCTTCTCGACCAGCGCTAGGTCCCTAGTCTGCGCGGCCGCCGGTCGGGCGAAGTCCGAGCACGTGATCTTGTTACAGCGCGGGGTACGTCACTCTTTGCGTCGCTCGGGCGGCGAATAGAACCACATCAGCAGTGACCGCCGAGCTCCCTTGACCTCTCGATCTTCTCTGGACGTGGATAGAAATGGGATGCCAGGGACGGGTTCGGGCCACACGTTGCGCTTCTCGATCGAAGCGCGCAGAGCGGGCATGACAGCCGCGTCAATCAAGGGGGCCAGCGATTGATCGAGGATCTCCTCGACGCCGCGGTCGTCGAGCCCTGCAAACGTGATCATCTTCACGTGGCCTGACGGAGCGAAGTCGAGCCGGTAGTACTGCAAGGGTTTGTCGCCGACGGTGCAGGTCACGGAATCCGCACCGGACCATCCGAGCGCCCCTTTGCAGGTCTTCGAGATGTGCTCGCTCGTCTTCGGCGAGTATTGGCCGAGCAGGAGACGGGGCGGGCTTGGTTCTTCCTTCTGCGGCTTGCAGCCCCAAACTAATGCGCCCGCGACGAATCCCATGATGTGCAGCTGCATCGTGATGCGAACACTACGACAAGTGGATCTCCTCACGAGCTGATCTGCGAGGTTGTCGCCTTGGAGAGGAGCTCCCGGATGATCTTCTCCGCGCCCAAGCGGGCATCGCGTGATCTCGTGACGAGGTTGCCGCTAAACCGGGCAAGCCGGAACTGCTCGGGATCCGACATGCCACGCGGCGGCGTGGGTCGTGTCCCTCCAAGAGGGCCGTCCACACCGGTGAGATCTGGTGCCGGTTCCCGAGCCCGCTCCACCAGTGCGGCCTGCTTGGTTTCTTCCTCGCGACCGCGCCCTTGAATGTCGAGAAAGCCGCCCGACTCGCCCGTCGCGAGCGCGGCCAGTAGAGAGCTGTTCTCGTTGACCTCCACATGATGGTCCGGTCCGATGACGATGTCAGGCATGCGATCGGAACGGTTGCGGCCGAGCCACAGTCGCCGGTACACGGGCAGAGTCGCCAGAGACAAGCCGGTGGGCAGCTCTGGGACCGGGACGTTGAAAGCCTTGTTGATCGCCGCAGTCCCAGCGGCAGCATCAGCGGCGGCCGGCGAGCGGTGGCCAGCGGGTTCCTCGCTGTAGGCACGCAAGATGTGCGCAGCGCCGGGCCCGCCGCTTCGAATGCTGATCGAGCCGACGGCAACTCCGTTCATTCCGTCGATGCGATCGGGGACATCGATGTCGATCTCCATGAATCCTTCGTGTTGCTGTCGCCACGCAGCCGAGCGCGAGCCGCCGAGCTTGTTGGCGTCCGGCATGATCGTCTGTGCTGGTGCCCTGCGGCCAAGCGATATCGCCGCGCTGAAGTTCAGCCATCCGATCGCGATCTCCGCCTGAAGCCATGCACCGAGGTTCGAACTGGTGGAGTACCGACGAAGCTCGTCGAGAAGTGGATGGATCTCGTCAGGCGTCGTCTCTTCGACGGAACCAACAGCGATCGCAAGATTGTCCAAAGCCCTCACATGGGTGCTGTCGAGCGCGAGCTTGAAACGCGCGGCGAACTCCTCGACCAGTGATCCAGCCGCCGGATTGGTCGGCGGTGGCGCTGCACCGCCTGAATCGTTCTTTGTGAGATCGGCGGTGAGCAGTCCCGCCGCGCCGGTTGCGGCCTTGCCGGACAGTGACTTCAGCTGGTCCTTGACTGCGTCGGTCGTCTCCTTCGAGAACCCCTTACCCACCATCCCGATCAAGTCTTGGCCAACACGTCCGAGTGCCAGGCTTGCGAGTGTCTCAGCTAGAAACTTCATCGCACGTAGGGCCATTGGCTGGTCCGCGGCGGGCGGGGGGTCTTCGAGTCTAGAGATCGCCAACTTGGAGGCAGCGTCGAGCTGCCTGTGAATCAGATCGACATGATTCTCGACCATCGCGTACACCACCTTCGAAGGCATGCCTCGCGCGTCGACGTCCGCAGACGGTGAGATCAGATCGCCTGCGGTCGGAACTCGTCGTGGAAGTTGCTTCGGTCGATCGTTCTTCGGTGCGGGCGGCAGCGGCCGCACGTTCACGTCAACGGTCGCGCCTTTGAGTGCTTCGGTCTTGTCATGATCGCCCATGGTGTTGCTTTCGCGTCGGAGTTAGAGAGTCGTCGAAGCGATGACCTTGCCCATCGCCTCGTACTCGGTGGTTGCTGCTTGCAGCAGCAGCGTTGAATCGATCGGCACGTCGCGATCAGCAGCCAGAAACGCCGCTCGCAGGACCGCGTTGCGGATGTAGCCGCCGGACATCTCGAAGCGCTCCGCGAGCGCGTCGAACGTCACCCCTGAAGCCAGGGGCGCGTCGGCGGGAATCAGCGCGCGCCACAGATTGCGGCGCTCATCCACCTCCGGCACTGGAAACTTCACGTGTACGGAGAGCCGTCGCCGGAAGGCCTCGTCGATCCCAGCGTCGTGGTTCGTCGTCAGGATGCAAACGCCCTTGAACGTCTCGAGGCGTTGCAAAAGGTAGTTTGTCTCCTGATTGGCGTAGCGGTCGTTGCTCGACTTCACCTCGGTACGCTTGCCGAAGATCGAGTCCGCCTCGTCGAACAGGAGGATCGCGTGGCCCGCCTCTGCGGCGTCGAAGACCGCGCCGAGATTCTTCTCCGTCTCGCCGATGTACTTGGAGACGATCTTGCTGAGGTCGATCTGGTACAGCGGCACTCGTAGCTCCGCTGCGATCAAGCCCGCCGCCATCGTCTTGCCGGTGCCTGGCGGACCAGAGAACAGTGCAGCCACGCCGAGTCCCTTGCCGAGCTTCGAACCGAACCCCCATTCCTCGTACACCTTCGACCGTCGACGGATGCGAGCAAGTAGCTCGACGAGCGAGGCGATCTGTTCGGCAGGCAGGACGAAGTCTTTCCAGGACTGCTCGACGCGGATTCGCGTTGCGAGACCGGACAACTGGTTGTCGAGCACCGATCCGACGCCCGCTTCGATGTGCGATGCCTCTGGCGCCTCGTCGCCCGCCAGCTTTCGAGCTGCCTCGCTCGCGGCCATCACCAGGGCCGGCGTCAGCGGGAACATGGTCGCCAGGATCTGCGTGTCCTGATTCGTCGCCTCGGGGAGGCTCCGGGCCCAAACCTCAGCTCGCTGAGTCGCGCGTAGCTCCGCCATTTCGATCACGACTGGTTGGCGTTTCCAGCGCCGCGCCGGCGCTCGCGTGCTCGTGGCGAGGACCAGTCCGGAGACTTCATCCTCGAAGATCGCGAGTCGCTCCTGCTGATCGGATGGCAAGAACGACTCGAAACCTCGAAACAGCGGCGTGAGCTCCAGTAGGCGCGCTTCGCGCATCACCGCGCGTAGCTGGCGCCGGAGGATCGTGCGATCGGGCGAGAGCGACGGCGAGTCGACCACGAACACGTCGTGTCCCGAAGCGCGAGCGATCTCGGAGAGTAGCGAGCGTCGGCCCGAGCCGAGCGGGCCGCAGAGGATGACCATGTCGCCATCCCGGACGGCAGTAGCGATCCTCGAACCCACGGCTGCGTCGAAGATCAGGTCGTCGAGGCGGCAGCATGCTGTGTTCCCGATCGCTCCGATACTCGTCAGCTCGGGATCGATTCCCCAGTGGCCGTGGGCGATCGAGAGGACGCACTGACTCGCGCAGAACGTCTGGCGGTAGGCCGGCACGAGGCCCGCGCCGTCCGTTCGCTCGATGAGACCGAAGCGGCGCAGCGGTGCTTCGGCAGCGAGCTCGATCCACGAGCGACCAAGGCCCGCGGCACCGTACGCCACACGCCGGAGCGTGCTCATGGAGACGTCGGAGACCTCCTCCGTGTTGAGGGCGCGAAGCTGCCCTCGTATCGATGCGTCGATCTCGTGTGCGATCAGAACCCAGAGTGCTCGTTCTTGCGCCGGCTGTAGCCCGAGACGCTTTGCAAGCGTGGCCATCGGAACGTCCTCGCGTTCCGACGCAGTCTCTGCACGAAGCGTCGCCTCGCGCGCGTCGAGGAGAGCAACTGCGTGTGCTTCGTTGGCAGTGCCCACCACAGAGACGCGGTCTCGAACGAGATCGCACCATGACGCCGCATAGCTTTCCGCGCTGAGAAGGTGGGGCATCTCGGGCCTATCGGCCGCGACGACGCGCGGTTGCTAGGAAACGCCTGCTGCGCGTATGTGGTTGATTGTCTAGGTTTTCCGTCTCCCGTCAGGTTGAATCCGTCCCTGTGACGGCTAGTCTGGAACCCAAGCGCTCGTGCCGACGCCAGAGCGTTCTGCGAATGCTCTGGCTCGTGACGATCGTCGTAGTCCGATCCGGTCGTTGACGACCGGTCCCCGACCAGCACTGGTGGATTGCGATCAGCAGCGCGTGTTCGATTACAAGCTGCCGCACGGTTCGCAGCGAGGCTTCGCTAGAACGCTGCGCGTGATGCTGGGAAAACGTCAGCGAGTGGGAACAACGGCCTGAGGTTGGAAACCGGGTGAGACCGCACGTGGTGTCAGGGTCGCAGTGCTCCCCTGGGGCATGTAGATCTGCAGGAAACCGACGCTGCCGCCGCCACCGCCAGCACTTCCGCCAGCGGCACTGGGTTTGAGCCCGATACCCGGGAGCATCCCCACGACACCACCGGCGCCACCTGCGCCCGCCCCTCCCGTCGAGGTACCGCCGTGAGCAGCGTCCGTAGCGGAGCGTGAGCCATCTTGGCCATGCGCACCCTCTAACATCGAGGAAAACACTCCCATGCCGCCAGCACCGCCATTGGCGTAGACCTCGCCGGTGATCAGGACTCGCGGTGCCGCGATGACCACGTGACCACCTGCACCGCCGCCTCGCGCGGCAATCGGGATGACGAGGTGAAATCCTGCCGCGCCACCACCGCCTCCGGCGTCAATGATGCCTTCGACCATGACCGTGCCGCGGCACGAGACCAGGGCAAGGCCTCCTCCTCCGCCACCGCCGGTTACACGACCGGGCGTTGCACCACTTTGTGGACCGCCGAAGAACGCCGCGAGGGTCGCGGGATTCAATCCGATTGCACCACCAAGTCCGCCACCTCCATCGGTCGTTGCGTTGCCTCCGTTCGCACCGGCGGTCTGAAATCCAGCCCCGCCGCCTCCGATATCACGGAATGTCGATTCGCCGGAGAGCGCCGCGCCACCGCCAGGACCGTTCGAGAGTCCGTCGGCGCTCACGTCGAGGATCCCGCTGATGTTGAGATCAACATCTGCAATGAGCGCAACCGGCCTGGTCCCGACGATTTTGAGAGTAATGCCTGCGGGAACGTTGATGCGCCCGTACCGAAGAACGCAGAGGCTGGGGGCGCCCGGCTGCGGAACGATCCCACCATTGCATGTCGAGTCCAGGGACGTGTCGATGCTGCCCGAGTTTGTCACCTCGAACGAAAGTGCGCTCGCCGGTGTCTCGCACACCTGCGGTACATACCGAGGCTCGATCGCGGCGCAGTGTGCTGTGCCGGCGGAGACACACGAGTGGACGCACGCTTCGGTCGTTTCCACGGTTCCCGACGATCCGCAGATGCTGAGGGACCCGTTCGCACAGGACTTGGTGCTCGGCTCACAGTCGTTGCATCGAAGGTTCTGCGAGTCGCAGCCGATCGAGCACGATATCAATTCGTAGTCGGTCCCATCCGCATTGCAGCGGACGAGTGCATCCCCTTGACACGCTACCGCTTCACTCGCCGAACACGTCGGAGCGATACACGTGTGTGGCGAACCGGCCACCGCGCCATCAACGTCGCAGAACGGGAACGCGGGATCGGAACACGTTCCGTCGTCGCAATTCCGGGGGTTCGGGACGGTGCAACCCGCCGTTCCGAGTAACAAGCCGATGACTAGGACAACGCCCTTTGGCTGCGCCACGGACTGAGCTTAACGCGCCGACGACGGCCGAGACTATCGTCAGGGGCGGCTGTAGAAGTGGGGCGGCCTCACGTTCGTCAGCCATCGTGAGAGAAGTCGCAAAGATCGTCGTGGCAACGACCCCGAGAAACGGTGTACGAACTCCGCCATGGGGAACCTCTGCGCCGTCCTTTCCGTCGCCCTGCTTTCGCTCGCCGCTTGCGGCGATGACGGTGGCAGCGCTAAGCCCGACGCCACGATCATTCACCTCGATGCAGCGATCGATATGGCGCCGGATACGCCGCCGCTTCCGGACGCACCGAGCTACGACTTC
Organism: Deltaproteobacteria bacterium; assembly: GCA_013813765.1. Lineage (GTDB taxonomy): Bacteria > Myxococcota_A > Polyangia > Haliangiales > Haliangiaceae > JABFXX01. Next base: position 36,131 of record JACCRC010000311.1, on the reverse strand, counting down.
TCCTGCCTCAACAACACCGCACCGACGACGGCGAATGCAAACGTCACCATCTCCGGCACGACTCAGGAGGTCGCGATCCAGAGCATGATGCCGACGATTCAGGCGAACCCGAACGTCGCCGTGAAGGCGTGCAAGGGCAACTGTATGGGGCCGAACAGTCTCGGGATGGTGACGAGCAACGCGCAGGGGATGTTCAGTACCTCCATGCTCGCAACCGGGGGAGCTCCGCTTGATGGATACATCGATGCGACGAAAACGGGAGACCGGCGCACGCTCGTCTACCCTCCGTCTCCGCTGACCATGGATCAAGGAATGGTCCCGGTCCTCATGTTCGACAATCAGGCGTTCGCAGTGCTCAACCAGTTTCTCCCAACGCCTCAGAACGATGCCCAGAACGGCATCATTGGGATCATCGTTACGGATTGCCAGAACACGCCGATCACGTCCGGTGCCGTGGTAACCGCAAAGCAGAACGCCACCGCGGCCGGAGATGCGCCGTTCGACATCGGAACCCTCGCACCGCAGGGCGCCGGCACGTGGCTGATCACGAACGTCCCCCCGGGCATCACGGAGGTCAACGCGACGGTTTCGAACATGACGTTTCGCGCGCACAGCGTGACGTCAGTCGTTGGCGCGACGGTCACGACCGGCGTCCGCCCCGGCTACTAAGTGGTATAGACCGCGGTCTTGGAGACCGTGTTCTTGCAGACCACCGGCGATCGCCACGTGCAGATCGTCGGTGGATTGACCGCCCTCGAGCGGCGCGTCCGCGAGGTCGCGAAGCAGGGCGCGAAGCGCGCGATCGTCGCTGCGGCGCCGGTCGAGCTGCCGCGGCCGCTGCCGATTCCGCTCGAGTTCGTCCCCCCAGGGACGGCGGCGCCCGAGGGTGTGCGCGTCGAGCGCGCGGACGTGATCGCGGGCGTCGAGCTCGAGGGTGACGAGGCATCGCGGCAGCGCGCGGAGTGGGCGCTGATCCGCGGGATGAACAAGTCGTACGAGGGGCCGGTCGACGCGCTGATCAACTGGCGGTTCTCGATGCGAATCACGCGCTGGCTCGCGCGGCGCTCGATGAAGGTCACGCCGAATCACGTCACGGTCGGCGCGATCTTGATCGGCATCGCGGCGGCACTGATCGCGAGCCGGGGAGGCTGGGCGATGATCGCGGTCGCGGGCGTGATGCTCGAGATCAACTCGATCCTCGACTCCGTCGATGGCGAGCTCGCGCGGCTGAGATATCAGTATTCGAAGGTCGGGCAGGCGCTCGACAACCTCGCGGATGACATCGTCGACAACGTGTTCATCCTCGGCGTCGGCTGGGCGCTGGGCGGCGTGTGGTGGTGGCTCGCGCTGGGTGCAGCATGCGCGCGGTGGTTCGTGTCGCTGACGATCTATCTCGCGGTATGGCGGAAGCTCGGCAACGCGGACGTGATGGCGTATCGCTGGTGGTTCGAGAGCGATGTCGCCACCGTCGACGAGCAGTTCGATCCGAAGGCGATCACCACGTGGCTGCGCTCGCTCGGGCGGCGCGACACGTACGTGTTCCTGTGGATGCTCGCGTGCCTCGCGGCGCTGCCGTACTGGGTCGTGTGCCACGGCCTCGTGATCGCGGCGACGAACATGTCGCTGTTCCTCGCGCAGTCGACGGTGTTCAGAGCGAAGGCCTGGGTGCGGCGAAGTTGAGTGCCTGACTGCCATTTGGATGGTATCGTGATGGCATGAAGACCGCTATCGACTCTGCTGGACGGGTGGTCGTGCCGAAGGTGCTTCGCGACGAGCTAGGCCTCGCGCCGGGACGAGAGCTCGAGATCCGATCGCGAGATGGCGTGCTCGTGCTCGAGCCCCTGCCGACCCAGGTCACCCTGGTGCGCAAGGGCAAGCAGCTCGTCGCGAAGCCGTCGGAGAAACTCCCGACGCTGACGCAGGACGAGGTCCGTGCCGTGCTCGAAGGTTCGCGGCGGTGAAGATCGCCCCTGACACCAGCGTTCTCGTGGCGGCGTTTGCGTCGTGGCACGGGCAGCACGAGCGTGCCTTCGCGGCGATCCGCCGCGTGAACGCGATGGTGGCCCATTGCCTGATCGAGACGTACTCGGTCTTGACCCGGCTTCCCGCTCCGCATCGGATGACGCCCGAGGTGGTGACCTCGTACCTCGAGCGTAGCTTCGACGGTCATCCAGTGTTTGCTCTCTCCGCGATCGAGCAGCGAAGGCTGGTCGGAGAGTGTTCTACACGAGGGCTCGCGGGTGGCGCGATCTACGATGCCTTGATCGCGGCGACGTGCGTGCAATCCGATCTTTCACTGCTTACGCTCGATGCGCGGGCTCGGCCGACCTACAGCGCGTTTGCTGCCGAGCACGAGCTCCTCGCGTGACCGACGACGAGATCAGAGCCGAGGTCGCCGTGTGGCGTCACACGACGCCCGAGGAGCGACTCGCCGTGCTCGCGTCGAGGTGCGCGGCCGCGGATCGCATCCTCGATCGCGCTGAGGCCGAGGGGCGAACAGTGGAGCAACCGCGCGAGCCGCTCCCCGAGGACTCGATCGCGATGCTCGAAGCCCTGCGACGGCTCTCCCGCGATGAACGCGTAGGGGTGGTCTAAGGCCTGGACGCGTCGTACGTGAACGTGACCGCGGTGCACACGGGCACCGCGCGACCGTTGAGCTTGTAGGGCTTGAAGATCCACTGCCGGATCTCGGCGTTGATCTTGCGGTCGTACGCGGGGAATCCGCTCGACTTGAGCGCGGTGGCCGTCGACACCGAGCCCTTGTCGTCGAGACACAGCTTGTACGACGCGACGACGCGGCTCTTGCCGGCGGAGATGATGTCGGCGCGCGTGTCGAGGTTGGGCACGATCGTCTTCGAGCCGGCGATCCGCAGCGCTTCGATCTGCGAAGGCGGGACGGTCTGCGGGGAGACCGGCGGAGGCGGTGGGGGAGGCGGCGGTGGTCCGCCGATCAAGCCGCCGTAGAGCTCGAAGTCATCGTCGAAGTCGAAGGTTCGCGTGATCGCGCCCACGGGCGCGACCGACGACGGATACGCTTCGACGGCGGGCGCCCTCGCGCCGGGATAGGAGAGCAGCGCGACCGCGCACGCGTACTGCGGCGTGCCGCGGACGACGAAGGGCTTGAACTTCCGGTCGTCGATCGCCTTCAGGAACGCATCGCTCGTTGCCGTCGACGACGAATTCGACGTGCCGAACCGCGTGATCTCACCCTTTGGATCGAGACAGAGCCTCACCCACGCGGTGAGCACGGGGACACGCTGGCGAGCGAGCTCGAGGTCCAGCGCGGGGGCGACCTTCGCATCGAGGAGGGTGGTGCCGGCTGTGCGGAGGGACTCGAGCGCCTGCGCGGTGAGCATCGGGATCGCGCGGTCGGCGCCGGTCTGCATCGGAAAGCCGACGTAGCGGAGCGTCTCGCCGCGGAACGCGAGCTCGATCTCGATCCCCGGATCGACCGTGAGCAGCCCGCCATCGCGCAGCGCGGACTTGCGAGTGGTCATCTGGATCTTGAGCTGCGACAGACAGCGCGCGAACGCACCGACGTCCGCGCCCTTGACCTCACCGCTGCGCTCGAACTTCTTCGCGCACGCGGCATCGGGAAACCACATACCGTTGTTCGTGAACGAGCTGCCGAGCACCGCGCCGATGCCGGAGACGCTCTTCGCGCGGATCGCCGCTGCGAGACGCGTGGTCGCGGCGGTGGCGGCCGTCTCGCTGTCCATCGAGTCGCGCGGGCGCCACACGGCGGGCTTCGCGAGCGCCGCCGATGGCACCGCTACGCAGAGGAGGAGTCCCAGCCGTCGCACCCCCAAGGGATAAACCGTCGGCACCGTCGCTGCCAGCCCGAAAATGCCTGCGCCGCCGGTGGCACCGAGTGCCCTGCGGCGGCGCAGTAAGTTAACGGAGGGAGTAGGGAGCTAGTTCTTCTTGCCGACGAGCTTGAAGCTCGAGGCGGCGGTCGCGTAACCGCGAACCTGGACGAACACCGAGGCGGACTGCGCGAGCGTCACCTGGCAGGTCTCGTTCGAGCCGGTCTTGTACGGGCGGCAGTCGTAGCTGGTCGCGGTCGGCTCGCGGCCGATCTTGACGTAGAGGTCGGCGTCGCCACCGGTGCCGGTCATCGTGAACGTGTAGGTGCCGGCGGCGAGCGTCGGGGTCGAGTACTTCTTCACGTCGCCCTTCTTCACCGAGCCGGTCTCGTTGAGGCCGCTCCAGGGCTGCGCCGTACCGCCGCCGCCCGGGGTGAACGTGTTGTCCTGCTCGCCGACGACGAGCACGAGCTGCGAGCTGTCGATGCGCGAGAACATCTGCTCGTAGGTCTTCGGGTCCTCGTACGAGAGGAAGCCGCGGAACAGCGACATCGTCGCGCCCGACATCGAGGCGAAGAACGCGGGCAGCGCGTTGTTGACGATGTCGACGTACTTGTAGCCGGTGGTGTCGTCGGGGTTGACGGCCTTGTGCGCGGTGTTCAGCGCGTCGTCGATGTACGCGAACGTGTCGCAACCGTTCATGTAGACCACCACGTACTGGCCAGCGACCCACTTGCCCGCCTGTGCGAGCGCGCGGACATTGACACCGAGACCGGCGTGGCCGTTGTAGACGATGTAGTCGGCGCGGGTCGACAGCGCCTCGTAACGCGCGCGGAACGCGGACTGCGAGAGACCGGTGCGCACGTTGTCCGTGAGCATCGCGACGACGTTGATCTTCTTGCCGTCGGGGAGCGTCGCCTTGAACTCGATGTCGGGCGTCCCCACGCCGGGGTTCGACGGGACGGTCGCCGGGACGGTGACGAGGCTGCGGGCCGAGAGCTCGCTCTTCATCGAGCCGATGAACGTGTTGTACGCGGCGATGCCGGCGTCGGAGCTGGTGGTCGCGCCGTCCTCGTACTTGCCGAAGATCGCGACGACGTTGAGGACGTTGTCCTCCCAGATCTTGTTGTACTCGGGGAACTTGCCGGTGGTCTGGATCGGGCTCGGACGAACCGTCGCAGAGACCGTGGTGACGTCAGCGGCGGCGACGTTGCAGCGCGACGCGTCGGGACGGTAGTAGTAGAACATCGAGCCGGCATCGACGTCGTGCGCGCCGAAGTCGACACAGTCGTGGCTGTACTTGGTCGCGAACGCCGTCTGGCCCGCCGAGGAGATGTCCTTCGGAAGCTTGAACTCGTACGTGGCCGGCACCGGGATCGACTTGCGCCAGGCGACCGGCAGCTTGACCGTGTACTTGATCTGCGTCTTGCCGCCGACCGTGGTCTTCGTGATGCCGGAGAGCACCGCGCGGTCGATGCGACCCACGGCGTCGGTACCGTTCAGGTGGCCGACCGTGTAGAGGAGCTGATCCTCGATCGTGGCCTTGTCGTTCCAGCTCGAGTCCGTCAGCAGCGTGCCCTGAAACTCCATGTCCAGGAACACCGCGAGGGCGCTCGCATCCGTCTTGCCGTCCTCGGACTTCACGGTCTCCCCGTCGTCGATCTCCTGCTCGTCGGTGACGCAGGCAGCTACGGGGATCGCGAGGGCCGCGGTGGCGAGGATGGTGGCGAGGCGCTTCATGCCCCCCCGTCGAGCATGCCCCGTGCCGCCGATAGAACCGGCCAACCCCCCGAGATCATGGGGGTGGCCGGAGCAACCGCACTAGCCACCGGCAAGCGGAACCGCCAGTGATATCGATCGCTTAGTCGTTCGAGGTGAAGTTGCAGCGGTCGACCGCCGGGTCCCACTGGCCGTCGAAGCCGTTCTCGCACAGCATCTCGGCGTTCGCCGACAGGTCCTGCGGCCACAGCTCGATCTCGTCGATCGAGCAGCCGGTGGTCCCGCAGCTGCGGATCGTGTCGTTCCGGGTCGCGAACACATCGCCTCCGGCGTAGCTCAACGTGCCCTCGAGGCGGCCGTTGACGTAGATCCGCAGCGACTGCGTTCCGTTCGCGGTGCGTTGCTCGGTGATCACGAGGTTGTGGGTCTGCGATCCCGAGAGCGGCGCCGCCGGCACGGTGATCTGCTGCTGTTGCGCCGCCGTGGTGCCGGGCACGCCCGCGAAGATAAAGAACTGCCGGTTATCCGTCCACACGACGCCGATGCCGCAGGTGCCGAAGTTCGCGGCGAACGAACACGGCCTCGTGAAGTCGAACACCGTGTCGGACTGACCGGAGCCGGGGACCCACATCGTGATCGAGTGGCCGATCAGCGGTTGCTGTTGCGCGAAGTTCGTCATCTGGAACGGCACTTGCGGCGAACCGAGCGTGAAGCCCTCGCCGAGGCGGCCGGCGAACGCCGTCCACATCGGGTTCGAGCGGCCGATCGACATCGTGCCCGTGTCGCCGAGCGACGTGCCCTCGAAGTCGAACTCGAGTGCCGGCGCATTCGCCACGCACTGACCACCGCTCGCCGGAACCTGACCGCGCACGAACGTCGTGCACGAGTTGACGAGCGTGTTGTAGAAGCGGACGTCATCGATATCGAGGAACGTGACCTGACCGATGCGCAGGTCACCCTGGCCCGCCTCGAAGCCGGTCGCGCTCGGCGGCATCGCATGCGCGACGGTCACGCCGTTGACCATGAGCTCGAGGCCTTTGGACGGGCCAGTCGTGCGTACTCCGACGTGCGCCCAGACGTTGAACGGTATGCTGCCCTGCACGGTGAACGCCTGGCCGTTCTCCAGCACCGTCAGCCGCAGCCCCGTGCCGTTGATCGTCACGGTGTGACCCCACAGACCGGATGCATCGACGTTGGTCCACAGCGTGCCGTTCGCGAGGTCGTTCCACTCGCGTACCCACATGCCGCCCATGTAGACACCAGCCGCCGACGAGGTCAGCGGACGCCGCGTCCCCGCATACGTCGCGCTCGTCGCGTGGCGGAGCGCCGTGCCGGCCCAGCCGCCGACCGCGGGGGCAGCACCGGCGACGCCCGGGCTGTACGCCGGACGCTGCGCGAGCAAGCTCGTGTTCTGACGCGCGCCCTGCTCGAACGGATAGTGCAACACCAGACCGTTCGCAGGCGCCCACGTGTGCGTGACCGCCGCGCCGACGTTGTTGAGCGAGTCGCGGCCGCGGACCGAGAACGTGTTGTTCGTGTTGTACGTTGCCGCCGGGAAGCCAGCGGGCACGTTCGGGATGCCGAACGGCGTCGAGCACGCGACCCACGACACTCCGTTGTTCACCGAGCACTCGTACGTCGCGCTCTCGTTCGCGCTCCACGTGAAGTCGTAGTAGTTCACGGGCCACCTCGCCGGCGGGCGCGCGCTGAACGTGATCACCGGGCCGGTCGCATCGATCACCCAGGTGTGGGTAGCCGAGCCAACGCGGCCGACGGCATCGGTCGATCGGACCGTGAACGTGTGACTGCCATCGCCGAGGCCCAGGTACGTCTTCGGCGTGGCGCACGTGGAGAACGCGCCGCCATCGATCTGGCACTCGATCGTGCCGTCGCTGACCGAGAACGTGAACGTCGCGGTCGTGCTGTTCGACGGATTCGACGGGGCCGTGAGGATCATGACCATCGGCGGCATGGTGTCGACAAACCAGGTGTACGACGCCGAGCCAACGTTGCCGGCGACGTCGCTCGCCTGAACGGTGAACGTGTGGCTCCCGTGCGTGAGCCCGGAGAGCGCGCGCGGCGAGGTGCACGCGGCGAACGCGCCCATGTCGAGCTTGCACTGCGGTGAGCCCTCGCTGACCGTGAAACCGATGCTCGCGGTCGTCGCGGCGGTCGGATTCGACGGCGTGTTGCTGAGCGTGACCGTCGGCGCCATGGTGTCGACGACCCAGGTGTGCGACGCGGTGCCGATGTTACCGACCGCGTCGGTCGCCTGCACCGTGAACGTGTGGCTGCCGTCGGCGAGCCCAGAGAGGGCGCGCGGGGAGGTGCATGCGGCGAAGGCGCCCGCGTCGAGCCTGCACATCGCAGTGCCCTCGCTGATCGTGAACATGAAGTTCGCGGTCGTTGCCATCGTCGGGTTCGCGGGGAGGTTGGTGAGCGTGACGACCGGCACGGTCGCGTCGATCACCCAGGTGTACGACGCCATGCCCACGTTGCCGACCGCATCGGTGGCCTGGACCGTGAAGGTGTGGCTGCCATCGGCGAGCGCGGTGTAGACGCGCGGCGAGGTGCAGGCGGCGAACGCGCCACCGTCCAGGCGGCACTGCGGCGTGCCCTCGCTGACCGTGAAGTTGAAGCTCGCGGTCGTCGCGTTCGTCGGGTTCATCGGCATCGACGTGATCGTGACCGTCGGCGGCGTCGTGTCGATCACCCAGGTGTAAGACGCGGAGCCGGTGTTACCGAGCGCGTCGGACGCCTGCACGGTGAACGTGTGGCTTCCGGCCGCGAGGCCCGTGAAATTGCGCGGCGAGGTGCACGCGGCGAACGCGGCGCCATCGAGGCGGCACATCGGCGAGCCCTCGCTGACCGTGAACGTGAAGCTCGCAGTGGTCGCGTTGGTGGGGTTCGCGGGACGATTGACGATCGTCACCGTGGGCCCGGTGGTGTCGACGGTGAACGTCCGCATGTCGCTGCCCGCATTGCCGGCGGCGTCGGTCGCGCGAACGACGACCGTATGTGACGCATCGCTGAGCGTCGCCGTGGTGAACGGGCTCGCGCACGTCGCGAACGCGCCGCCATCGACGCTGCACTGCGTGGTCATCGGCATGCCGGTGACGGTGAACATGAACGTCGGCGTCGAGTCCGCGGTGGGGTTCGTCGGCGCGGCCGTGATCGTGACGACCGGACCCGTCGTGTCGACGGTGAACATGCGCATGTCCATGCCGGTGTTACCGGCGGCGTCCGTGACGCGAACCGTGAACACGTGAGCGCCATCGGCGATCGCGGTGTACGCGCGCGGCGAGGTGCATGCGGCGAACGCGCCCGTATCGAGCTGGCACTCGATCGCGGTGGGCGAGCCGGTGGTGGTGAACGCGTATGAAGCGGTCGCGACGGCGATCAGCCCGGTCGGACCGCTGGTGATCGCCACCGTCGGGGCCATCGTGTCGATCGTCCAGGTGTACGTGTCCGCGGTGCCGATGTTGCCGACTCCGTCCTTCGCGCGGACGTGGAACGTGTGCATGCCGTCGGCGAGCGTCGCGGACGTGAACGCCGACGTGCAGGGAGCGAACGTGCCGGCGTCGATGCGGCACTCGAACGTGGCCGTGGAGTCAGGCGAGGTGAACGAGAACGTGGGCGTCGAGTCGTTCGAGGGGTTCGTCGGCTGCGCGGTGATCATCACCGACGGCGCGGTGCCGTCGACGGTCCACGTGCGCGTCGCGGGCGAAGGATCCACTGTGCCGGCGGCGCTCTTCGCGCGGACGACGAACGTGTGCATGCCGTCGGGTAGATCATTGAACACCTGCGGCGACGTGCAGGCGACGAACGCGGCGCCGTCGAGGGAGCACTCGAACGTGACGTCGGCCACCGGCGAGCTGAACGTGAACGTCACGTCGGGCAGCGTGGTGCTGACCGGCGCGGGGCCCATGACGATCGTGGTGTCGGGCGTCGTCGTGTCGACGGTCCAGCCGTGCATCGCGGGCGTCGGATCGACGTTGCCTGCAGCGTCGACCGCGCGAACCTCGAACGCGTGCACGCCGTCGGTGACGTTCAGCGAGTCGGGCGAGCTGCACGCGGCGAACACGCCGCTGTCGAGCTTGCACTCGAACGTGACCGCGCCGCCGCCCGGGTCCGTGCCCGTGAACGTGATCGCCGGATCGACCGTGTTGTCGAGCGCCGGCGGTCCCATCACGAGCGTCGTGTCGGGAGCCGTCGCGTCGACACGCCACGTGTGCATCGCGGGCGTCTCATCGACGTTCTTGCCCATCGCAGCGGACACCTCGAAGGTGTGCTCGCCGTCGGTGACGTCGGCCTCGAACGCCGAGATGCAGGGCGAGGGCGTGGCGCCGTCGAGGCTGCACACGAAGCCATTCGCGTTGCTCGTCGCGTGAAACGTGATCGAGACGCGCTTCTCACGCGAGAGCGCGCTCGGGACGGAGTCGAGCACCGTATCGGGTGCGATCCCGCCTCCTCCGTCGTCTCCGCAGCCAACCGAAGTTCCCACGACGACGACCGCAAACCAGGCAAGAAGATGGCGCATAGGGCGCGGGTTCTAGCAGAACTGGTCCGGCCTTTCACGCATCGGTTAACGGTGGGGTTGTTTCACCGTTAGCCGTGTGAGCCCGCTCACCTCGCGAACACGGGAGCGGACTTCAGCTTCACGAACCGCAGGCTTCGAGCTCGCCGGTCGTCTGCGCTTTCATCGAACAGCGCGCCGCAGTCTTGTCGGCCTCGGTCGGCGGGTTCTGTTTCCAGCGTGCCTCGCACTCCTTGATCGTGTCGGCGCGGATCTTCGCGACAGCGTCGGGGTTCGCCGCGCTCTTCTCGGCGTTCGCGGCAGCGTGGACATCGACCATGTGGTTCACGAGCTTCGGGCAGTCGATGTCATCGACGATGACGACGGACGTGGAAGCCACCGTCCCGGGGCCGGTGGTCGTGGTCGAGGACTTCTTGTTGCCGCCGCACGCAGCGAGGGCGAGGATGGCGATCAACGCGAGCTTCTTCATCGTCGAGTCCTCACTCCCAGGCGATGTTCATCGAGTCATCATCGCCCATCGCCTTCTCGAGCATGGCGAGGAGCTCGGGGTCGCCCCCGTTGTCGGCCATCAGCTCGAGCATTGCGCGATCGATGAAGTACTCCTGATCTTCCTCGTGCTCCTCCTCGAGTTGCTCGACGAGGAACTTGAGCTGAACGTCGCTGATGGTTCCGATGTCGTCTCCGCTATCGAGCCGGATCAACCGAGGCATGTAGAGGAGTCTGCCCAGCCGGAGCGGGCACGGTCAAGGCAGCGGGCTACTTCTGCTCGTCGCACTTCGCGACGCCTTCCAGATCGGTCGCCGCGAGAGCGCACTCGACGCGTTGCTTCGCTGTCTTGTTGACACAGACGTCGATGAACTCGGCGGATTTCGCCTCGGCGACCGCCGCCTTCTGCTTCGCGAGCTCGGCCTTCAGCGCATCCGTACCGCCAGCAGCGCCTGCCTTCTTGAACTCGAGGTCCACCAGGTGTTCGAGCAGCTGCTTGCACGAGTCCTCTGACGGGGCGTTCTTGCAGCCCACAGCCAGGAGCAGCGCGCCCCCGATGATCCAGCGGTTCATGCGTTCATCCTATCACTGGCGTGGCGGCAGCGTCGCACGCACCGCCTCGATCCGGGCCAGCAACGACGGTGAGGGCTTCAGGGCCACGGCGCGATCGAGGGCCTCCCAGGCGGCCTTCGGCGCCTTGTCGGCGGCCCGGGCCGCGGCGAGGTGGACCAGGATCTCTGGCTCGTTCGGCGCGAACCGCGAGGCGCGGTCCAGGGCGCGCACCGCCTCGCGCACCTTGCCGCGCTTGAGCTGCAGCCAGCCCCAGCTGTCGAGGATCGCCGGATCGCCGGGAGCGAGGTTGCGTGCGTGTGCGAGCCACTTCTCCGCGTCGCCGAGGCGCTCGCCGCGATCGGCGAGGATGTACCCGGCGAGGTTCAGCGCCGTCGTCGAGTCCGGATGCTTCGCGATCAGTGGCTCGAGGATCGCGAGGGCCGTGGCCGGAGAGCGCAGGTGATCCTCGAGGCGCGCGCGCGCGAGTTGCGCTCCCACGCTGTTGTCGAGTTGCGCGAGCACCGCGCGGGCACCGGTCGCATCGCCCGCATCGGCCTTCGCGTATGCCGCGACGAGCGCGAGGTCCAGATCCTTCGGTGTCGCTTCGCGCGCCGGCGCGATCACCGAAGAGGCGCCCTTCGGATCGCCGGTGGCGAGCAGGATGTCCCCGGCGAGTCGCCGCGCCTCGGCAAACCGCGGCGAGTCCGCGGTGATCGCCAGCAGGCGCTTCACCGCGCCCTGCGGATCGCTGGCGGTGTCGAGCTCGGCATGCACGAGCGTTCCGGCATCGGGATCGACGGCGGAGATCCGGATCGCGATCGCACGCGCCTGCGTGAGCCTACCGAGCCCACGGGCGAGTCGAGCGATCGCGGCGAGCGCCTCCACATCGCTGCGGTCGTCGTCGAGGAGCGTCAGCAGATCCATCGCGGCGGTGCGGTCGTCGGCCTCGCACAGGAGCCAGTACAGCTCCTCGGCGATGTCGAGTGCCTGGCCGCTGCGATCGAACGCGCTGCGCGTCTGCTCGATCGCCTGCGTCATGCGGCCCGTGCGGCGCAGTGCGCGGGCGAGATCGAGGCGCGCGTCGATATGATCGGGGTCGCGCTCGATGACCGCTTGCAGCTCCTTGATCGCCGTCTTCAGATCGTTGCGCTTCGCGAACCGCTGCGCGAGCCGGTAGTGACCCTCGACCGAGTCCGGAATCTTCTCGACGAGCTGACGCAGCACCGCCTCGCTCTCCGACGGCGACTCGAGCTTCGCGAGGCCGAGGTAGCCGCGCTCGTCATCGGGTGCGAGCTGGATCGCGCGGCGGTATGCCTTGATCGCCTCGCCCCGCTTCGTCGTGCTCATCAGATCGCCCGACATCAGCCAGACCTGCGCGTGCCGCGGCCACTTCTTGCGCGCGGCAGCAAGGGTGGCGGCAGCGGCAACCTCGCGCTTCGCCTTCGCCTGCACGCGCGCAAGCTCGACCGCGATCATCGGCTGATCGGGCGCGGCCTTCGCCGCGAGTGCCAGCGACTCCACTGCCGCGGGCCAGTCGGAGCGATACGCGGCGAGCTTGCCGTCGAGGTAGTACGCATACGCCTCGTGCGTCATCGGCGGCAGCGGCTTCGCCGGCGCTGGGCGGCCACACGCCGACACCAGCACCACCAGGCCGAACAGCAGCGCACGCATTGCTAGCCGAGCTTCAGCGTCAGGCTCAGGCAGTCGGGCTCGGAGACGATCACGGTGTCGCCGTCCTTCAGCACGGCCTTGCTGATCCGACCGAACCGCACGTCGTTGACGAACGTGCCGTTCGTGGTGCCCTGATCGACCGCGACGAGCTGTCCCTGCTCGTAACCGATCCACACGTGCTTGCCCGACGAGCGCGGGTCGTCGAGCACGATCTGGGCAACGCCCGGCTGCCGGCCGATCAGGAGGCCCTGCGTGGTCAGGCTGAAGCGCTGGCCCATCAGGCGGCCGCGCGTGCAGGTCAGCACGCCGACCGTCATCGAGCCGAACGCGGTCGCGGCGATCGGCTGGCTCGCGCTCGGGGTGCTCTGGATCGCGACGGTCTTCGCGACCGGCGCGTTCGGAATGTTCGGCCCACGGCCGGGAACCATCATCGGAGCGCCCGGCGGCGCCATGTGCGGCGGGTGATGTCCGTGTTGCGGTGGGTGATGTCCGTGCTGCGGCGGGTGCATGCCGTGCTGCTGCGGATGCATGCCGGGAGGTCCGTGCTGCGGGTGCATGCCCGGGCGCGGTCCACCGAGGGCCGTCTTCCGCTTCATCCCGACGACAATCGCGCCGATCACGCCGACGAGCACGAGGATGACCGCGACGGCGATGCCCGCACCGCTGCCACCTCCTCCGCCACCACCGGTGCCGCCGCTCGCGCTCGCATCGGCGCTGCCGGCGCTGCCCGCCGCGTCGCTGCTACCGCTGCCGGCCGGCGGGGGGCGGACCTTGCCCTTGCCTTCCTTCTTCAGCGCGCGCGCCTGCTTCACCATGCGCGGTGCTTCGGAGTGCACCGGGAACAGCGTCAGCACTTCTTCGAAGTTGACGAGCGCGTCCTCGAGGTAACCGCTCCACAGATCGTCGAGGCCTTTGCGCCACAGCTTCGTGGTCTGCGACGGGTCGAGGTTGACCTTCGCCTCGGCGAGGAACTTCTTCACGGTCACCGAGGCGACGATGAAGTTGAAGCCCTGGATTGCGCCCTTGCTGCCGAACGTGGAGAGGCCGATGACCTCGCCCTTGTCGTTGATCGTCGGACCGCCGGAGTTGCCGTGCGTGATCGACGCGCTGATCTGGATGATCGGCTCGCCGGCGCCGGTGCGCTTCACGGCGGAGACCGCGCCCTCGTTGATCGTCGCCTCGAGCTGCGACTTGTCGTCGAGCAGGCCCTGCATGTCGGCGGCGCCGGGGTAGCCGATCGCGAGGACCCTATCCTGGATCATCACCTTGTCGGAGTCCGCCATCGGCAGGTTCGGCGCATCCTTGATGTCGACCTTGATCACCGCGACGTCGGAGCCCTCACCCGGCTTGCCGTACGCGACGATCTTGTAGGGCAGCTTCGTGCCGTCGGGCAGCACGATGTCCGAGTTCGGGACCGCGACCGCGCTCTCCTGCAGCGTGCGGACGAGCTGCACCTTCTGCTCGTCGGTCATCTGCGCCAGCTCTTTGGCGTACTGCTTCTGGATCTTCGCCGCGAGCGACGAGAACGCCTGCATCTTCGCGCGCTCCTCGCCGCCCTTGATGTCCTCGACGACGTGCGCGTTCGTGACGACGAAGCCATCGGCGCTCGCAAAGAAGCCCGAGCCCATGCCGCCGACGAACTCCTTGATCTTCTCGTCGCCGACGGTGAACGTCACTTCCCAGAAGCCGAGCACGCGAACGACCGAGCCCTTCGCGAAGATCGACGCGCGCTGCGTGGCTGCCGGGCCCTCCTCGGCGCGCGCGAGGCGAGGGGAGGCTGTCGCGAGCAACAGCGCTGCCAGCGCCAGCACGAACCTCCCGCGAGCCATACCGATCATCCTACTACAGCGGGATGTTGCCGTGCTTGCGGGGCAGGTTGGTCTGGCGCTTGTTCTTGAGGGTGCGGAGGGAGCGAACGATCGTCCAGCGCGTGTCGCGCGGGCGGATGATCTCGTCGATGTAGCCGAGCGACGCCGCCTTGTAAGGATTCGCGAAGCGCTCGCGATACTCGTCGGTGAACCGCACCTTGGCCTCGGCGCGGGCCTTCTCGTCGGTGATCTTGTCGAGCTCGCCGCGGAAGATGATGTTGACCGCACCGTCGGGACCCATCACTGCGATCTCGGCCGCCGGATAGCTGACGTTGACGTCAGCGCGGATGTGCTTCGACGACATGACGTCGTACGCACCGCCGTATGCCTTGCGCGTGATCACCGTGATCTTCGGCACCGTCGCCTCGGCGAAGGCGTACAGCAGCTTCGCGCCGTGCTTGATGATGCCGCCGTACTCCTGCGTGGTGCCCGGGAGGAAGCCGGGCACGTCGACGAACGTGACGATCGGGATGTTGAAGGCATCGCAGAACCTCACGAACCGCGCGGCCTTCAGCGAGGCGTCGATATCGAGGCAGCCCGCGAGGTGCATCGGCTGATTCGCCACGATGCCGGTCGAGCGGCCTTCGAACCGCGCGAAGCCGCAGACGATGTTCTTCGCGTAGTCCTTGTGGACCTCGCAGAACTTCCCGTCATCGACGACGGCGTTGATGATCTTCTTGATGTCGTAGGGCTTGTTCGACTCGTGCGGCACGACGGTGTCGAGCGCGGCGTCCGCGCGATCCGGTGGATCCTGCGTCGGCTGGACCGGCGGATCCTCCGCGTTGTTGCTCGGCATGAACGAGAGCAGCTCGCGGAGCCGCGCGATGCACGAGAGCTCGTCGACCTCGGTGAAGTGCGAGACGCCGGACTTGCTCGCGTGCGTCATCGCGCCGCCGAGCTGCTCCTTCGTCACTTCCTCGTGGGTCACCGTCTTGATGACCTCGGGGCCGGTGATGAACATGTACGACGTGCGATCGACCATCAGGATGAAGTCAGTGATCGCCGGCGAGTAGACCGCGCCGCCCGCGCACGGGCCCATGATCGCGGAGAGCTGCGGAACGACGCCCGAGGACAGGACGTTGCGGAGGAAGATATCGGCATAACCGGCGAGCGACTCGACGCCCTCCTGGATACGCG
The DNA here is from genome assembly GCA_013813765.1 of Deltaproteobacteria bacterium. Classification (GTDB taxonomy): domain Bacteria; phylum Myxococcota_A; class Polyangia; order Haliangiales; family Haliangiaceae; genus JABFXX01. The sequence continues at coordinate 20,355 of JACCRC010000311.1, read as the reverse complement.
CTCCGCCCGAGTCGTTGAGCCCGACGACCGGGCACCCGATCTTCGTGGCGAGGTCCATCACCTTGCAGATCTTCTGGGCGTACGCACCCGACAGCGAGCCGCCGAACACGGTGAAGTCCTGCGCGAACACGCAGACGGGCCGGCCTTCGACGGTGCCGTGACCGGTGACGACGCCGTCGCCGAGGATCTTCTGCTCCTGCATGCCGAAGTCCGCGCACCGGTGGGTGACGAACTTGTCGAGCTCGACGAAGCTGCCCTCGTCGAGCAGCGCCTCGATGCGCTCCCGAGCCGTGAGCTTGCCCGCTTCGTGCTGCTTTGCGATGCGAGCCTTGCCACCGGCGAGGGCGGCCTTGGCCTCCATCTCTTCGAGACGCGCGATCGGATCTTTCACAGGAGCGGCGTATACTTTGGACGTGGCGAACGTCAAGGGAAGCGCGCTCTCGTCGCGTGTCCTGTGGGTCCAGCTGAACCACGGGGAGCCGGGACTGAATCGGCTGCTCCCGCAGTGCTCGGCGGAGCTTCGCGCCACCATCGAGGCCGGGATTCACAAGGCGAAGTGGTATCCGTTCGAGCAGTTCATCGAGCTGATCACCACGATCGACCGCCTGTTCGGCAAGGGCGACCTGTCGCTCGTCGAGGAGCTGGCCCGCTACGGGGCCGATGCGAATCTGACGACGATTTACCGGCTGTTCTACAAGGTCGGCACGACGCACTGGATCCTCGGCCGCGCGGTGCGGCTGTGGAGCGCTCACTACGACTCCGGCTACCTCGAGGTGATGACGCGCGGCCCGAAGACCGCGGTCCTCCGGATGCGTGGCTTCGATTCACCGCACAAGGTTCACTGCATGAGCGTCATGGGCTGGGCGCGGCGCTCGATCGAGCTCTCGGGCGGCACCAACGTCTTCTCCCAGGAGACGAAGTGCCGCACCAGGGGCGACGAGTACTGCCAGCTCGAGTCGACCTGGGACTAGTTACTCGGGGCCGAGGTGCATGCGGCGCTGCGCCGCCTTGAAGCCTTCCTGCGCCTCGGGCTCGGGCTTTGCGAGCGAGACGACGATCGCGACGAGGAACGACAGCGGCACCGTGATGATGCCGGGGTTCTTGAGCGGGATGACCGCCTCGTCGAAGTGAAGGAGCTCCTTCCACACCGTCGGCGACAGCAGGATCAACACGAGCGAGCTGACCGTACCGGTGACCATGCTCGCGACCGCGCCGCGGGTGGTGAGCTTGCCCCACAGCATCGACAGCAGCAGCGCGGGGAAGTTCGCGCTGGCGGCGATCGAGAACGCGAGCCCGACCATGAACGCGACGTTCTGGCCCTGGAACACGAGGCCCAGGCCGATCGCGACGATCGCGAGACCGACGGTGGCCCACCGCGCGACCTTCATCTGCTCGGCCTCGTCGACCTTTCCCTTGCGGACGACGTGACCCCAGAGATCATGCGCGAGCGCCGCGGCGCCCGACAGCGTGAGCCCCGCGACGACGGCGAGGATCGTCGCGAACGCCACGGCGGAGATGAAGCCGAGGAAGCCCGTACCGCCGAGGACCTCGGCGAGCAGCGGCGCCGCCATGTTGCCGCCCGCGTCGACCGCGGTGATCGCCTTGCGGCCGACGAGGACGCTGGCACCGAAGCCGAGGATGAACGTGACGAGGTAGAAGAACCCGATCAGCGACGTCGCGTACGCGACCGAGCGACGCGCCGTGGCCGCATCGGGCACCGTGTAGAACCGCATCAGGATGTGCGGTAGCCCGGCGCATCCGAACATCAGCGCGATGCCGAGCGATACCGCCTCGAGCGGATTCGCGACGAGCTTGCCCGGTGCGAGCGTCGCGGCTCCGTACTCGTCGCGCGCGGCGGCGAACAGATTCAGCGGGTTCCATCCGAACTCGCGGAGCACGAGCACCGCGAGCAGCGTGGCGCCCGCGAGCAGCAGCACCGCCTTGATGATCTGCACCCACGTCGTGGCGATCATCCCGCCGAACAGCACGTACGCGAGCATCACCGCGCCGACGAGCACCAGCGCGGACTCGTACGACAAGCCGAACATCAGCTTGATGAGGTTGCCGGCGCCGACCATCTGCGCGATCAGGTAGAACGTGACGACGGTGAGCGTGCTCGCCGCCGCGGCGATGCGGACTGGCTTCTGCTTCAGGCGGTACGCGACGACATCGGCGAACGTGTACTTGCCGAGGTTGCGCAACGGCTCGGCGATCAGGAACGTGATCACCGGCCAGCCGACGAGCCAGCCCACCGAGTAGATGAGGCCGTCGAAGCCGGATGTCGCGACGAGCCCGGCGATGCCGAGGAAGCTCGCGGCGCTCATGTAGTCGCCGGCGAGCGCGAAGCCGTTCTGCACCGCGGAGATTCGCTCGCCGGCGGCGAAGTACTCGCGCGTCGTGCGCGTGCGGCGCGCCGCCCAGTACGTGATGCCGAGCGTGATCAGCACGAAGCCGAGGAACCACGCGATCGCGTCGGTGTTGGTCTGGCCGAGCGTGCTCACGGCTGCTGCTTCTTCCGGTCGCTGCGCAGCTTCGCCATCGGCGGGTCGTGCTGGTGGTTCGCCCACCGCACGTAGATCGCGGTGAGGATCGGTGCGATCAGGATGACGACGGCGCCGAGGACGATGCCGACGCTGATCCGATCATCCGCGAGCAGCGTGCCCGCCGTGTCCTTCCCGAACGCGACGAGCAAGATGAAGCCGAAGTACGCGGCCATCATGATGGCGGTGAGCACGCCGCCGACGCGCCACTTCTTGCGGATCAGCGCCGCGAGCTCGGCTTCCTGGTCGTCCGCCATCGCGGGTGACCATAGCGCTTTTCTACAGCGTGAAGATGAACGGCACGCGCAGCGTCTGCTCCTTGCCGGACTGGAACCGCAGCGCTCGCAGGTTCCGGTTGATGCACGTGCCGGTCATGTCGAGCGCGTTGCCGTCGAGGCCAACGTTCGTGACCATGCCGCTCTCGTCGATGTCGATCGTCGCCATCAGGCGGCCCTGCGCGCCCGGGTTGCTCTGCAGCTCGCGCTGGTAGCACGCGCGGAACACGCCCATGCGCGAGCGGATGACGCGGTTCGCGCTGGCGTCCCCGATCGAGCCGATGCGGACCTGCGGGTTCGTCGGGACCATGCCGCCGTTGTCAAAGACCTGCTCGAGGCGCTCCTCGAGCGAGATCGCGAGGCGGGCGACGACCGCGCGCGAGCCGAGGAGCTCGAACGGCACCGTCTTCTTCGTGCCGAGCACGGTGACGTCGAGCGAGCCGCGGATCGGACCGGTCGACGAGGTGCCGCGCGTGATCTCGATCAGGTAGTTGCCGCGCTTGATCGACCTCAGCGACAGCAGCTCCTTCTCGGTCGATGCGGCGTCACCGACGTTGGCATCGGCGCGGCCTCCCATCCACGACACGCGCTCGCCGTTCGGCGTGACGATCGAGAGGTCGAGGTCGGTGCCACCGGTCCACTTCGCGTTGACGACGAGGTCACCGGCGAGCTTCGGCTGCACCGCGGCGACCGTCGCGGTCTTCTCCGCGGTGGCGCGTGCGGCGTCGTCGGGGAGGCCCGCCGCCACGAGCTGCGCGTCGGCATCGCGGCCGATCGAGCGGAGGCAGCGCAGCGCGTTGCCGGCGACCGCGAAGTCCTTCGGCGACAGCGCGGTGAGCGCGATGCGGTGCGAGCACGCCTGCGAGAGGCGGCCGGCGGTCTCGTACGCGCGGACCATGCGCTCGTGGAGCACGGGTCGATCCGCGTCGAGATCGACGAGGCCGGCGAGCGTGCGAAGGCCGAGCTCGCGCTGGCCATCGCGGCCGAGGAGGTCGGCGGTGTAGCCGAGCGCCTGCGGATCGAGCTTGTCGCGCTCGAGCCACTTCGCCGCGATCTCGCGTGCGCGGTCGAGCTCGCCGGCGTACGCGAGCGCCTGGACGAGCGCGCGGTGCTTCTCGCGGCTGTCGGGGCTCTTCGCGAGCGCGGCCTCGGCGTTCGCGACCGCCTTCTTGATACCGTCGCTGACACCGTCGTACGCGGTGACCGACGGAACGCGCACCCACGTGCGGCGCATCGCGACCATCCCGCGCGAGCGCATGTCGGCGGCGAACGGATCCATCTGCGCGCGGCCACCGGCGCCCTTGCCCATCCCGGTGTTGCCGAGGACGCCTCCGGTCTCGTCCTCGCCGGCGGTGTTCGACGCGGGCTTCTTCGCCGGCGCGGGACGCGTCGTCGCGGTGGTCGGAGCCTTATCGCTCGCGTCGTCGTTCTTCTCGGACGCCTTCGCCGACTTCGCCTCGGCCTGCGCCAGGTCCTTCGCCGGCTCGGGCGTCGCCACCGGAATCGTGCCGGCGGTCACGACCTCGTCGAGCGAGTCCTCACCTGTCCACTTCGCGGTCGGCTGGCTGCGGTCGACGCCGAACGCGTCGAACATCGCCTGCGACTCGAGCACGAGCAGCGAGGTCTCGCGCGACATCACGCCGAACGCCTGCGACAGCGCGACGATCTTCGTACGCGTGTCACCTTCACCACGGCGCTCGAGCTGCTCGATCGCGAGCGTCGCCCACAGGCGCGGCACGAAGCCATTGCCCGCGGCCGACGACACCTTGAGGTCGAGCGGATACTTCTGCTCGAACGGCTTGCCGCCGACCTTGCCGCGGATGATGACGTCTCCCTTCACGTCGGCGCCCATGCGGGCGGCGAGCAGAACTTCCTCGCCGTTGCGGATCGTCGGTAGTACCGTCGGTGCCACATCGACGAGGCCCGCGGGCAGCTCGACCACTGCATCGCGGAGCGACGCACCGTTCGCAGACTCGAGCGCGGCGATCGCCGCGATGCTGACGGACTGACCCGGTAGCCACGCGAGGAACGCGCCGCCACCGCCGCGTGCTGCGGCCGAGAGCAGCGCGACATCCGCGTCGCCGCCGATGCCGATCGTCGTGACCTGCACGCCGGCGGCCGCGGTGCTCGCGAGCGCCTTCTCGACATCGCCGGGCTTGCGGAAGCCGGTCGACGCGAAGCCATCACCGATGAACAGCACCCACTTCTCGCGGTCCTCGCCGGTCGAGAACTGCGCGGCGCTGCGGATCGCGGAGACCAGGTCGCTCGCACCCGCGGGCGTCTGCGCCGCGAGCCAGCGCTTCGTATCGGTCTGTGCGGCCGGGGAGGGCGCGCGCATGTCGCCGAGGCGCGAGCACTCGGTGTCGCACGCAGCGACGCTGAACCGGTCGCGGCGATCCATCTGATCGATCATCGCGAGCGCGAGCTCGCCGGCGCGGGTGAACCGCTCGCCGACCATCGACTGACTGGAGTCGACGACGATCACGAAGTCACGCGGCTTGGTCTCGCGCCAGCGCGGAAGCTGCGGGCGGAGTGCGAGCACCGCGGTCGGGCGCGCATCGGCGGCGACCGTGCGCTGCGCCTCGACCACCTTCGGGTCGATGCCGACGTTCTTCGTCGCGGCGAGCTTCTCGTCGGGACCGACGGCCACGCCGCCGGCGAACGTCCACGCACGGAGCTCCGCATCTCCATCGGCGGCGCGGTAGTCGATCACGAGGTCGCCGCGCGGCACGAAGCCGCCCTGCGCGAACGTGAGCGCGTTGACCTCGGGGCGCTTGGCATCGGCGGTCATCTGGTAGCCGTGCGCGCGGACCATGCCCGGCGCAGAGCCACGGACCTCGACATCGACGGAGAAGTTGTCGGCGACGGTCGATCCATCGGTCGAGTGCGCGAGCGGATAGATGTACTGGCGGAACGGACCGCGCGGCGTGACGACCTGCGTGTACGACAGCTTGATGGTGCGCGCGCCCTTCGCGGGGATCGGATAGACCTTGAGCTCGAACCGGCCGCCGCGCTTCCAGTCGAGCAGCGCCGGATCCTTCCAGCGGCCCGGCACCCAGATGATCTCCTCGGACGGCCGTGCGATCTGCACCGGCGTCGCCTTGTCGATCACGCCCTGCCAGATCTTCGCGGCGCGCGTCTTGTCGATGAACGCACCCTCGATGAAGCCGCCGTCCATGTCGAGCTGCAGGCCGTCGATCTGCGCGTCGGCGGGCAGCGGGAACTTGTAGACGCCCTCGAGCGTCTCGGCGCTGTCGTTGCGGAACGTCTCGGTGATCTCGGTGCGCGCGATCGGTCCGACGATGCGGACCTTCACGTCGTGCTTCGCGAGTGCGAGGTTCCAGTCGCGGTCGCGCTTCTCGCCGGGCTTGTACGCGCGCAGCGAGCCGAGGCCCGCGACGGACTGATCGTCCTTCGCGACGGCGGGCTGCTCGAGCTCGGACCACGACAGCTCCTTCGAGAGCGACGGCGCCGAGCCCACGGTGAGCGCACCGCGATCGATCACGCCTTCTTCGCCGGCGTGGACCTGGTCCTTCGTGCCCGACGTGGACGTCAGCGCGACCGTACCGCGCACGACCTGCACCGAGGTGAGCGTGTCGGTCGCGGTCAGCACGAACTTCGTGCCGAGGACCTCGACCTTGCCGGCCGGAGTCTCGATCGCCGACGTGCCGCCCTCGACGTGTGCGATGTCGGCGGCCACACGGCCGGCCGTCATCGTGATCTGCCGCGGCTGCTTCGGAGCGAACGCGAGCTCGGTGCCGTGGTCGAGCACGAGCACCGTGCCATCCGCCATGTGGAGGCTCACGCGCGTGCGCTCGTCGGTCTTCACCGTCGCGCCGTTCACCAGCACTGCGCCCTTCGCGAGCGGGCGCCATTCGCTGCCGACCTTGATCTGCACGCCCGACGCGCCATCGGTCGCGGCGCGCGCGACCGTCCCGACCTTGCCGATCTCGCCTTCGTTCCAGGTCGGCTTCGATGCAACCACCGGCACGTCGTCGGTCTGCTTCAGCTTCCAGATGCCGACGCCGCCGACGATCGTCGCCGCTGCAGCACCAGCCCACACGAGGAACTTCGGCGAGAACCGCGACACGCGACGGATCGGCGTGACCTCTTCCACCGCCTGCTTCGGTGCGGGCTTGGCCTCGGGCGGCTTCTTCTCCTCCACCTTCGCCGCGCGCTCGGCATCGAGTGCGGCGAGGAGCTTCGCCTTCAGATCGCCTGGCACCGCGTGATCGGAACCGGCCTGGCCGACGAGGCCGACCAGCTCCGATGCTTCGTGGCGCGCATCGCGGCACGCATCGCAGCTCGCGAGGTGCTCGGCATGACGGGCGATCGCGCCCGAATCTCCCGCCACCAGATCGGCGAGCTCGTCGTTGACTTCATTGCAGGTGGACATCATTCGATCTCCTGATCGGGCATCACGGTGCGAAGACGGGCGAGCGCGCGGCTGATCCGCTTGCGCGCGGTGGGTTCGTCGAGGTTGCAGGCCGCGGCGATCTCGCGATGGCTGAGATCGGCGACGTAGCGGAGAACCAGTGCCTCGCGCTCGGAGGGCTTCAGCTTCGCGAGCGCCTCTCGCACGGCGCGCGATCGGCGGCGCTGCGCGAAGATGTCGGTTGCGCCTTCACTCGACGGCACGACCTCGAGAAGCTCGCGCTGCTTGCGGCGGGTCTCGAGCATGTGCGCACAGACGTGGCGCGCGATGCCGCAGAGCCATGCCTTGACCGAGCCCTCGGCGCGGTAACCCGCCATGCCGCGATGCGCGCGCAGGAGCGTCTCCTGCGCTGCCTCGTCGGCATCGGCCTGCGAGCCGAGCAGCGCCATGCACAGACGGCCGAGGATCGCGCCGTGCGTCTCGGCGCACGCCACCAGCGCATCGCGGTGACGTCCTTCCTGGACGAGCGCAGCGATCGGATCGGCGGGTTCCAAGACGGCGACTGCCTCCATTGCATCCTCCACGTGCGGTCCAAACGTCAGTCCGTGACCGACGATCGATACGATTTCACAACCCCGTGAAATCCGCCGATTCGCAACCGTGTAGGTGTTCAGCCGCTGATGAATGCGCGCGTGATCGCGAACGCCAGGACCGCCATCACGAGGGCGCCCACCACCAGCATCCACGGCTGGAGCGCGCTCTTGCGGTTCGGACCCGGGGAGGTCGGCGGCGCCGAGTGATGCTGCTGCATCGGCTGCTGTTGCTGCTGCGGACCGCCCCACATGCCGTATGGATTCTGCTGCTGCGGTAGTGGCTGCGGCGTCACGCGCGCCTGCATCGGCTGCATCGGGTTCTGCATCGGCGGCGGCAGCATCGGCTGCTGCAGAAGCTGCCCCGGCTGCGGCGTGCGGATCACGCCGGGCTGCACCTGGCCCATCGTCGGTGGCTGCAGCACCGGCGGTTGCATCGGCAGCGGCTGCATCGCCGGCTGCTGCGGTGCAGGCAGGCCGGTCTGCCCGCTGCGGATGTGCATCGTGCCCGGCACCGGTGCTTGCTCCTCGAACCCCGTCGGTGGCGGCGCGATCTCCGGCGGCATCGCCGGCGGCCCACCCGGCATGCTCGGCGGACCACCGATCGACTGCAGGCGCGGGTTGCGCTGGTGCACGGTGCTCGGCAGCTCGCCGAGCGGCGGATTCGGATCGGCGCGCGGCCGCGGCTTGGGCTGCGTCATTCCCGGGAGAGGCGGCGGCACCGTCGCGCCGCGCGGCTTCACGCGTTCGGGCGCCGGCGTGCGACGGCTCGTCGGTGCGACCAGCCGCGTCGCTTCCTCCCCGTCATCGAAGCCGCCCGGGGTCATGCCCTTCGGCATGCCGCGCCCCGCGATCGTCGAGACCTCCTCGCTGTGCAGTGGCGCGCGCGCGGTCGTGGGCTCGTCGGTTCCGCGCTTGCTGCGCGGCGCGGGTGGCGCTGCGAGCTGGCTCGAGTCGCGCCGCGATCCGCGGAGCAGCTTCAGCTGATCGCCCGTGAGCTGCGCTTGCTTGGTCTCGTCTTCCTCGAACTGATTGATGACCTGCCGCGCCGCTGCCATCGCGCGGCCGTCCTTGTCCTTCTGCGAGAACACGTCTGCGGTGCGGATCCGGATCACCGTGTGCTCGTTGCCGCTCGGCTCGGAGTGCTCGAACGGCAACGGCGACATCGACGACGACTGCCGCAGCTGCTGCGCGATCAGCTGCTGACTCTCTCGCGCGACTTGCTCCGCCTGATCGATGATCTTGCCGAGCTCCGTCGCCGGATCGCCGAGCGTGGCCTCGAGCGAGTAGCGCAATGTCGTCAGCTGTTGCCCGAACTGGCCCGCCGTCGGGCGACGCTTCGGATCTCGCGACAGCGCCGCCATCAGGATCTTGTCGATGTCTCCCGACAGCCGCGCATCCACTTCACTCGGCCGCTGCACCTGCGCCTCGCGCACTGCGCGCAGCGCCTCGAGATCACCGAGCCCCGAGAACAGTCGCCGGTTCGTGACGAGCTCCCAGATCAGGATCGCGACGGAGAACACGTCCGATCGCGGCTCGATGTGCTCGTTGCGCGCCTGCTCCGGCGAGATGTACGCGAACTTTCCGCGCACGCCGCCGGTCCCCGTCTGCTCCGCCTCCGCGCGCTTCGCGATGCCGAAGTCGGTGAGCTTGACCTCGCCCGCGCGCGACAGCAGCACGTTCGACGGCGACACGTCGCGGTGCACGAGCGACATCGGCTTGCCATCCGGAGCCTTCGCCGAGTGCGCGTGCTCGAGCGCCTCGCAGAGCTCCGCGCCGATGTGCAGCGCGAGATCGAACGGCAACCGCTTCCGTTTGGTCTCGTTCGCCTTCTGTACGGCGCCGAGGTCCTTGCCGTCGACGTACTCCATCACCAGGAAGTACTGGCCGTCATCACCAAGACCGACGTCGAAGATCTGGACGATGTTGCGATGCTTGAGCAAGCTCAAGATCTTCGCCTCGGCGATCAGCAACTCCACGAACCGCTTGTCCTGCGAGAGGTGCGGCAGGATGCGCTTGATCGCGACCGGCTTCTCGAACCCACCCGCGGCCACGGCCTTGCCACGGAAGATCTCAGCCATGCCGCCGACGCCGATACGATCGAGCAGCTCGTAACGCGTCACGCGAGGCCAAATCTACCACGGCTCGTCGTCGGCAAGTACGATGCGAATCGTGGAGGAAATCGCAGTTCTCGTCGACGAGATGTTCGCACGGGGCATCGGTTCAGGCGCCGCGCTCTCGATCGGCGACAACGGGCGCGAGGTCGAGCGCATGTTCCGCGGCACCACGCGGCGCGTGCCCTCACCGGGCCGTCCCGTCGACGAACACACGTGGTTCGATGTCGCATCGTTGACCAAGCCGATGGCGACCGTCGCGTGCGCGATGGTGCTCGTCGGCGAAGGCGCGCTCGATCTCGATGCGCCGATCCGCAGCTTCCTCCCTCTCGCCTCATCCACGGGAACCGTTCATCAGCTCCTCGGTCACGGTGCCGGCTGTGCCGCGCACGTCGAGTTCTTCAAGGAGCTCCGCGCGAACCCGCCCGCTGACCCGCGTGCCGCGCTCGTCGACATGGCCGCGGCCGTCCCCGCGCTCGAGCCCGGGAAGACGTGCGTCTACTCGGACCTCGGCTACATCATCCTCGGCGCGATCGTCGAGCGCGCTTCGAACCTCCCGCTCGAGCAGGCGTTCGCCACGCTCGTCGGTGATCCTCTCTCGATCGGCGCGCGCTACGGCGCCGAGCCCGAGCTCTCGGTCGCGACCGAACAGGACGTGCGCGGCGTTGTTCAGGGCGAGGTCCACGACGAGAACGCGTGGTACGGCGGCCGCGTCTGCGGTCACGCCGGTCTGTTCGCGCGGCTCGACGACGTCTCCGCGTTTGCGAGCGCGATCCTCGACACGGCCTCGGGCACCCCACGCGGCCGCCTCAAGACCGAGATCGTGAACCGCTTCCTCGACGAGTCCGCGGTCCCCGGCGCATCGTGGCGCCTCGGCTGGGACACGCCATCGCGCACGCCCGGCATCTCGCACGCCGGCGATCGCTGGCCTCGCGCTCACTCCGCCGGTCACCTCGGCTTCACCGGCGTCTCGCTCTGGCTCGACCTGCCGCGCCGCCGCTGGGTGACGCTGCTCACGAACCGCGTGCACCCCACCCGGTTCGGCGACAGCCCCGATGCCATCAAGGCACTCCGACGCGGCGTCAACGATGCGGCGATCGACACGCTGTCACCCGAGTGACTCCCGGTCGCGCACGTTCACGCACTTACCCCATGGCCCGCGCGTTGCTGAACCAGCACGCATGCTGAAGACGCTGCTCTCCTCCGCCGCCCTCATCACCCTGCTGTGCGGGCCCGCCCTCGCGAACACTCCGGCAAAACCCGCCACGCCGCTCACCCCCCTGAAGTTCAAGGTCGTCGTCACCGATGGCTCCGAGCTCCGTACGTTCGAGATCACGCTGCTCGCCGACACCTGTGGCTCGCTCGAGGATCGCGCCGGCGATCGGTTCGACGAGATCAAGCTCTGTCCGCGCGACTCTGCCAGCGGAGTGCGCCTCGGTGCGATGTGGAAGCTGCGCTCGAAGACCGTCGAGCACTCGGTCAGCTTCGAGTCGGTCATCGCGAAGGGCAAGAACGTCGAGGTCGGCCGCGAGAAGGGCGCGCGGCTGACGGTGACGATGATCTAGCGGCGCTTGCGCTTCTTCGGCTTGCTCGTCGCCCGCACGTCGCTGCCGGGCGCGCCGAACATTCCGCCGACGCCGCGGTCCGCGCAGGCCCAGAGCGAGATCAGGATCGCGAGATCGTTCAGCGCGCGGCGCGACATCGATGCCGGGATCACGAGGCCGTAGGTCTCGGAGACGAACCGCAGATCGCGCAGCACCTTCGCGACCTCGTCGCGGTGAACGTCGCCGTGCCAGTAGACGACGCGCGTGACGATCAGCTCCTGATGACGGCGCAGGAACTCGCCCATCGACAGCGGCTCGGCGATCCGGTGCGTCGGCGGGCGGCAGATCTCGAGGAGATCCTCGAGGTACTCGTTCCAGTGGTGCGCGAGCCGGCGGTTCTCGGGCCGGCGGAGAAACTTCACGCGCTCGACGGAGAAGTCGCCCTTCACGCTCGTCCGGAACCGCGGCGTGACGGCCATCAGGTCGTAGAGGACGGGCGGGTTGTCCTTGACGTAGTCGACGTCGTGGTAGCGCCACCAGTTGCGGAGCTGCGGCCAGGTCCGGACCGAGAGCAGCGGCTCGTCCTGCGAATCGACGACCACGAACCGGCGATCCTCCGCGCGGAGCACGGTGATCCAGTGCGACCACTCCTCGACGCAGAGGAGGACCGGGGTCTGATCCTTCAGGTGCTTGGTGAGGATCTTGCGTGCCTGCTCGGCATCGCTGCGACGCTCGAGCACGAGGTCACACTCGAAGGCGCGGGCGGCGCGGGCGAGCTGGATCTCGTTGGTGCCCGACCACCAGTGGGTCTTGGCCGTGGTGGAGATCTGCGAGACGTCGACCATCCGGCCGAGCGCCAACAAGGCGTGCTTGAGCGCGAACGGACCACAGGTCCATTCGTTGGGTTGCGGGTAGAAGCCCGGTCCTGTCAGGCCCTCAGCCACGGCCTTGCACTCTAGCACCCGGCTCGGTCGGGGACCCGGAGGTGAACCGTCCCAAACGGGCGCTCCGGAGACTATTTACGTGAGTGACATCAAGCGCTTACGCCGGTGCCGATCCACTGCCAGCGCCGGCCCACCACGATTGACTCGCGGGGATGGTCGGCGATCAGGCGGCGCCAGCACACCAGCGCCCGCGCGTGCGCGGAGGTGATCAGGGCCAGCTCGATCGCACCGATCAGGAACGACCGCTGGCGCTCGAAGTTGTCCGGAGACCACGCGATGTCCGAGACATCGATCTCGGGGGCGGGTGCCCTGGACCGATCCTCGAGCCAGACCACCAGCTCGTGCTCCCACCGGCTCTGCGCGAGCGGGCGCGCAGCCTCGGCCGCGGACCGCAACATCGCGGTTCCGACGTCCGGGGACACCATCAGCTCGGAAGCAGCCCCGAGACGACGGTTAGAGAACACGACCATCCAATGCACCCTGGCAGAACAGTCTGACAATCCCGACATGTCCGGGTGGCGGACACGTGACAATTCAACGACCGGGCAGGGGCGTGACCCCGGGGACCACGGCGTCTCGACGCAGTCCGTCAGCTGCGAGATTATCGAGGAGCCGGGTGCAGGTCAGGCACGGGTCGACGGGCTCACCCTTGTGGAACAGCGACCCCTCGAGCTCTCCGGCGATCCTGATCGATCCGGGCCCGAGATCGCCGAGCGCCGCGCGGAGCTGCTCGCCGGCGAGCTGGTTCTCCGGGATGCCGAGGTTGCGCTCGACCATCCCGAGGTAGCCCGACAGCGCGGCCGGCACCGAGCACACCGCCGGCGGGATGAGATCGAGGGGCCACGCGCTGTTCGCGAGCGCATCGATCCAGCCGAGGTAGAGGCCGGTGAACGTGCCGTGGATCGGCTCGACCTTGCCGATCGCGCGGGCATCGAGCCACACCTCGCCGCGCGCGCTGCCATCGAGCGGGACCACGATCGCGTAGCCGCAGCCGAGGTGGCTGACCGGTAGCGCGCGCGTGTATGCGGTGATGCCAGGCGCGGGCGCGAGCAGGTGGTCCACCGCGCGATCGACCGGGAACCACCCGTAGCCGGGGCCGGCACCGCCGCTGCCGATCGCGGTCACGAAGTCGCGAAGGTCATCGGGCAGGTCGGCGGGCGGAGCGGTCAGCGGCGGGGCGAGGGCGTAGCCGTGGTTCGCGGCGCCGAACCGCGTCAGCTTGCGATCGGAGGCGGCGAGCGCGGCGAGCGCCTCGCGCACCGTGGCGGCGAGCTCATTCACCGATCACCGAGACGGTCACGTGGCGCTTGTGCGGGCTCGTGCGGTGCTCCCACAGATAGAGACCCTGCCACGTGCCGAGCGCGAGCTCGCGATCGACGATCGGGATCCCGATCGAGGTCTGCGTCAGCACGGTGCGCACGTGCGCCGGCATGTCATCGGGACCTTCGGCCGTGTGCGAGAACAGCTTGTCGCCATCGGGTACGAGCCGCGCGGCGAACGCCTCGAGGTCGCGGCGCACCGATGGATCCGCGTTCTCGCAGATGATCAGCGAAGCGCTCGTGTGCGCGATCCACACCGTGGCGAGGCCCTCGCGCGCCTTCGACTTCTGCACGATGTCGCGCACGTCTTGCGTGATGTCGTAGGTGCCGCGACCCTTCGTGGGAATCGTCAGATCGCCTCGATGAATCATGATGTTGCGTGGCAGCTGGCGCCGACGCTGTCAAGACGTTGTACCCTCCGGCCGCGGTGATCAAGCGGGGCTTGCGATACGTCGACGAGCTGTCGGAGGCGTTCCGCGCCCAGCTCGCGATGGCCTACCGCGCGAAGGATCTGATCGGCTACGGCCTGCGCCAGCGCCTCAAGGAGGGTTACACCGCGAAGGACTTCCGCGCGGATCTGCTCGCCGCGCTCGTCGTCGGTGTCGTCGCGCTGCCGCTCTCGATGGCCCTCGCCATCGCGGTCGGCGTACCACCGCAGCACGGCCTCTACGCCGCGATCATCGCCGGCGTGATCTGCGCGCTGCTCGGCGGCACGCGCTTTCAAGTGACCGCCCCGACGGCCGCGTTCGTCGTCATCCTCGTTCCGATCGTCCACAAGTACGGACTGTCGGGGCTCCTCGTCGCCGGCATGATGGCCGGCGTGATGCTCCTCGCGCTGGGGCTCGCGCGGCTCGGGCGGCTGGTGCAGTTCATACCGCATCCGGTGACCACCGGCTTCACCGCGGGTATCGCGCTCGTCCTGATCATCCTGCAGCTCAAGGATGCGATGGGACTCGAGCTGCCGCGCACCGATGGAACGTTCGAGTACCTCGGCGCGCTCGTCGACGCCGCACCCAACGCGAACCCGTGGGACATCGGCATCGCGGTCATGACGATCATCCTGTTGCTCGTGCTGCCGAAGCTGACGAACAAGATCCCCGCGCCGCTGATCGCGCTGACCGTGGTTTCGATCGGTGTCGTGCTCCTCGATCACTTCGTCCCCGGCTTCCATGCCACGACGATCGGCTCGCGATTCTCGTCGACGATCGGCGGCGAGGTCGTCCACGGCATTCCACCGCTGCCGCCACTGCCCGTGATCCCGTGGCACCTGGAGTCCAGTGGCTCGACGCTGAGCTTCCAGATGATCCGCGAGCTCTTGCCGGCGGCGTTCGCGATCGCGATGCTCGGCGCGATCGAGTCGCTGATGGCCGCGGTCGTCGCCGACGGCATGAGCAACACGAAGCATGATCCGAACGCCGAGCTGATCGCGCTCGGCATTGCGAACATCGTCGTCCCGTTCTTCGGCGGCATCGCGGCGACCGGCGCGCTCGCTCGCACCGCCACGAACATCAAGGCCGGTGCGCGCTCGCCGATCGCCGCGGCGCTGCAGGCGGTGTTCGTCCTCGCTGCCACGATCGCGCTCGCTCCGCTGGTCTCGTACCTGCCGATGGCAGCGCTCGCGGGACTGTTGATCGTCGTCGCGCGGAACATGTCGGAGACCCGTCACTTCGCGCGCCTCGTGCGGATCGCCCCACGCGCCGACGTGATGGTGATGCTCACCTGCTTCGGCCTCACCGTCGCGTTCGACATGGTGGTCGCCGTCACGTTCGGCGTGATGCTCGCGGCGCTCTTGTTCATGAAGCGCATGGCCGTGCTGACGCGCGCGAATCTTCAGACGATCACCGACACGAAGGTCGAGGCGCCGCCCGGCGTGCGCGTCTACGAGCTCGCGGGGCCGCTGTTCTTCGGCGCTGCGAAGACCGCGATGGAGGCGCTGCACGTCGCGGGTGGCCAGGACCACACGATGATCCTCGCGATGGAGCACGTGCCCACGATGGATGCGACCGGCCTCGTCGCGCTCGAGTCCGTGCTCGATCGGCTGTACCGCTCGAAGATCAAGGTCATCTTCGCCGGCCTCAATCCCGAGGTCTCCGAGCTGTTCGAACGCGCGGGCATCAAGCGAGAGCCGGGCAAGCTCGCCTACGCGCCGGATGTCGACACCGCGATCAGCATGGCGATCGTGCATGCCGCACGGCTCAATCGTCCGCTCGACAAGCCTTCGCCTCCCACCGCGACTGCTACGGTGTGAGCTTCTCGTCGCCGCGCAGGAGCTCCATCGCGATGAACGCCCCGTCGTTCGGCAACCGGCCGTAGTCGAACACCTCGGTGATGCCGACGTGCTTGATCGCGCTCGCGGCCTTGGCCTCGGTGAAGAACCGATCGACGACCGTCGCGTCCTTCGTGTACTGCGGCAGCAGTACCTTCACGGCCGCAGGGCTCCCGAGGACCACGTGCTCCGCGCGGTACACGATGCCCATCCCGCCCTCGCCGAGCTGCGAGAGAATCTTGTACTTGCCGACGACGCGGCCGATCACAGAATCAACCTCGTATCAGCGCGCTGGTGGGCTCGCTTCGAGGATGGCGGCGCCGGCATGGTCCGAGCAGACGAGGATCGCGAACCGCTCGACCTGCTCGAGGTCGCTCGTCGACAGCGTCGCGTAGTCGAACGTGCCGCGCAGATCGGTATAGCCATCCTTGTAGAACGCGACTGCGCCGCCATGCTTGCGTGCGTACACCTTGACGTAGGTCGCGGGCAGCGCGCCGTGGTCCGAGGCACGGCTCACGCGCACCTGACCTACCTGGTTCGCGACGGTGGTCGCGAGGTCATTCGCGTAGTGCACCTTTGCCTTCCGCTGCCCGGCGCCGACCGCCTCCACGACGACGTTCTTGCCACGCAGTGCCGCCGGCCACGGCAGCCGGTGCTCCGGCCCGGGCTTGTCGAGCAGCTCGCGGTGGCCCGGCTCGATGAACGAGAACCGCGACACGTCGCTCTGCACGAACGGCTGGCGCGAGAACAACAGCTCGATGTCCATCTCGAAGAACCGCAGCTCGAGCGAGCCGAGGTGCTGGCTGCGGATCACGACGCCCTCGCGGTCGAGCGCGATCTCGAACGCGGGTTGCTTCGCTGCGAGCTCCGCGTGCTGCTGCTCGCGGCTGCGCGAATCCACGATCGCGGGCGCTGCACCGGCCACCTCGTCGAGCATGGCGAGCAGCGCGCCGAAGCGGTGGCGCCAGCGATCGACCGGGTGATCGCGCCACGGTGCCGCCAGCTCGCGTGCGCGTCGCACGTCGCCGGTGATGCACGCGGCGTACGCGGCGAGGTAGTCGTGCTGCATGCGATCGGCGATCGCTTCGGTCTGTACGCGCGCGAGCACACCGAACGCATCCTCCACGCGATCCTGCGCGAGCAGATACATCGCGGCGGCGAGCAGATCCTCGGACGTCGGCTTCGGCCGGTGCGTCAGCAGATCCAGGAACCGGTTGTACTGCGCTGCGAGGCCGTCGTTCAGGATCTTCAACTTGCCGCCGAGCCGGTGCGCACGCGCGTTGATCAGCGGTGCGAGCTCGAGGTGCTCGTAGATGCCGAGCTGCTCGGCATCGAGCTCGAGCATCTCGAGGACGGGGCCGGCAGCAAGCAGCGCTTCTCCGAGGCTACGCAGCCACACACGGATCCGCGGTGCGTCGCGATGGAGCAGCGAGTACGACCACAGCACCGGCGAGAACACATGACGCTTCTCGAGCGCGCCGACGATGAGCTGGTACTCCGCGCGGTCGCGCATTCGCCACGCCACCTTCGATAGATCGGTCGCGGCGAGGTTTGCCGTCGTCAGATAGGCGACGACCTCGGGAGCCGAGCCGCGCTGGGAGAGATGCGGCCACGAGCGCGGGTCGGATACCGCACCGCCGCTCGTCACCTCGAGCACACGTCCCGGCGCCGCTGCGACGATCTCTCCACCACGGCTGACGTGAACGGGGAAGTGCGTCCACTTGCCGGCCACCGGGAAGTAGAACGAGACCTCGTGCCCGTGCGTACCGTAGGCCTGCAGCACGAGCTCGATCGTCTGCGTCGGCTTCGCGCCCATCACCGGCACGCTGCCGCGCGGGATCTGGACGAGCGCGGAGATCCGCTGACGCGCCGACGTGGGGTTCGCGACGACAACGCGGCACGTGTACACGACGCCGGTCGCGAACGGACCTTCGACATACTTGTCGACCTGCTCGCCGTTGACCCACTCGTGGCGATCGTCGGTGCGCACGTAGCTCATGCCTACGACGAGCGGCGCTCCGCTGGCGACGAGCTCGCCATCGACGAGCTGCGACGAACCGGCGAGCGCGTTCGCGGCGGCCGCGATCGTCAGTCGCGGACCTTCCGGCGTGATCGTGTGCGCGCCGGCGATGAACGGGAGGTCGGTGACCGCGAGCGCGACCAACGCCTCGGCGAACGAGGTGGTCGCGAGGCCGAGCCCCGGGGACAGGAACGCACCGGTGCGGTGCGCGGCGAAGTCGCGCCAGAACCGGTTCGCACCGACGAGCACGGGGCCGCTCTGCGCCGGCGTGAGGTGCCACCAGTTGTTCTCCGCCCACTCCTGCGTCTTGTCGGCACCGCGATACATCGGCGCGGGCGCGTTCTCGAGCTCCGCGAGATCGTCCATCATCATCCCGTCGGCTTCGTCGCGCTTCGCGCTCCTCTTCTTCTCCTTCGCGGTCTTCGCGAACGCGCGCGTGCCTCCCGCCGGTGGAGGAGGCGGCGCCATCGGACCACCGGCACGGCCCGGTGCAGCGACTCCGCCCATCGGCGCCGCCATCGTCGCGGTCGGCGCCTCCATCAACGCGTCGGCAGCTTCGAACGCCGCGCCCTGTGCCTCGGCGATCGAATCGTCGCCGTCGAGCGTCGATGCACCGAGCAACGCGTCGATGATCCGCGCATCGCGGCCCGGATCGGGCGGCAGCGTGGCGACCTCGTCCGCGAGGATGCGGCCGATCTCGTCGCCGGTGATGATGCGCTTCGCGAGCAGTGCGCGCTCGATCGTGTTCAGCCGTGCGAGCTCGCCGGGCTCGAGGTAGCGCACGAGGTCGTCACCGAGCAGCCAGTGATCGACGAACGTCTTCACCCGCTTGTGCGCGAGGTACGGCGCGACGACCGCATCGAAGAACGGCCGATCCTTGAAGTAGAGGAAGAGGTGCAGCTCGTGGCACGCGTGCTTCGAGTACTTCTCGCGCCGTTCGGAGTCGGGCAGCTCGTGCCACCGCGTGACCCACACCCACTCGCGCAGCGTCGAGTCCTCGCGCAGGGAGAGCAGGTAGCCGTGCGCTCGCACGACGGAGTCGACGAGGTGGACCTTCGCCGTCGCGAGGTCCTCGATCACGAGCCTGTCGCCCGCGGTCAGCGGCGCGATCGCCTTGGTCTGCGTCGCGTGTCGTTCGGGATCGAGTGCGAGGCGCAGCCGCAGGTCGCGCGGCTCGAGCGGCGTCTCCGGCAGCGTCACGTGGCGGAGCATCGCGCCCGCGGGATCGTCGACGATCACGACGAGCGATGTCGCGCCGCCGAGGTCGGTGAGCGGCACGGTGACCACACCATCGTCGTCGGGGACGAGGTTCGCGAGCACCGCAGGCGGCGACGGCAGGAAGTCGTAGCTGACGAACGCTTCCTCGGAGCTTGCCGCCTGCTGCTGTGGCGCCGACTGAGGTGCGTAGTACCCCGGTGCCGCAGCTGGAGCGCCGCCGAACGCGCCTCCCGATCGTGCGTGCGCGACCTCGGTCGTCGTCGTGCGGCGCGACCACGGGTTGAGCAGCAGGCTCGGCTTGTCGAGCAGGAGGTTCGGATAGCGCTTCCGGCTGCGGCGCTCGAGGATGTAGCGGTACTCGTCGCCGAGCTCGCGGCCGGACACGTACAGCGCGCGTCGAGCACGATCGAGACGCCGGCCTACCGCGCGCGGTCCGATCCACGGGAGCTCGAGCAGCGATGATGCGAATCGTGTGGCGATCACGTGCACGCGGGTACGATCCCCGGCGTCGCGCAGCGTGATCACGAGGCTCGAGCCCACCGCGATCTCCGCGATGCCCGGTGCGGATCGAGTCAGCTCGCCGACCTCGTCGGCGGTGAACGCGACGTTGCGGATCTCGGCGCGCACGTCCATCACCGTGATCGCGACCGATGGCATGCCCGGGCCGCGCAACTGGTAGTCGCCGGTGGGAAGGCCCTTGATGACGAGTGAATCCTCGACGCCTTCGACCGAGACGTGCGGGTGACGCACCGGTGCGCCGTTGGTCTCGACGATCGACAGCCGGCGGATCACCTCCGCGGAGGAGCGGCTCGGTGGGATCGGCACGACGACCTCGTGGCCCGCGCGCTCCTGCATCGCGATGCTGCCGACGTGGTCCTCGACCCACCAGCCCTGCGAGTACGAGCCCAGCGTCGCGGTGATCCGCGAGACACCGGGCAGCCTGCCGAGCTCGATCCGCCCGCGCTCGTCGGTCGCGAGCTCGAGGTTCAGCTGCATGCGCGACCAGCGGTGAACGATACCGACGGTGACCGGCCGCTGCGCGCGCGGCTCGCCGCTCTTGCCGAGCGCGGAGATCACGAAGCCGGCATCGGTACGCGCGAGCACGAGCGACTCGATGCTCTCGGTGCGGTGGATCGTACCGACCTCGAAC
>JACCRC010000283.1 GCA_013813765.1 Deltaproteobacteria bacterium | reverse complement strand
GTGCGCGGGCACGGCAGTGCGCGGGCACGGCAGTGCGCGGGCACGGCAGTGCGCAGCACGCACGGCGGTCCGCGGGCACGGCGGCGCGCGGAGCTTGGCGGTTCGCCAGCGCGGCGCCTTGGCGGTTAGCCCTGCAGCGTGTCGTAGCTGTGGAACAACATCGAGAACGTCGCGCGGCCTTCACTGAGTGACCGCACGCGCGTCGAGTAGCCGAACATGTTCCGCAGCGGCACGAGGGCGTTGACGAGGCGCTTGGCGCCGCGAGAGCCGACGTCTTGCACCTGACCGCGGCGCTGGTTGAGGTCGCCGATCACCGCGCCGAGGAACTCGTCATCGACAGTGACCTCGACGGCCATGATCGGCTCGAGGCGTGACGGCGTGGCGGCCTGGACCGCGCGGCGGAACGCCTCGGCGGCGGCAGCACGCGCACCGATCTCGCCGTTGGAGCCTTCCTTGAGCGCGACCTGCGTGAGCGTGACCTCGACGTCCTCGAGCGGATAGCCGTCGGGACCGCTCGAGGCGGCATCCTTCAGGCCCTGCATCGCAGCGTCGACGATGTGCGGCGGAAGCAGCGCGGCCGCGCCGGGGAGGTTCCTCTTGAACTCCATGCCGGAGCCGCGCGCTCGGCTCTTCACGTGGCAGGAGGCCTCGCCGTAGATCATCTGCTCCTTCATGTCGCGCTCGAACACCGCGTGACCATCGCCTTCCTTGAGGACGGTCTCGCGATAGACGACCTGCGGCTTGCCGGCGCGCGCCTGCACGCCGTACTCGCGCTTCATGCGGTCGACGATGATCTCGAGGTGGAGCTCGCCCATTCCGCGAATCAGCGTCTGCCCGGTGTCGGTGTCGTCGTGGAAGCGGAACGTCGGATCCTCGTCGGCCATCTTCGCGAGCGCGAAGTCGAGCCGCTCCTTCGCGGACTGGTTGTCGGCCTCGATGGCCTGCGAGATCACGGGCTCGTAGGTGTCGATGCGCTCGAGCAGGATCGGTGACCTCGGATCGCACAGCGTGTCGCCCGTGGTCGCGTCGCGCAGTCCCGCGACCGCCACGATCTCGCCGGCGACGGCCTTGTCGAGGCGCTCGCGCTTCGCGGCGTGGAGCTGGAACAGGCGCGAGATCTTCTCTTTCTTGTTGGTGCGGACGTTCAGCACCTCGGCGCCGGCCTCGATCATGCCGCTGAAGATCCGCATGAAGACGACCTTGCGGCCCTCGTCCATCGCGATCTTGAACGCGAGCGCGGCGAACGGCTCGTTGTTCTTTGGCGTGCGCGTGATCCTCTCGGTGGTGTTCCTCGGGTCCACGCCGGTGACAGGCGGAACGTCTGCGGGCGATGGCAGGTACGCGATCACCGCGTCGAGCAGCGGGTGGATGCCCTTGTTGCGAAGGGCGGTGCCCGCGAGCACGGGGATGATCTTCACGGCGATCGTCGCCTTGCGGATCGCCGCGTCGAGCTCGGCGGCCGGGAGGTCCTGACCCTCGAGGTACTTCACGGCGATCGCGTCATCGAGATCCGCGAGCGACTGGATCATCTGATCGCGCGCATCCGCGGCCTGCGCCTGCATGTCCTCGGGGATGTCGACGACCTCGGGCGCCTCGGTCACGTCGCCCGTGAACATCATCGCCTTCATGCGCACGAGGTCGATGCAGCCGGAGAACTGATCTTCGGCGCCGATCGGCAGCTGGATCGGAACCGCGTTCGCGCCGAGGCGCTCGCGGATATCCGCAACGACGGTCGGGAACGACGCGCCGACGCGATCGAGCTTGTTGACGAACGCGATGCGCGGGACCTTGAACTTGTCGGCCTGGTGCCAGACGGTCTCGGACTGCGGCTGTACGCCGGCGACGCCGCAGAACACGACGACCGCGCCGTCGAGCACGCGCAGGCTGCGCTCGACCTCGATCGTGAAGTCGACGTGGCCCGGCGTATCGATCAGGTGAATCTCGTGCTTCTTCCACTCGAACGTGGTGGCGGCGGCGGTGATCGTGATGCCGCGCTCGCGCTCCTGCTCCATCCAGTCCATCTCGGTCTCGCCGTCGTGGACCTCGCCGACCTTGTGGATCTTGCCGGAGTGGAACAGGAAGCGTTCCGACACCGTGGTCTTCCCGGCGTCGATGTGGGCGACCACACCGAGGTTGCGGACCATATCGATCTTCGCCATAAAGCCCGGTCGGTATAGCGCAGATCATCGAGATCGGGGCGTCTGTTGGGTTACGCTCATGAGCATGCGTGCGATCGCCACGGGTGTAGTCGTCGGGGCTCTGGTTGCGGGCGCCATGGCGCAGCCTGCGCCCGACTTCGAACATGCGAAGGACCTCTACAAGTCCGGCGAAGAGGCGATGAAAACCGGTCGGTACCAGGACGCGGTGCGCGACTACGGCGGCGCGTACGAGATCACGCGCGACCCGGTGCTGTTCTTCAAGATCGGTAACGCGAACGAGAAGGCCGGGAAGTGCGAGCTCGCGCTCATCTACTACGGCCGATACCTGCGCGAGGCGCGCCCGAGCGAGTCATTCGCGGCGAGCACCAAGGAGAAGATCCGGGCGTGCGGCGGCGACCCCAACAGCGCGGGGAGCGGCGCCGGCGCGGGCTCCGCGGCCGTGGTGACTCCGCCGGTCGTGACCCCGCCGGTCGGATCGGGAACCGGACCCGGATCCGACGCGGGCTCGGGCTCGGCGACCCCCGTGCCGCCTGTCGGCACCGGAAGCGGCTCGGCCACGGTCGGCGATGGCTCCGGAACGAGCGCGATCGATCCGGGCTCGGGCTCGGGCTCGGTCAAGGTGGTGCATCACTCCAACAAGGCCGCGTGGGTGCTCACCGCGACGTCGATCGCGTTCGTCACCGTCGGCGCGGTGCTCGCGTACTCCGCGAGCTCGTCGGAGAACGACATCAGCGACCTCTACGTGGGCATCGGCGGCCAGCCCCCGCGCTGGGACATGCGCACGCAGCAGCAGTACGAGGATCTGGTCGACGAGGGGAACCGCTACGAGAAGCTCTCGTGGGTGTCGTTCGGTCTCGCCGGTGCCACGGGCATCGCCGCCGCGGTCCTCTTCTGGCGCGGCAGCGGCGAGGCGAGCGTGCAGGTCGCGCCGACCGCGAGCGCAACCGGCGGCGGCGTCTCGGTCCTCGGCCGGTTCTAGCAAGGCCCGGCAAGCCGGGCCGCGCAGCATCGCCGAAGGGCGATGCGCAGGTGATCAGCTCATCGCCGTCGCGGCGGTGCCCGGGGTGTCCCCGAGCGCACGCATCTCGGCGTCGACCCAGCGCGCGATGTCCTTGTCGCTGGCGGTGAGGTTGTTGTTCTTCATCACGGCCTCGAGCGTGGCCTCGAACGCGGCGCAGTCGGCGGGGCGCCGCTCGCGCTCGAACGCCATCGAGGTCAGGATGATCGCGTCGAGCTCCGGCGGCAGATCCGAGCGCAGGCTCGACGGCGGCGGCAAGTGCGGCCAGTTCTCCACGCCGAGGTGCGCGAGCGCGGCGAGGTCGAGGTTGACGGCGTGGCCGGTCAGCACCTCGTACGCCACCGCGCCGGTCGAGTAGACATCCGCACGCACGTCGACCTGCTCGCCGACGCGCTGCTCGGGCGCCATCATCGACGGAGTTCCCTTGGTCTCGCCCGCGACGGTGAGGTGCACTTGCTTCGACGCCTTCGCGATGCCGAAGTCGACGACCTTCACCCCACCCTGCTTCGACACCAGGACGTTCGCGCTCTTCACGTCGCGGTGGATGATGCCGAGCGGCCTGCCATCGGGCTCGGTGGCCTTGTGCGCGGCGTTGAGACCGTCGCAGATCCGGCACAGGACGCCGAGCGCGACGTTGAGCGGAACCTGCCGGTTGCTGTTGCGCGCGTTCGCGAGCAGCCGCTCGAGATCGACGCCCTCGACGTAGTCCATCACGATCACGTAGTCGTCGCCGATCTTGCCGAGGTCCTGGATCGCGACGACATTCGGGTGCACGACGCGCGCTGCGAGCCGCGCCTCGTCGAGGAAGTGATCGACCGCGTGCTGGTTCCGCGCGAGGTGGCCATGCATGATCTTGATCGCGACGAGCTTCTGGAACCCTGCCTCGCCGCGCGCCTGCGCGAGGTAGACGTCTGCCATACCGCCGGACCCGATGCGCCGCACGATCTCCCACTTGCCGAGCACGGTGCCCGGTCCGATCGGACCACCGGAGAGCGCGGGTCCACTGATCACGTCGACGGCCGATGCAGGCACACCGGCCGCGGTACCACCAGCGCCGAGTTGCGTGCCGCCGCGCTGCGCCTGCATCGCGGCCTGCGTCAGCCCGGTCTTGTCCTTGCCGCCCATCATGCCGATGAGGAGCAGGATCAAGCCGAGGCCGGCCGCACCGCCGCCTGCCGCGGCGATCGGAACCGGCATACCGCCCTTCATCGGCGGTACCGCCGCGACGAGCTGCGCGCCGGGTTGTGAGGGAATCGGCATCGCCTGCGTGAGCGCACCTTCAGGCGGCGTGCCGATCGCGCGGGTCTTGCCCCCGAGCTCGAACGAGCCACTGAGGCCCGCCGCCGTGAGCCGTTCGATCGCGGGCTTGAGATCGAGGAGGTGGCTCACGGTGACGAAGCCGTTGACCTCCTTCGCCGCCTCGACATCCGCGGGCACGACCTCGACGGTCTGCGTGATCAAGAGTTGATCGCCCTGCAGCTCGGCGGAGCCGCCGATGATGCCGCTCTTCGACGAGCGCATCCCGCCCTGCGGGATCACGAGCAGCGACTTCGGCGTGCCCGCGGGCCTCGTCGTCTGACCGAGCTCGATCACCTCGCCGGGCTGCGGCTTGAACGTGATCTCGCGGCCGACCATGTCGGCGGCCGTCGCTTCGTCGGTGCTCACGGCTGCGCGCAGCACGCTGACCTCCGCAAGTGTCGCCGCGCGCTGATCCACGGAAGCACGCGCCGCCTTGATGTCGCCGTCGAGGCTCGACACCGCGGAGCCCATCGCCGCGGTGGCTTCCTGAGTCATCCCGCCCTGCGCCTTGCGCGTGAGCGCGTAGCCGAGCGCGCCGCCGCCGAGCAGGAGCAATGCAGCTCCCGCGACGAGCACGCCTCTAGCCACGCTTTCCTCCGAACTTGTCGGGCTGCGGCCCCTTGTCCGCATCCGCGCTCACGCCGACGGTCACCTCGTTCTTGCCGGTCTTCACGGTGATCTCTTGCGTGATCGGCGCCTTGCTCTTCTCGCTCCACGCGGAGAGCTTGTACTTGCCGGGCGCGAGCCGCTTGAACGTGAACTCGCCGGTGCCATCGGTGACGACATAGCTCGGAGCGGACACCACGGCGATGTATGCGCTCATGTTCGCGTGAAGGTTACAGCCGAGGCGAACGATGCCCTCCTTCTTGAACGTGAACTCGCGTGCTTCGCCGGCCTTGTAGATGCCGAGGTCGAACGCGCCGTTCGGCGACGACGAGAACACGTTGTGAAACACCGTGTCGAAGTTGGGGAACGAGATCGTGGAACCGACCGAGACCGCGACCACGTGCGGCAGGAACTCGCGGCCGCGTTGCTCGATGACCACGCGCTTGGGCGAGCGCGGCTTGAACTTGCCGCTCGCGGGCTCGATCGTCACGAGACCGAACGCACCACCGGTGGCCTTGCCGTCCACCTGGATCTTGCCGGTCAGCGTGCCGACGGCAGGCGGCGGCGGAACCTTCGCGACCTCGTCCTCCTCCTCGGAGTTTCCGGAGATCCGCGGCTGGGGCGCTGCGGTGGTGTCGACCTTCACGGTCGGCGTGGTCACGCGCGGCGGTGCGCCCTCGCGAAACGTGCTCGCGAGCGACGCGAGCGCTTCCGGACCGACGAGGAGCTCCGCTGTGGAGAACAGCTGCTCGGCGAGGTTCTTGTTGCCGCGCTCCAGAGCATCCGCCGCCTTCTCGAGCTGCTCGGCCGCCTCGCGCAGGAGCTGCGCCTTCTCGCCGGCGGGACCCGCGACGACCTTCGGCTTCTCCGCGGGGGGCGGTGCGGTGACGACGGTCCCGGAGCCCGTGGTCGTGCCACCTCCCGTGCCACCCGTCGGGTTCTTCTGTGCGGAGGCCGAGCACGCAACAGCCGCGGCGATCGCGGCCAGCCCGAAGGGGGTCCGAAGCTTCATCAAGGAGCGATTGTACGCGCGGCGCTGCGGCTGGAAACAATTCCAGGCAGTTTCGGGGGTTGCCCCGAACCGAGGGAGGGACTACCGATGTGGTAGCGTCCACCCCCGCTTCGGAGTCTCCGTTCATGGTGTTTGGCCTGTTCTCGAAGGAAAAGTCGCTGCAGAAGACGGTCGACCGCGCGACCAACAAGCTCGCGCAGCAGGCCGATCGATGGGGTGCGCTCGAGAAGCTAAAGGAGGACGGCAGCGAGGAAGCGCTGTTCGGCCTCTGCAAGCGCTGGAACGTGACGTCGAACAAGGCCGTCGAGGACGAGCAGGAGAAGAACTGGGTGGTCGACGCGCTCGTGTCGCACGGCGCCGCCGCACTCCCCGCATTGCAGCGCCACCTGAAGGGCGCGGACCACCTGTCGTTCGCGCTGCGCGCGCTCGAGAAGATCGCCGACCACGACAAGGTCCTCGCGATCGCCGATGACCTGTTCGCGAGCGAGCCGCCGGGCTACGTGCGGATGCCCGAGCGCCGGATCGATCTGATCGGCTGGTTCCGCGAGTGGAAGGGCGGCACCGACGAGGAGATCGTCTCGCGCCTTGCTCCATACTGCGCCGACTTCGACGAGAACTCGCGGTTCGCCGCGATCGAGGGGCTCGGCGGCCGCGACCCGGAAAAGATCGCTGCTCCGCTGATCGGGGCGCTGCTCCGACCCGAGGAGGAGTCCGGCCGGATCAAGCGCGCTGCGTGTGACGTGCTCGCGAAGGCCAAGGCGCCTCTCGGTGACAAGGCCCAGGCCGTGGCCGGGGCTCTCCAGGGTCCGCTCGCTTCCGAGTTCAAGGTCGACGGCGGCGTGCTCAAGAAGCGCTGAGGGTGTATGCGGTGGCCATGTCCGCCACCGCCGAAGCACTGGCCGAGGTCCCGCTGTTCGCGGGCCTCGATGACAACGAGCGCGCACTGCTCGCCGAGCGCGTCGATCTCTGCACGATCACCGAGGGCGAGAAGCTGTTCGAGTACGGGGACCCCGGCGACTGGATGATGATCATCAAGTCCGGGCAGGTCGAGATCTCCGTGAAGACGAAGACCGGCGAGAAGGTCTATCTGGAGACCGCGGAGCCCGGCGACTTCTTCGGCGAGATTTCGTTGCTCGATGTGGGGCCGCGCACGGCATCGGCACACGTCACGAAGAGTGGTGAAGCGATCGTCGTCGATCGCGACGACCTCGACGAGCTCCTGAAGATCAAGCCGAGCGCGGCGCTGCACCTGCTCGCAGCGACCGGCAAGCGGCTGCGCGTGAACGCGACTGTGCTGCGCAACACGGCGTCGCGCAACGTCAACGAGGAAGTGGCGGCGAAGTCGAGTCTGATCCTGCGCGTCGCGGACTGGGTCGCGAACTTCTCCGGCTCGCTCACGTTCCTCGTGCTCCACGTGATCTTCTTCGCGATGTGGCTCGGCTGGAACTCGACGGGAGCCGCGTTCGATCCGTTCCCGTACAACCTGTTGACGATGACGGTCTCGCTCGAGGCGATCATGCTGTCGACGTTGATCTTGTTCTCGTCGAACCGCGAGGGCGCGCGCGAGAAGGTCCGATCGAACATCGAGTACGAGGTCAACCTGAAGGCCGAGCTCCAGATCCAGCACCTGCACGAGAAGGTCGACCAGATCCACCGCGAGGTGCTGCAGCGGCTCGACGGTCTCGATCGCAACCGGCACCCACCGGGATGGTCGCCTCCGAAGACACCGGATATGCCGCCTGATGTGACAGGCTGATCCCCCTTCCCTCGTCGGAGGAACCGGGGTAAACGGTGCCTCCAGATGCCCCGCCGCAAGGATCTGGAATCTGTACTGATCATCGGGTCCGGGCCAATCGTCATCGGCCAGGCCTGCGAGTTCGATTACTCGGGTGTTCAGGCATGCAAGGCGCTCCGCGAGGAGGGCGTGCGCGTGATCCTGATGAACTCGAATCCGGCCACGATCATGACTGATCCGGAGATGGCCGACGCCACGTACGTCGAGCCGCTCACGGTCGAGGTCCTCGACAAGATCCTCGAGCGCGAGAAGCCGACCGCAGTGCTCCCCACGCTCGGCGGGCAGACGGGCTTGAACCTCGCGATGGCCGCGCACAAGGCCGGGCTGTTCACGAAGCACAACGTCGAGCTGCTCGGCGCGAACGTCCACTCGATCGAGATGGCCGAGGATCGCGAGCTGTTCAAGCAGGCGATGGCGCGCATCGGGCTGTCGTGCCCGCGCTCGCGGCTCGTCGCGTCGGTCGAGGAAGCGCGCGCGTGCCTCGACGAGATCGGGTTCCCCGCGATCCTGCGCCCCAGCTTCACGCTCGGCGGCTCCGGCGGTGGCATCGCGTACAACCGCGGCGAATTCGATCGGATGGTGCAGTTCGGCCTCGATCAGTCGCCGGTGCACTCGATCCTGATCGAGGAGAGCGTCATCGGCTGGAAGGAATTCGAGCTCGAGGTCGTGCGCGACGCGAAGGACAACGCGGTGATCGTGTGCTCGATCGAGAACCTCGATCCGATGGGCGTGCACACCGGCGACTCGATCACGGTCGCGCCGGCGATGACGCTGACCGACAAGGAGTACCAGCGCATGCGCGACGCCTCGATCGCGATCATGCGCGAGATCGGCGTCACCACCGGCGGCTCGAACGTGCAGTTCGCGGTCGATCCGGCGACCGGCCGCATGCTCGTGATCGAGATGAACCCGCGCGTGTCGCGGTCCTCGGCGCTCGCGTCGAAGGCCACGGGCTTCCCGATCGCGAAGATCGCGGCGAAGCTCGCGCTCGGCTACACGCTCGACGAGCTGAACAACGACATCACGCGCGTCACGCCGGCCTCGTTCGAGCCGACGATCGACTACGTGGTCGTGAAGTGGCCGCGGTTCGCGTTCGAGAAGTTCCCGTCGGCGCGCCCGGTGCTCGGCCCGCAGATGAAGTCGGTCGGCGAGGCGATGGCGATCGGCCGCACGTTCCGCGAGGCGCTCGGCAAGGCGATCCGTTCGCTCGAGACCGGCCGCGCTGGCTTCGATCTCCCGATGGCCGCGTACGGAGATGACCTCGCTGCGATCGAGCGCGCGATCAGCATCGCCACGCCGGATCGGCTCTTCCAGGTAGCCCGCGCGTTCCAGCTCGGCCTCACCGTCGAGCGCGCGAACGAGCTGACCCACATCGATCCGTGGTTCTTGCACCACGTGCATGCGATCGCCCAGGCGGAGATGGAGATCGCTGGGAAGCCGCTCGACCCGTCGACGCTGCGCACGGTGAAGCGGATGGGCATGAGCGACCGCCGGATCGCGGCGCTGACCGGCGCCACCGAGAGCGCGGTTCGCGCGGCACGTCACGGGGCCGGCGTGCGGCCCGTCTACAAGCGCGTCGACACGTGCGGCGCCGAGTTCGCGTCGCACACGCCGTACATGTACTCGACGTACGAGGAGGAGTGCGAGTCGGAGCCCACGGACAATCGCAAAGTGATGATCCTCGGCGGTGGGCCGAACCGCATCGGACAGGGCATCGAGTTCGACTACTGCTGCGTGCACGCGGCGATGGCGCTCCGCGAGGAGGGCATCGAGTCGATCATGGTCAACTGCAACCCGGAGACGGTGTCGACCGACTACGACACCTCCGACCGCCTATACTTCGAGCCACTCACGCTCGAGGACGTGCTCGAGATCTGCGCGGTCGAGAAGCCGTGGGGCGTGATCGTCCAGTTCGGTGGGCAGACGCCGCTCAAGCTCGCCGTCGCGCTCGCGAAGGCAGGGATTCCGATCCTTGGCACGAGCGCCGACGCGATCGATCGCGCGGAAGACCGCGAGCGGTTCGGCGAGGTGATGACGAAGCTCGGCCTGCGCGCTCCGCACTGGGGCATCGCGCGCAGCCTCGACGAGGCACGGCGCGTCGCCAGCGAGATCGGATTTCCCGTCATGGTGCGCCCGAGCTACGTGCTCGGCGGCCGTGCGATGGAGCGCGTGTACGACTCGCGCGGCCTCGAGGACTACTTCGTGCGCGTGCTCGGAAAGGGCGGAAACGCGACGCAGGGCACCGGTCAGGACGAGTCCGCCACGGTGGGCTTCCCGCTGCTGATCGATCAGTTCCTCGCCGACGCCGTCGAGCTCGATGTCGACGTCGTCGCCGACAAGACCGGCGCGGTGATCGTCGGCGGCGTGATGGAGCACATCGAGGAGGCGGGCATTCACTCCGGCGACTCCGCGTGCGCGCTGCCGCCCTACTCGCTCCCCGCGGACATCGTCGACGAGGTGAAGCGCCAGGCGCGCATGCTCGCGACCGAGCTTGGTGTCGTCGGCCTGATGAACACGCAGTTCGCGATCCTCGGCGGCGACGTCTACGTCATCGAGGTCAACCCGCGTGCATCGCGCACCGTGCCGTTCGTGTCCAAGGCGATCGGCAAGCCGCTCGCGAAGATCGCGGCGAAGGTCATGACCGGCAAGACGCTCGCCGAGCTGAACGCGTTCCCGCACGGCGAGGTCGAACCGCGGCACGTGTCCGTGAAGGAAGTCGTGTTTCCGTTCGTGAAGTTCGAAGGCGTCGACACGATCCTCGGACCGGAGATGCGATCGACCGGCGAGGTCATGGGCATCGACTCCGACTTCGCGCGCGCGTTCATGAAGAGCTGGATCGCCGCGGGCGGCAAGATTCCGACCACGGGCACCGCGTTCCTCTCCGTCCGAGAGGCCGACAAGCCCGCGTCCGTCGAGATCGCGCGCCGACTCATGAACCTCGGCTTCTCGCTGGTTGCCACGCACGGCACCGCAATGCACCTCAGGAACCACGGGCTGCAGGTGAAGGGTATCAACAAGGTGCTCGAGGGCCGCCCGCACTGCGTCGACGCGATGGACAACAACGAGATCCAGCTGGTCATCAACACGACCGAGGGCACGCAGGCGATCCAGGACTCGCAGTCGCTGCGGCGCGCGGCGCTGATGAACAACATCGCGTACCAGACCACGCTGCGCGGTGCGCGTGCGGCGCTCGAGGCGATCGCGGTCTACAAGCGCGGCGACATTCGCGTCGCTCCGCTGCAGAAGTACGGCGCGTTCTAGAGCGGGCGCCGGGCCTGCGCACGCCCGTCATGACGGCGTACTGACGCGCCCAGAAACCGCGCCTCCCACCGGAGACCCATCATGATGGCGTTCTTCCGACTCGGCATGCGCCAGCGGAACAACAGACAGCGCATCACTGATCGGAAGAACGCCGTCATGACGGGTCGCCGGTGGGAGGCCGGTTTCCTGGCGCGTCAGGTACGCCGTCATGACGGGCGCACGCAGGCCCGCGCCCTACGGACTCCTATTCGCGCACGAGGGTGACGTCCTCGACCGTCGCGAACGCACCGACGAGCTCGCGATACCAACGCGTCACCGCGGCGGTGTGACCGGGCAGCGCGTTCGTGCCCCACACGATCGAGATCGCGGCGAGCGTTCCGTCGTGCGTCTTGGTGCGCTGCGCATCCTTGACCGGTGTTCCGGTCGGACCGCTGGCGTCGAACAGGCAGAGCAGGCCCGAGGCATCGATCGTCTGACCCGAGGGATTGAACACGTACGATGTTCCGACGGGCGCGATCCGGATCGTCAGTGCGCCCTCGAGGCGATCGATATCGACGAGGGAGATCGGGAGTCCACTGTGCAAAGACACCACATTGCACGCATCGACCCCCGCGTTGATCGCGGGGAAACGGCCCTCCGTGACCGCGCCGACCAGGTACTCGGAGGCCGGCTTACTGCGACCCGACGGCTTGAACCCACCGTGGCGCAACAGGTCTCGAGCCGCGGTCTTGATCTGCTCGCTCGACGAGACCGGTGCATGCGCGCCAAGCGCAGCCAGCGACGCGATCGGTGCGGGCGTCGCGATGCCCACAACAGGTTGCGCGAATCGCGCAACGAACGCCCCGACGTCGAGGAGCGGATGCGGATCGATGTGAATCGTGTGCGGCATACCTACACCAGTACCAAACTCTTTCGAGCTACACTGATGTGGTGAACCCGGGGGAGGCTTCGAGCCCTCGCCCGTCCAGGCTGGGACGGTACGAGCTCATCACCCAGATCGGTCAGGGGGGTATGGCCGAGGTGCAGCTCGCGATCCAGCGCGGGCCTGCCGGGTTCGAGAAGCTCGTCGTCGTCAAGCTCGTGCACGAGAACCTCGTCGCCCAGAAGGGCTTCGTCGAGATGCTGCTCGAGGAGGCGAAGGTCGCCGCTCTCGTCAAGCACCCGAATGTCGTCGACATCTACGACCTCGGCGAAGCAGAGGGCCGCTACTTCATCGCGATGGAGTACCTCGAGGGCGAGCCGCTGCTCGCGGTGCTGCGAGCCGGCCGCGAGGGCAAGCGCCTCGATCCGATGTCGACGGCTCGCCTGATCGCAGACACCGCGGAAGGACTCGATGCCGCGCACGAGCTGCGCACGATGGCGGGCGAGCCCATCGAGCTCGTGCACCACGACGTCTCGCTCGGCAACATCGTCGTCCTCTACAACGGGCAGGTGAAGCTCGTCGACTTCGGCGTTGCGAAGGCGACGCAGTCGGCAGCGAGCACCGCGGTGCGCGCGCGGGTGCAGGGCAAGTTCAGCTACATGGCGCCGGAGAAGCTGCGGGGCGGTGCCGGTGATCGCCGCAGCGACATCTGGTCGCTGGGCTGCGTGGTGTGGGAAGCGCTCACGCTCCGGCGGTTGTTCAAGGGCGGCAACGACAACGAGACGATGCGCCAGGTGCTCGAGACGGATATCGCGCTCCCGTCGGCGGTGAACGGCGAGGTCCCTGCGGACTTCGATGCGATCGTGATGAAGGCGCTGCAGCGCGATCCGGAGAAGCGCTACGCGACAGCGAAGGAGATGGCCGCGGATCTCGAAGAGGTCCTCCGCCAGCAGAAGTACGGTGGCAAGAACGACGTCATCGCGAAGTACATGCAGGCGACGTTCGGCGACCACATCGCGGCGCGGAAGAAGCTCTTGCAGGAAGTGTCGAGCAAGGGTGGAGCGAGTGCGGCGGTGCTCGAGGCGGCGTTCGACGAGCCGAAGCTGGCGTCGGGTTCGCCGGTCCTCTCGGACTTCTCGGTGAAGTTCCGCTCGACGGGCGAAATCCCCGCGCAGGACCCGCCAAAGCGCACGAGTCAGGAGATGCCGGTGACGCGGCCGAGGTCGGCATCGGCAAATCCGCCGTTCACCGCGGACGGCAAGCCCGCTCCGACCGGCACGGTTGCCACGCTGCGCGCGCTGGAGCCGAAGAAGCAGCTGATGCTGGCCGGTGGCGGGGTGTTTCTCGTGATCGTGATCGTCGCGTTCGCGTTCGGCGGCGGTAGCCCGAACGAGCAGGCCGCACCGCCCGAACCGGGCTCCGCGGAAGGCGGATCGAGTCAGGTCGCGGCGGTGGTTCCGGATGCGGCGGAGATCTCGCCTGTCGTTGCCGATGCGCCCGAGGCGGTCGTGGAGACCACCGGCGAGATCGAGATCGTGCCGGGATCCGGAAGTGACGAGCCACCGGTCGACGACGGGAGCGCAGCTTCCCCGCCCGGCAATGGCTCCGGCAAGCGACCGGTCGCGGTCCCGAATCCGCCGCGGCAGACTGCGCAAGAATTGTTCAAGTCCGGCATGCAGGCCTACGTGAAGGGCGATGCAAGGACCGCGGTCTCGCACTTCCGCAAGGCGGTGCAGGCGAATAGCGGCTTTGCGGCCGCGTGGCGCGCGCTCGGGCTCGCCCACGAAAAGTTGGGCGAGTGGGGCCAGGCGAAGACTGCGTTCCAGAAGTATCTCCAGCTCGCGCCAAATGCTTCCGATGCCGGCCAGATCAGAGCGAGAATAGGCAACCTGTGAGCCTCTCCAGGATCTGGTGGGTCCTTGCACTCCACCTCGTGCTCGTCACCTCGGCGAGCGCTGGCCCGAAGCGCGTGCTCGTGTTGCCACTGGACGGCAGCGCCGACCCGAGCGCGCGCGGAAAGCTGAACCTCAGCGTGCAGAAGCTCGCGAAGGATGGAGCGGCCGGCGCGGTGGTCACGATCGGTGATGCGACGTTCGACGAAGCGGCAGCCGCGGTCGGTTGCGATCCGGCGACACCGAAGTGCGCCGTCTCGGTGCGGCAGACGCTCGGTGTCGACGAGCTGGTCTACGGCACCGTGACCGCCGACCCGACGGGACAGACGATCGTCGTGATCCGCCGCTCGTCGGCCACCGACAACCCGCCGAAGGACACGACGGTGGTGCTCGGTCCGACCGACCCGCCGGGCAAAGCCGAGCGCGAGCTGGCGCCGATCTTCGGCGTCGCGCCGCGCGACACGACGGTGACGCGCCCCCAGCCGCTTCCGCTGCCGCCCGGGCCGCCCGAGCCAAGGCGCGACAACACGAAGCGCAACATCGGCATCGCGTGCGCCAGCGGCGGTGGTGTGATGCTCCTGATCGGACTCGTGCTGTGGAACAGCGCATCGGGAAAGCAGGACGAGGTCGACTCCGCGCCGACGAGGACCGTCGCCGATCTGATGCGACTCCAGGATCTCGAGGACCGCACGCAGACGCTCGCGATCACCGGCGACGTGATGGTGCTGCTCGGACTTGGCCTCGGCGGTTATGGTGCGTGGGTCCTCTACACGGACAGCAAGGAGAACCGCACCGTCGTGGTGGCGCCCACGGCGACGCCGGCGGGTCCGGGCGTGGCGATCGGTGGGACGTGGTGAAGAGCGCCGCGATCGTCATCGCATTCGCGACCGGCGTTGTGTTCGCAGCGTCCTGTCTCGTCGACCGGCGCTCGGGCGAGTTCACGTGCAGCACCGACGCGGACTGCGCGAACCTCACCGACAACCGCGTCTGCGACACCGGCGCGGGCTTCTGTATCCCGCTGGTGTGTCCCTCCGTGTGTAACGGGGGCTGCGATCTCCAGGCGAAGAAGTGCACGGTCAGCTGCCCGGGCAGCAACTGCAACAAGGACATCGATTGCCCCGATGGGTTCGACTGCACGATCACGTGCTCGTCGCCGAACAGCTGCAACAGCATCAAATGCGGTGACGCCCGCAGCTGCACGATCATGTGCGTTGGCACGAACGCGTGTGACAACGTCGACTGCGGTGGCGTCGGCGATCCGACCTGCAACATCACGTGTAGCGGCGGCAACGCGTGTGGCGACGTCACCTGCGATGAAGGGGCGTGCATGGTGAGCTGCGTCGGCTCCGGTGCGTGCGGCGCCGTCGATTGCTCCGACTCGTGCAGCTGCACGGCCGCGTGCCCGACCGGAAGCTGCGATTCGGTCACCTGCCCCACCGGCTGCGTCCAGGGCACCGGCTGCGGGGGCTGCAACACCTGCGGCAACTGACCGGTTCCGGCTCACATCCTTGCGGGGCGCCAGCCGAGGGGTTACGAATACCCCCTCGTCATGAGCGAAAAGTTCCCGATGACTCCGGCGGGGTACGCCTCCATGAAGGCGCACCTGAAGAGGCTCAAGGACGTCGAACGGCCACGCAACAGCAAGGCCATCGAGATCGCACGCGGTCACGGCGACCTGTCCGAGAACGCGGACTACAGCGCCGCGAAGGAAGAACAGGGGCTGATCGAGGCCAAGATCCGGGAGCTGGAGGCAAAAACCGCCCTCGCCGAGGTTATTGATCCAACCAAATTGTCGGGTACCAAGGTCAGATTCGGGGCAACCGTGACCATCGAAGACACCGATAGCGGCGAATCCACGACCTACGTGATCTGCGGCGAGCACGAGGCCGACATCAAGCGTGGCCGGATCTCGATCGGTGCGCCGGTCGCCCGCGCCCTGATCGGCAAGGACGTCGGTGACACCGTCGTCCTGCCGAGCGCCAAAGGAAAGCGCGAGGTCGAGGTCACCAAGGTCGAGTGGCACGACATTCCAGCGCTCGAGGACCTTCCGTCATGAATCGCCAGATCGCCAGGCTCGTGATGGTTGCCACGCTGCTCGTCGGCGGTGGCCTGTGGGTGTCGGCCTGCAAGCAGGACGAAGGCGACCGCTGCCAGACGTCGACCGACTGCGACGATCCTCTGGTCTGCAATCAGGCCACGCAGACGTGCGCGAAGATGATCGGCGGCGGTATCGACGCGATGGTGCCTCCGCAGCCGGAGCCCGATGCGGCGATGATCGACGCCGCGGTCGACGCGCCGGTCGACATGATGATCGACGCGATGATCGACGCGCCGTGAGCTAGCGGATCGTACGCGCGCAGCGAAACCCGACGTGCGAGAAGCGCTGCGTGGCGTCGTAGTACGGGTTGAACGGGTCGCGCAGGTTCGACTTCGCGACGAACGTCGGCTGACGCCAGGACCCGCCGCGGATCACGCGCGGCTGACCCAGTGGTCCCTCGCGCAGCGGATTGATCGCTGACAGGCCCACGTAGCCGACGTGCAGGTCGTCGGTGAAGAACGCGTCGGCGGTCCACTCGGCGACGTTTCCGGCCTGATCTCGGGTGCCGAACGGGCTCTCGCCCCACGGGTAGCTGCCCGGCTTCGACATCAGCAGCGCGCCGTCGGAGTCATCCGGATCGCCGAAGAACTTGAGCGGGATCATCGAGACCTGACGCTCGATCTCGCGCATCGCGACCGCGCGCGCCTGCCCGTGGTTGAAGTCCTTCGGCTGCTCGAGCTCGCCCCAGGGCCAGTCGCTGTTCGGAACGTCGCCGACGGCCGCGCGCTCCCACTCCGCCTCGGTGGGCAGCCGGCCGCCGCGCCAGCTGCAATACGTGTTCGCGTCCTCCCAGGTCACGTTGACCATCGGCCAGTCGCCACGGATGTAGCGCTCGTCACCAGCGACGAGCGCATCGAGCGCACACGCGCCGGCGTCGACGCACCGGCGATAATCCATGACCGAGACCTCGTTGCGATCGATCGCGAATGCGTCGACGAACACGTCGCGCGGCGGCATGTGCGTCAACTGCTTGTGGAGCTCGGTGCAGAAGTCGATGAAGCCACCGCTCGGAATCTGCTGGCGCGGGATCGCGTTCGGCGGGAAGTACGCGAGCTGGCACTGATCGAGCGCGCGGTTCGCCTGGTCCTCGTCGACACCCATGCGGAACGTCCCGGCGGGGACGACGACCTCGCGGCGCGGCGGCTTCTCGATGCGGACGGTCTTGCCGCGTGGCCGTTCGCCATCGCTCGCCGCACTGACGCCCGCGAGGGCGACGAGCGTCGTGGCGGCGATCCAGCGCATGACCAAAGCCTACGTCACGGGACCGCGAGCAGCCAGGCCAGCGCGATCCTCACGCGCTCCGCGCTACCGGCGGGAGCCGCGGCGAGCTGGGTCAGCAGAGGCCCGGTCATCGCAGCTCGACCGCGACGCTGCGCCAGCGCGACGAGCGCCTCGGTCGCGACGGCCGGTGAGC
>JACCRC010000255.1 GCA_013813765.1 Deltaproteobacteria bacterium | reverse complement strand
GTCGCCGGGATTCCATCGAACGGCAAGCGCGGCGGCGCGACGGTGGTCAGCGCGCTCATGTGGATCGGTCCGGCGTGGCCGAGCTCGGCGCGCCACGGCGCTGCCGCGACGCCCGCCTGCACGACGTGACGAACGGCGGCGCACACGGCGGTCGCGTCGGAGAAGCGCACCTCGAGCTTCTGCGGATGGACATTGACGTCGACCGCACCCGCGGGAACGTCGACGTGAACGATCGCGATCGGATAGCGCCCGCGCGGGATGAGCTCGCCGTAGCCCATCGTCACCGCGTGGAGCAGACCGCGATCGCGGATCGGCCGCTTGCCCACGAACAGCTGCACACCGCGCGCGGTGGCCTGCGCGAGCTCGGGCGCGCCGAGGTACGCCGCGACGCGAACGCCGTCCTCCTCGCCGTGCGCCGCCTCGAGCCGCGCCGCGATGCGGCCGCCGAGCAGCGCCTGCGCGCGCGCGTAGCCATCGCGATCCGGCGGCGCTTCGAGCGACGTGCGGCCGTTGTGCTTGAGCCGCAGGTGCAGCTCGGGGTGCGCCATCGCCACGCGGCCGATCAGCTCGGTGATGTGCGACGCCTCGGTGGCCTCGCCCTTCAGGAACTTCAGCCGTGCAGGCAGGTTGTGCAGGAGATCCGCGACCTCGATCGTCGTGCCCGCCGGTGCGCCCGCCTCCGTCACCGACACGATGCGCGAGGCCTCGATGATGATCCGCGTGGCGGCGAGCTCCCCGCCGAGCCGGGTGGTGATCGTCATCCGCGACACGCTCGCGATCGACGGCAGTGCCTCGCCGCGAAACCCGAGGCTCCCGAGGCCCCACAGATCGTCAACCGAGCGGATCTTGGAGGTCGCGTGGCGCTCGAGGGCCAGGAGCGCGCTCCGCGCTGACATGCCGCAGCCATCGTCGGTGACCCGGATCAGACCCCGTCCACCGGCGGCGGTCTCGACCGTGATCGTCCGCGCTCCCGCGTCGATCGCGTTGTCGATCAGCTCCTTGACCACCGACGCCGGGCGCTCGATCACCTCGCCGGCGGCGATCTGGTCGATCACCTCGGGCGCTAGCACGGCGATCACCGGTTCACCCATCGCGTTCACGGGGTACCACGCGACTCTGATCTCGCGCGATTTTGCGCTATACGTCCCGCATGTCGCCTGCAGCCCCCACCACCGGCCGCGTCGTCGCGATCACCGGGGCCTGCACGTACCTCGGCGGCGAGCTGCTGCGCCGGCTGGAGGAGGACCCGCGGTACGAGAAGGTCCTCGCGCTCGACATCCGCCCGCCCGCGCTGGCACCCGGCGGAAAGGTCGAGTTCATCAAGATCGATCTGACGCAGCCCACGGTCGACGCCGAGCTCGCGACACTGCTCCAGCGCTACAAGGTCGACACGTTCGTCCACGGCGCGTTCCTCTCCCACCCCACGCACGCCGCCGAGTGGGCGCACGAGCTCGAGGATGTCGGCACGATGCACGTGTTGAACGCGTGTGCCGGCGTCGCGCCACGGCGGTTCGTGATGATCTCGACGACGCTCGTCTACGGCGCGCATCCGAAGAACCCGAACTTCCTCACCGAGGAGTCGGAGCTGCGCGGCCACCGCGACTCGCGGTTCGTCAACGACAAGGTCCGCGCCGAGAAGCAGGTGCAGCGGTTCGCGCGCGAGCATCCCGAGGTCGAGGTCTGCACCCTCCGGTTCGCGCCGATCCTTGGCCCGACGATCTCGAACATGTACACGCGGTTCTTCTCGCGCCCCGTCGCGCCCGTGATGATGGGCCACGATCCGCTCATGCAGTTCGTGCACGAGCAGGACGCTGCGTTCGCGCTCGCACGCGCGGTGGAGTCGCGCTGCACGGGCGCCTTCAACATCGTGGGCAAGGGCGTGCTGCCCTACACCACCGTGCTCGCGCTGCTCGGCCGCGTGCCGGTGCCGATGCCGCAGTTCGTCGCGCGCCAGCTCTCCAAGGTCCTGTGGGCCACGCAGCTCGTGGGCTCGCCGCCGAGCTTCCTCGACTTCCTCGGCGTCGCACCCGAAGATGGAGCCACCGACGTGGCCCGAGCCC
>JACCRC010000232.1 GCA_013813765.1 Deltaproteobacteria bacterium | reverse complement strand
GTGCGCTCGTGCGCGACGGGGTCACGGTGCGCGGCCGCGGCGGGGCGCCGCGCGAGGGGACCGGCGGCGGCGTCGCCGTGCGCGACGGGACCGGATCGTGCTCGATCGTGATCATCGGCTCGCTCGGGCGCTCCGCTAGGATCATCTCCGGTGCCTCGATCGCATCGAGTGACTCGAGCTCCTCGGTCTGCGACCGTAGACCTCGCCGGCCCGTCAGGCGGTCCTCGACCTGGGGCACCGGGGTCTCGGCAGGCGCTGCCGCAGCAGCGGGAGCGGCGGGAGCGGCGGCGGTGGCGGGCGAGGTCCGCGGCAACAGGCCCTCGACCTCCTTCAGATAGACGTCGATCTTGTCGTCGAACGTCCCTTTCTTCAGGTCCTTGAGGACGATCTTGTGCTGGGACTGCATCAGCCCCTTGATCGCCTCCTCGGCCGAGCCGGCGTCGTACACCAGCTTACGGCTCGAGATGATCGTGCCCCCGTAGAACAGGTGCGTGAACAGGTGAGGGCTCAAGAGCCCCGAGTCCTCGGTCTGGACGTGAAAGACCAGACCGCGATACAGGACGTTGTGGTTGTAGCCGAGGATGGGCGAGCGCTTGGCCACCGCTGACCGAG
This sequence comes from Deltaproteobacteria bacterium, assembly GCA_013813765.1. Classification (GTDB taxonomy): domain Bacteria; phylum Myxococcota_A; class Polyangia; order Haliangiales; family Haliangiaceae; genus JABFXX01. The sequence goes on along the minus strand of JACCRC010000232.1, from coordinate 5,364 downwards.
GGTAGCACGGCCTCTCTGGCTTGTAATTCCTTCGCGAGGTTGGTAATCACTCCCTTCGGGCTTCAATCTCGAAGCTTTTTGGAGGCCCCGCGAAGCGGGGTACGCAAATCCTCGTGAGTGCAGCAGCAGCGGAGTCGAAGTTCGTCGAGTTAGTGCGCGGTTGGTTGGTATCCCTTCCCCACGATCTGAAGATCGCGTTTGACGCGATGGACGACGAGAACCTCCCCCGCCCGGTACGCGAAGTCGCGGCCGGCGTGGTGGTCTACGTCGTGTCGCCAAACGACTTCATCGCGGACCGTAACGATGCCGTCGTGAGCTTCGCAGACGATGCGATGCTGCTCCGTCTCGCGCTCGCGCAAGCGCTCGGCGCGGGCGAGGACGAGCAAGCGTTCCGTGCGAGGTTTCCTGAGCTGTTCGAGAACCTCGAGGAGAACCTGTCGCTCTGCAAGAGCATCATGGGCGACCTCATGACGTGGCTCGAGAGCAAGGTACCCAACCTGCCCAAGCTCGATTACAAGGGCAAGAAGGTCCAGAAGTACCTCGACGACGACGAGTCGCGCGAGCAGCTGTTCGACGACGGTCTGGTGTTCCGCACCGACTATCCCGTCGACGAGAAGACCATCGCCGACAAGCTGAAGAAGGCGTCGACCGTCACCGAGGTGATGAAGCGGCGCAAGGACGAAGAGGCCCGGACCAAGGGCCAGAAGAATACGGCGCGCGCGTAGGTCTCAGAGGTCTACAAGCTCGAAGCCCGTGAGTGCCTCGCCGAGGAAGCGAGGCGCTAGCTCGTCGAGGCGCGACGTATCGGTCGCGAAGCAATCGAGCCGGCCCGCACCCGTGCGGCGGTTCGCGCCGCTGCCGAGTGCTTCCTTCGCGGCTTCGGCCATCGCACTCGCGGAGTCGACGACCGCCACGGGCTGACCCGCGAGCTCCGTCGCTACGTCGGCGAGCACGTTCTTCAGGAGCGGATAGTGCGTGCAGCCGAGCACGAGCGTGTCGATCTGCTTGTCCCCCGCGAACAGCTGCGCGAGGTAGCGCTTCGCCACGAGCCTGGCGATCTCGTCATCGGTCCAGCCCTCCTCCGCGAGCGGCACGAGCAACGGACACGCAAGCGCGGTGAGCTTCACGGCTGGATCCCGCGCAGCGATCGCCGTCGCGTACGCATTCGAGCGGATCGTACCGAGCGTACCGATCACGCCGAGGTGACCGTTGCGCGTCGCCGCGAGCGCGCTCATCGCGCCCGGCTCGACGGCGCCGATCACCGGCACCGGGCTCGACGCCGTCAGCGCGGGCAGCGCGTTGGCCGAGGCGGTGTTGCACGCGATCAGCACGAGCTTCACGCCGCGATCGAGGAGGAACTGCTGACACGTGAGCGAGTACCTCTCGACGGTGCGCGGGCTCTTACTTCCATAAGGGACGCGCGCGGTGTCGCCGAGATAGATGATGTCCTCACCGGGAAGCGCCGCTCGCAGCGCGCGAACCACCGTCAGTCCGCCTACACCAGAGTCGAACACCCCGATCGGGTGCCGCTTCGTCGTTGTTCGATCTTGCCCCATCAGTGGCTCCGGATTGCGACGAGCTGTCACAGCCGGCAACTCAACTTGCCAGAGCCAGTACTACGTCGCCAGGAAAACGCCTCAGCGAGAGCGTTGCTTCCGACGGGTCGGCCGCGCGCAGCGGCTGCCTTCGAAGGCCCACAAGAGCTGCAAGAATGTCACAGGCTTGTCGTTCAGCTGCGCATAAAACCGAGAGATGCCGGGGAAGCACCTTTCAGCCATCGGCAGCTGTTGCTCTGTGATTCGACCCTGCACGCGCGGGTCGACTGAGCACGGGACGTACCAACCGTGAGACCGCCTAATTCATGGTAGGTAACGCGCCCATGTCCGGCGAGACCACAGGGGCTGACCGCATTCGTGGGCTCGTCGAGGCCGACGCGGTGGTGCAGCTCGAGATCGCCGGTGCGATCGCTCACGGGGCAGGACATTGGCCCCCCGAGAAGGTCACGGAGACCTGTGCTCTCGAGGCCGTGAAGCTTGCAGCGGCCGACACGGGCCGCCTGCGGGTCGCCATGGAGCACGTGCTGATGGGGCGAGACGTCGATTCCGCCCTGGAGTGGCTGCGCACCACGACCGCGCTTGGCGTGCTGTTCCCCGAGCTCGCGGCGACCGTCGATCTCGTCCAGGAGACCGGCCGCCAGCACAAGGACGTGTGGGCGCACACGAAGCAGGTCGTGAGGCAGACCGTCGGGCGCCCGCTCGTACGGTGGGCCGCGCTGCTGCACGACATCGGCAAGGTGCCGACGCGCACGTTCACCGACGACGGCGTGCACTTCCACGGTCATGCCGAGGTCGGCGCGCGGATGTTCGACAAGATCTATCCGCGCTTCGCGTTCGCGCGCGACGAGCGCCAGACGATCCGCTTCCTCGTGAAGCACCACCTGCGCACGAACCAGTACAGCGAGGCGTGGACCGACAGCGCGGTGCGGCGGTTCCATCGCGAGATGGGTCCACACATGATCGATCTGCTCGATCTGTCGCGCGCGGACATCACCTCGAAGCGCCCCGGCCGCCGCAAGACACTGCTCGAGCAGATCAGCGCGCTGTCGGATCGCGTCGAGGTCCTCGTCGAGGCGGACTCGAAGCTCCCGCCGCTGCCGCCGGGCGTCGGCAACGCGCTGATGGACGCGTTCGAGATCCCGCCGTCACGGCTCGTCGGTGACCTGATGCGCGTACTCAAGAATTCGATCGAGAGCAACCAGCTCGAGGCGCGTCGCGAGGACGCGTACTACGTCGCGTATCTCGCGCGCCAGGATCTCGTACCCAACCTCGATCCGCAGAAGCGCGCGGCGCTGATCGAGGCCGGCGGTGATCTGAGCGCTCCCGACGATCCCGAGGGTCCGCACCGCGGCGTCGATCCCGACGATCCGAGTCCGGGCGTGCTGTCATGCGGCCACGATCCCGACAACGATCCGTGCGTGCATCGCGACGCAGATCCGGATGATCCCGAGTTGCGTCGCTAGCACGGTCAATGCACCTCTCGTGGACAACAAAGGAGTCCACGATGGCCACGCCACACTCGACGCTTGGAAAAGCTACGTTCCCGACGGTTCCGCTGGATGACGCGCAGGCGCACGACAGCACACTGAGCCAGGGCGCACCCGCGAAGACCTTGTTCGGAGTCCTTCCGATCAAGCGCGTGATCCCGATGGATGTGCACTCGGTGATGGACTATGCAAACAGCGCCGTCTACGGCGGCAGCGCGCTGATGACGAGCTGCCCCGAGGCGCGGATCGCCGGCCTCGTGCTCGCCGGCGCAGGAACCGGCGTGTCACTCATGACCGACTATCGGCTCAGCCTCGCGAAGGTGATCCCGATCGAGGCCCACGAGGTGATCGATCACGCGTGGGGTCTGATGGCGATCGCCGCGCCATTTGTCCTCGGCTACTGGAAGAAGGCACCGGTGATCGCGGCCGCCCACGTCATCACGGGCGTGGGAAACATCGTCGCGTCGCTGTTCACCGATTATCGCGCGTACTCGAAGCGCAAGCGCTAGAGCGAACGGCGAGGGGCGGTGAGCTCACGCCCCCGACGTTCCGAAGGCCCGAACGCCCGCAGCGCGGCGTCGATCCCGACGATCCGAAGCGCCGGCGCGCTCTCGTGCGGCCCACGATCGGACAACGATCCGTGCGCAACACCGACGCTGATCCGGATATCCCGAGCTGCGGCGCTAGCGTTGTCGCGGCGTGAACAACGTGTGAGCCCCCAACGTGCTTGGTGGTTGTGTCCTGGTCGGCACGACAATCGGGGCGACCGCAGGCATCGTCGCCAACGCGACGTATGAACCGCCCCCCGAGGTCAGGGCCCAAGCAGCGCGACAGGCATGTGCCGAGCAACAGGGCACGATTGCGATGCGAGCATCGACGCCGCCGACCCGGTCCAGCGCACGGCGGTATCAGCGCAACTACCGACCTGTCCCGCGGCTGCACACCCGATTCCCCGGCACAAACCTCCCAGCATCCGTCGCTCGGCCGGAACGGGTGCCCTCATCGGTCTCGCAGTCGACGTCGTTTTCTTGTCGCTGCTCGCGTACGAGTGCAACAACGGGCCTTGCCTCGGCCACTAGAGCGAGCGCCGCGGCGACACGACCGCGTTCGCGATCAGCAGGCCCGAGACGATCGCCATCGCGACGACGAACATCGCGAACACGGTCTCCACGCCCATCAGCGTGTCGTGCGAGAGCAGCGAGGACATGCCGCGAAAGCCCATGCTGCCGGGCACGAGCATGAGCACCGCGGGGACGAGCACGACCTGCGCGGGCCGCCGCAACAGCCGCGCGAACAAGTTGCCGGTGATGCCCAGGGCGAACGCACCGACCATCGCGCCCATCTGACCGCCGAGCCACGCGGTACCGACGATGTTTCCGAGATACCCGACCGCCGACGCGGCGAGGATCCAGCCGAACGCGCGGAGCTGCGCCTGCACGACGACGGCCATCCCCATCGACGACGCGATGAGCGCGACCCACGGTGCCCACGCGGGTAGTTGAATCGGCGTCGCGTGATGGACCTCGACGAGCGCGGCGGCCGCGCGTTCACCGAGCGCGACACCGACGACGAGCTCGAGCAACACGATCACCGCGGACATCAGCCGCGCGGTGCCGGCGATCAGGTGACGCGTCGCGAGCTCGCTCATCGCGACGGTCAGCGACATGCCGGGGAGCAGGATGATCAGCGCCGCGATCGTGACGAGGGATGGCGTCACCGCGTGCCACATCGCGGACACCACGCCGGCGGCAAATGCAGCGAAGGCGGCACCGACGAGCTCGAACACGCGCGCCTGATCGGTCGAGCGCTTCGCGTACTGCGCGAGCAGACCGAGCGACAGTCCGATCGCGCCCGCGACGGCGACGTCCTCGAGCGAGCCGCCGAAGAACACCGCGAGGCCGCCGGAGGTCACGCCGTGCATCAGCGTCGACAGGCCGTGGCCGTAGCGCGGAGGCGCGAGGAAGATCGCCTGCAGCCGATCGATGCCGTCGCGCGGTGCGAGGCGCTTCTCGATCACGGCGTCGGCGACCGCGTCGACCTGCTCGAGCTTGCCGAGATCGAGCTCCGAGCCCTCGAGCCGCATCATCCGGGTCTTGAGCTCGGTCGGCGCGCCGAAGCTCATGATGAGCGCGGTGGGTGCGGTGAAGATCTCGGCCTCCACGCCCAGACGGGTGCACGAGACCTTGAGCGCCTCCTCCAGCCGGTCCGCTGGAGTGCCGTAGCGATGCAGCGCCCGGCCGAGGGCCAGCACGAACGCGATCGCGTCGTCGATCTCCACGCGCGCCCACGATAGCCCGGGTCGGCGTAGAAGCCGAAAACAC
>JACCRC010000221.1 GCA_013813765.1 Deltaproteobacteria bacterium | reverse complement strand
TCGAGGGGCTGCGGTTCCGCGACACCGAGCAGCTCTCGATCGGGGACACCGCGGTCGAGGCCGAGCGCGCCGTCGATGCGCTCGGCGTTCCGCTCTCGCTGCGCGCGCGGCTGCGGTTGTCGCATCGCTTCGGCCTCGCGCTCGGGGTCTCGGTCGTGCCGATGCGCATGCGCGTGAAGCTCGCACCGTCGATGCAGAGCGCCGACGAGCATGGCGAGACCGTGATCGGGCTACGCGGCCGGCTCCAGGCGGATACCCGCCTCGGACCGGGCCGGCTCGTGGTGGGTGCCGAGTACGGCCGCGCCGCGCTCTCCGGGGGGGTCGTGGTGGGCCACGTCGACGGTGTGGCGCTCCTCGCGGGCTACGAGTGGTGGTTCGCGGATTTCGGCTGGTAACATGGTGAGGTGAGGTTGTGCGTCCTTCTCGTGATCGCAGGTTGCGCGTCGCCGCGCGATCTCGAGCTCGGGATCGACCGCGTCGACCCCGGCGTCGGGCGCAGCAACGCGGATGTCCGCATTCGCATCGAGGGGACGTTCCACCTGCCGCTCCGCAGCGATCTCGATGGCACGACGCTCGCCGCAGGACGCCTCGCGGTCACGCTCGATGACGTCGAGGCGACCGATGTGGTCTGGCACGGCGAGCAGCTGATCGAAGCCACGGTCCCCGCGGGCATCGCCGCCGGTCCACACGACGTCACGGTGCACCTCGGCGAGGAGCGCGCGGTCCTGCCCGCGAGCTATCTCGTGCTGGGTGATGCGGCGCGCCTCGTGTTCACCACGCCGCCGATGTCGGTGTCCGCGTGCACGTGCACGGCCGCGATCGATCTCGAGGTGCGCGATGCGGCAGATCAACGCGTGACCGTGATGACCCCGACGCTCGTGAGCCTCGGCGCGGATACGCCCGGCGTGACCTTCTATCCCGATGCGACGTGCAGCACCGCGGTCACGCAGGTGTCGATCGAACCCGGCGGCAGCTCCGCTCAGCTCGCGTTCGAGGCGACCACGATGGGTACGCCGACGATCACGGCATCCTCGCCCGCGCTGGCCTCGGCGTCGCAGCTCGAGCTCGTGTCGGGGAGCCCTCCACAGTGGTTCGTTGACGCCGACGGCGATGGCTTCGGAGACTCGACGATGACATCGTTCGCGTGCGATCGACCCGCGGGTCAGGTCAGCGTCGGCGGCGATTGCGACGATGCTCCGGGCGCGTGCGGTGCGGGGTGCTACCCGGGCAATCCGGCTCCCGACGTGTGCGACGGACGCGATCAGGACTGCTCGGCAGCGACGGCGGACGGAGTTGGTGATCCTCAGCTCGGTGTTGCGTGCGATGGCGCTGATCTCGATCAATGTCGAGAGGGCACGCTCGGTTGCACGACCGGCACGCTCGTCTGCAGTGACGTCACCGCATCGTCGGTCGAAGGTCCGGCTGGATCGGCCCGGTGCACCGACATGATCGACAACGATTGCGACGGCCGCACCGACCTCGCTGATCCTGGTTGCGCGACCTGCGTCCCGGCGGGCTGTCTGGCCGCGGGCGGTTCGTGCATCGGCACCACGTGTGTCATCGTGGCCACCGGCGCCACCCGCGTGAACTGTCCGCCCGGGATGGGGTGCCAGGTGCGCTGCGAGACCGCCGGATCCTGCGAACAGGGAGTGTCGTGCGGGACCGCCTCGTCGTGCGACGTCCGCTGCATTGGAGCCGGCGCGTGCCGGAGTGGCGGCGTCGACTGCAGCGGCGCGGAGCTCTGCGACGTCAGGTGCGAAGGCACCGCCGCATGCGAGCACGGCTCAGCGAGCACGAGCGTCAACTGCCGCCGCTCCACGTGTAGCGTGACGTGTACGGGTACCGATGCGTGCGAAGACGGCATCGCTGCGAGCACCGGAGGCACGTGCACCGCACACTGCTGCAACGGCGGCTGCGCCGGCGGCACGGCGACCTGCACGACCGACAACGTCTGCATGTGACGGCCGGGATCAGCGCGCGGCGTCGAGCTTCACCGTGAACGTCTCGATCTTGTCGGTGACCGAGAACTCCGCGCGATACGGCTTGTAGCCCGCGCGCGAGACGACGAGTGCGTGCAGCCCGGGCTCGAGCGCGATCGGCGAGGCGAGCTCGGAGGCCTTGCCATACGCACGGTCATCCACCATCACCTCGGCATCCGGCGGCGTCACGTCGAGTGCGAGGCCGACGGTCACGGCAGGCGCCTCGACTCCGGGCATCGCATCTGCCGGGGCTGGATCGCCGGGCTGCGGCGGGGTCGTCGTCGTGTTCGGCGCGCCCGATCCACGGCACGCGATGAGGAGCACGGTGAGGAGAGCGGCGCGGATCACGGCAGGCAGCCGAGCAGCGCTTCGTACGCGGTCGCGGTCGTGCCCGGCAGGATGCGGTTGACCGCGGTGTCGGAGCCCGGCGCGGTCAGCGTGTCGATCAGCTTCGACAGCGTTCCCTTCACGGGAACGTTGCAGCGGAACGTCTGCGAGGTGATCGCCTGCATGCCGCCGTGCTCCGGCACGAGGTGCCAGCTGCCGCCGAACGTCCACATGCACGACTTGATGTTGCCGGTCGACTTCGTGATCGCGCAGGTGAAGTCCATCGCTTGCAGGTCGCCGAAGTCGCCGCTGCAGAACGTGTCGCCGCACACGCGGTCGAAGCCTGCGACGAGCGCGCGCTTCGCGGCGTACCAGCGGTCGATGCCCGCGGCGCTCGTGTAGTAGTCGTTCGCCGAGACGTACGACAGGCTCCCGGTCGTCGACAGCGTGCCCGGCGTCGCGCCGATCGGGTTGTCGAAACAGTCCGAGAGCTGCTCGTTGATCGACGGTGCGCCGGGCAGCGGTGCGCGCAGCTTGTCGTCCGCCTCGTTCAGGAGCTTCTGCAGCTTGACCGCCGTGGTCTTCATCTTGATGGGGCACTGGAACGTCGGCGCGTTGACGAGGATCGCCGCGTTGCGCGGATCGACCTGGACCTGAGCGGCGGCGAAGGTCCACACGCAGTCGCGCACGCTGCCCGCCTTGCTGGACACCGAGCACGAGAACGTGAGCGCGTGGATATTGCTCCAGTCGCCCTCGCAGAACGTGTCGCCGCACTCGTTGTTGAACTGCGTGTCGAGCGAACGGATCAGGTCGTACCAGGCCAGCTGATCGGTGTGCTGGAAGTCGAGGATGTCGACGTAGGTCGTCGAGACGCCCTGCTCGAGCTCCTCGCTCTCGCTCTCGCCGGCCTGCGCGAGGCAACCGGTGGCGAGCGCGGCGATCGTCGTCACGTGAGCGAGGTACTTCATGCGGCCGGCGGTTCTAACAGACCTCCAGCCCCGGTCAACCCCCAATCAGCGGAACGGCTGATCCTGCCCGCGTACCGGCAACACCGACGGTGCAGCACGAAGTCGCGTGTCGATCGCCCGCGCGAGCTCGCGGCCCTCGGCGATCGCCCACACGACGAGCGAGGCACCGCGGTGCGCATCGCCAGCGCAGTAGACGCGCGGGACGTTCGTCGCGTAGGTCGCGTCGACCGCGATGTTGCCGCGGCTGTCGAGCTCGACCCGGAGCTGTTCGACCACCTTCGTCGTGTCCGGACCGATGAAGCCGAGCGCGAGGATCAGCGTGTCGATCGGGATCCGGACCTCGGGGCCGGCCTCGTCGATGCGCTCCCCGATCAGCGCCGTCAGCTTGCCGCCCTCGCCCTCGAGGCGAGTCGTGCGGAACGCGAACGCGCGCTCGCCGCCTTCTTCCTGCGAGCTCGACGTTCGGAACACCATCGGCCACGCGGGCCACGGATTCGTACCCGCGCGCTCGGCGGGCGGTGCGGGCATCAGCTCGATCTGCGTCACGTGTGCCGCGCCCTGGCGCAGCGCCGTGCCGAGACAGTCGGAACCGGTGTCGCCACCTCCGAGGATCACGACGCGCTTGCCGCGCACGTCGTACTTCGACGAGGCGAGCTCGCCACCGACGACCTGGTTCTGCTCGGTCAGGTAGTCCATCGCGAGGATGACGCCGTCGAGGTCGCGGCCGGGAACGCCGAGATCACGTGCTTTCAGCGCGCCGATCGCGATCGCCACGGCGTCGTACTCGGCCGCGAGCTGCGTCCACGTCGGCTCGACGCCGACGTTCACGCCGCAGCGCAGCTCCACGCCCTCGGCGACGAGGATCTCGAGCCGGCGATCGATGACGTGCTTCTCCATCTTGAAGTCGGGGATGCCGTACCGGAGCAGACCGCCCGGCTTCGCGGCCGCCTCGAACACGGTGACCGAGTGACCGGCACGGTTGAGCTGGTTCGCCGCCGCGAGGCCCGCGGGTCCGGAGCCAACGATCGCGACTCGCTTGCCGGTGCGGATGCGCGGCGGTTGCGGCGTGATCCAGCCCTCCGCGAACGCGCGCTCCGCGATCGCCTTCTCGATCGCCTCGATGGTGACGGGCGCTCCGTCGATGCCGAGCACGCACGAGCCCTCGCACGGGGCAGGGCAGATGCGGCCAGTGAACTCGGGGAAGTCGTTGGTCGCGGCGAGGCGCTTGTGCGCGTCTTTCCAGCGGTCCTTCCACACCAGGTCGGAGAAGTCCGGAATGGGATTTCCGAGCGGGCAGCCCTGCGTGCAGAACGGCACGCCGCAGTCCATGCAGCGGCCGGCCTGCGCGCGCGTGACGTCGCCCTCGAGCGGACCGTCGGGCGATTCGACCTCGCGCCAGTCCTTGAGGCGCTCGCTGATCGGACGCTTCTTGTGCAGCAGGCGCTGCCACTCGATGAACCCGGTGGGCTTGCCCATTACGAGCGGCCTCCCCCGACGAGCGTCAGGCCACTCGGCCTCCGCGCGGCGGCACGGCGCGCCTGGAGCACGCGCTTGTAGTCGGTCGGCATGACCTTCACGAAGCGCGCGACCAGGTGCTCCCAGTTGTCCATCACGCGGCGGCCGAGCGGGCTGCCGGTGAACCGAACGTGCGCCTCGATCATCGAGTGCACGAGCCACATGTCGCTCTCGTCGACGACGCTCTCGAGCTCGACCATCTCGAGGTTCGCGCGCGAGCGGAGCACGCTCGTCGGATCGTAGACGTACGCGGTGCCGCCACTCATGCCGGCCGCGAAGTTGCGGCCGACCGGACCGAGCACCACGACCACACCGCCGGTCATGTACTCGCAGCCGTGATCGCCGACGCCCTCGACGACGGCGCGTGCACCGGAGTTACGCACCGCGAACCGTTCGCCCGCGAGGCCGCACGCGAACAGATCGCCGGCGGTCGCACCGTAGAGCGCGACGTTGCCGATGATCACGTTGTCGTGCGGTGCGAACCGCGCGGTGGCCGGCGGGTAGACGACGATGCGCCCACCCGACATGCCCTTGCCGATGTAGTCGTTCGCGTCGCCGCATAGCTCGAGGGTGACGCCCGGCGCGAGGAAGGCGCCGAAGCTCTGGCCCGCCAAGCCGGTGAACCGCACGCGGATCGAGTTGTCGGTGAGGCCACGCGCGCCGAACCGCCGCGCGAT
>JACCRC010000143.1 GCA_013813765.1 Deltaproteobacteria bacterium | reverse complement strand
CGCTGCTCGATCACAAGTATGGCTGCCTCCCGGTCGTCGACGGGGAACGTCGGCTCGTGGGAATCGTGACGGAGCGCGACTACCTTCGCTTCGCGATCAAGATGCTGCAGGTGCACGACCCCGATGGCATCGTGCCCCTGTGATGGAAAGCTGGCTGCGCATCGTGATGCTCGCGGATCGGTGTCCGCGGCTGCTCCCCGGTACGAAAGGATGGACAGGGCTGTTTGGCACGAATCCCGTGCAGTGTCTCGACCGACGTACGCTCGATGACTGAACGCGCGGCCAAGCAGTTGTGAGGTAGAGCTCGCGTCACCGTGCTGTCCGGACGCTAGTGTGAACCGAGCACCATGCCGCCGTCAGCAGTCGACGTCGTTCAACTCCTAGCAGGTCTCGTGTCGCTCTACTTCGGCGCCGAGTGGCTCGTCGGTGGCGCCGCTGGGCTCGCGCGCTCGTTCGGCATTCGTCAACTGATCATCGGTTTGACCGTGGTGGCCTACGGAACCTCATCCCCTGAGTTGGTCGTCGGCATCAGCGCGGGACTTCGCGATCAAGGCGCGATCGCAATTGGCAACGTGATCGGATCGAACATCGCAAATCTCGGCCTCATCCTCGCGGTGTGCGCCCTGATCCGCGCGCCAAGTGTCGACCGTCAGATCGTCGTTCGGGAAGTCCCAGTCCTGTTCCTCGCAACGGCCGCGGTACCTCTGCTCCTTCTCGATGGGTACGTATCGAAGGTCGAGGCGGTGACACTGCTCGGATCTGCGGTCGCGTACTCGGCCTGGATGATCGTTACGTCACGCCGAGGAAGCGCGGACGTTGCCAAAGATGTCGCTAGCGATGCGGCGAAAGCAACGGGGCTCGAGGCGCCACGCACTCGAAGCCGGATGGCGGTGCAGACCGTAGTCGGCCTGGGGCTCCTCATCGTCGGTGGACATTTTCTCGTCGTTGGAGCGTCTGGAATCGCGAAGGTCGCTGGTATGAGCGATCAGCTCATCGGGGTCACGATCGTCGCGATTGGAACGTCGCTGCCCGAGCTCGCGACGTCCGTGATCGCAGCGCTTCGTGGTCACGGTGACATTGCCGTCGGCAACGTTGTCGGCTCGAACATCTTCAACGTGCTCTTGATCCTCGGTGCCTCTGGCCTTGCGGGTTCCATCAAGACCCCGATCAGCCACCTCGTCGTCGAGTTGATCGCGCTTGCGGCCATGACCCTGATCGCGGCCGTCGCGATGGCGACACGGCGCACCGTTGGTCGCGTCGAGGCGGTAGTGATGCTCCTCGGCTACGTCGGTTTTCTATCGCTGCTCGCGTTACGAGCCTGACAACTGTCGTTTGTAACCCCGCGACATCGCCCCACACCACTTCACACCACCGACGTGCTCCGACCCGTACCATTCTGCACTTTCAACCTCGCGAACATGACCAGAACACCGCCGAAGATCGAGCAGCCGCCAGGTCCAGATCCCGCGATCTTCCGCTCCCTCGACGCATTTCGCGGACATTGCGGTGAGCCGTCGCTGCCGATCGAGCGGTGTCCGATCTGCAGCGCGATCCCGGACCGCTGCTATCGACAAACGATCTCCAGCCTCGTCGCCGACTACGACGTGGACTACGGCGACGAGGGCTATACGAATACCGTGCCGTCGCAGGTCTCGCAGCTCGAGATGTTCGTCAACGGGCCCAAGATCGACAGCTACCAAGGCGAGGCGCTGTTGCGTTGCCCGACGTGCCACCGCCTCTATTACGGCAAGTCCAAAATGGAACATGTCGGCGCGAGGACCTACAGCACCACCTCGTACCAGCGCGTCGACATCGACACGATCTACCGCAGCCGGTGGTGCGTGGGATGGCGGGTGCCGGATCGGGACATCGATGCAGTTCACCCGAATTCGTATCTTGCTCATCACGCGCTCGTGCGATTTCCCGGAGCGCGCACGTGGTTCTTGCTTGACGACAACAATCAGCTCACCGAGCTCGCCGAGCGTGGCAGCGAATCGCTGCAGCTCGCGATCACCGACGAAGAGTGCGCGCTTTGGCGATCGGCCGTCGCGTCGCCCGCAGTGCCCGGCGCGCTCCACAAGTACGCCGACTGGCTCTTGACGCATGCTCCAGTCCGCGGCCGTTTCCTTCACCAGCGCCTGCACGAGAACGATCGCGATTGGAAGCTGAGCACACTGCATGGAGAAGAGAAGGCATGGATGACGGCGCTCGGCGTCGAACGCATCTGCGAGAACATGTTCATCGGGCCATTGCCGCGCAGCTTGAACATCGACGCGACTCACCTCGCCGCACTCGAGCCGCTCCTCGATCAGCTGCCGTTCCTCGAGCTGTGCCTCGTATTCGATACGATGGGGCTCGACGACATCACGCGCACGTTCGCGCACCCCGTGATGGCAAAGGTCCGCTCGCTGTCATTCCGCGCGCACTGGGACCGGATCGATCCCGAGGAGAGCGGCGTGGCTCTGATGCGCACTCATTTCGGCGACCTGGTACTCGCGGCGCTCTGCGCATCACCAAACGTCGCCCAGCTCGAAGAGCTGAGGTTGAACGACATCGGCAGCACCTGCGCGGCGCTCGTCGCGTCGGGACCATTCGTCAACCTGCGCCGGTTGACAATCCACGACGAGCCGATCGGCGATGACGGAGCCGCCGCACTGGCCCGCTCACGCGTCGTTGCAACGTTGCGATACTTACGGCTCTCGAACTGCCAGATCGGTGACGCCGGCGCACGTGCGCTGGCGAGCTCGCCGCATCTCGCGAACCTAGAAAAACTGGACGTGACGGCGAATCGCTTCGGCCCCGACGGCGTAGCCGCCTTCGCAGCAATGCGGCTCGTCAGCTTGTGAATACAGCACCCGAAGGCCACACCCGCCAGGTGAACGAGGCAACACAGCAGACCGGCAGGGCCCGCAATGCTCCGGAGCCTTCGCAACGTTGAAGTCACGAGTGGTGCGTTTTGGGCGTTACGCGGTTCGCCAGTCGCCGTGCTAAGACGACCTGCGGTATGTCGGTGCGAAGTAGGCGCTGATGCTGGTCCCCACGCCACCGAGGTGGTCTGCGCTCGGTTAGGCGTCTTGCTAGAAGGAATTCCGATGAAGAGGACCATTCGCCAGCGGGTGCTGCTGTATCTCAAGGGCATGGCCATGGGCGCGGCCGACGTCGTCCCCGGCGTGTCAGGAGGCACGATCGCGTTCATCTCGGGCATCTACGAGGAGCTGCTCGCGACCATCCGAGCGTTCGGGCCCGAGACGCTCCGCGTGTTGCGCACGCAGGGTGTACGTGCGGCGTGGCTGCAGATCAACGGCACGTTCCTGGTGACGCTGCTCGCCGGCATCGCGACGAGCATCGTGCTCCTGGTGCGGCCGATCACGTGGGCCCTCGAGCACCAACCGGTGTTGATGTGGAGCTTCTTCTTCGGGCTGGTCGCGGCGAGCGTGCTGATCTGCGGCAAGAAGGTCCGGCGCTGGTCCGTGCCACCGATCGCCGGTTTCGTCGTCGGCGCCGTCGCGGCCGGCGCGATCGCGTTCAGCGGCGTCGCGACCGCACCTGACAACCTGGCCTTCTACTTCTTGGCCGGTGCGATCGCGATCTGCGCGATGATCCTGCCGGGCATCAGCGGCTCGTTCATCCTGTTGCTGATGGGGGCGTACGGGCCGGTGATGAATGCGATCAAGACGTTCGATCTCGCCATGATCGGCGTGTTCGCCGCGGGCTGCGTCGTCGGGCTGATGATGTTCTCGCGGCTCCTCAGCTGGATGTTCAAACGCCACCACGACATCACGACGGCGACACTCACCGGGTTTCTGCTCGGCTCGCTGCTGATCATCTGGCCATGGAAGCAGGTCGTGAGCGTGCGCGAGTCGTCGCACGGCCTGGTGCCGCTCCTGCGCGACAACGTGCTGCCCGGCGACTACGCGACGGTCTCCGCCACCGAGCACCTGCTCGGTATCACCGAGAAGCAGCCGCAGCTCGCCGCGGCGATCGCGCTGATGGTGTTCGGTGCGGCGCTGCTCGTGATCCTCGAGCGGTTCGCCCCGCGCGACGACGCACCGAGGTCGTGATCGGGCACGCGTCGGCGGATGGCTCACGCGGCGAGCCGTGCAGCTCGAGTGTCGCGAGATCGGCAAGCTCGACCGCGGGGCGCCTCGAGTGAGCAGGCCGGACTGCCCGAGAGCTACTTCAGGTAGTACGGCGCGGCGACCGCGCTGCGGCACTGCCAGTTGAAGCTGCGCAGGTGAGGCACGCTGCCGTAGCTCTTGAGGCCCGCGAGCATCTGGGTCGCAGCGGTCTTGAGCGACGCATCGGTCTTGCCGCCGTGGAAGTATGCCAGCGCGACGACGTACGCCGGCTCGCCCCAGTGCTCGTGGTACGGGTCGACGTCGTCGGCGAGGCTGCCGACGCCCATCCAGTAGTACGGCTTGCCGCTCGAGTCGCGGCCCTGGGTCGCGATCACCTTGCCGAGCTTGATGATCGAGCTCTTCGCGTTGGTGGCCAGTGCACCGCCGGTCTCCGTCGCGAACTGATCCATCGCATCGGCGACGATCGCGCTCATCCACGGGCTGCAGCCCCACTGGCCCGCAAACGACTCGCCCGCCGAGGCCGGCGTGTGCGCGAAGCACCGCGCGGTCGAGTCGGTGTAGCTCGTCGCGTACATCGACTGCATCGAGATGTATGCGTTGACCGCGCCGGCCGACACCGTCTCGAGTGCCGCGCCCTGATCGTCGGTG
>JACCRC010000128.1 GCA_013813765.1 Deltaproteobacteria bacterium | reverse complement strand
GGCTCGGTCAGCGCGAACGCCGCGATGCCCGCGCCGCGCGCGAACGCCTTCAGGTGCGCGCGCTGGGATGCGTTGCCGGCGAGCGCGATCGCGTGCGTCCCGAGGCCCTGCACGGCGAAGATCGAATCGGCGCGCGGTGACACGTAGCCGAGCATCTCGCGCGCGAGGCACAGGCCGCGCGTGTCGATCAACGGCGAGCCGGGGGTTTCGAGCTGCGAGGCCGCGTCCGTATCTCCGAGTGGCACGACCAGATCGAACAGGCACGCCTCGGCGAGCGCCCGCGCGGCGGCGCGATCGCGCTCGGCCTCCGAACCGTACGCACCTGGCTGCTCGAGCGCTTCAAGCGCGGGCATCGCTTCGCGCAGTCGCGTGGCGAGCGTGGTGTGCGCCGCCTCGAAGAACATCGGCAGGTCGTCGCTCGAGAGGCGCATCACTCGGGCGCACCGCGGAACTTCGCGGGCCGCCCCTCCTTGAACGCAGCGTGCGCCTCGGCGAAGTCCGGGTGCTGCATGCACAGTGCCTGCGCCTGCGCCTCGGCCTCGATCGCCTCGGCGAGCGCCATCGTGTGCTCGCTCTCGATCATCTGCTTCGTCATCGCGTGCGCAAAGGCTGGCCCGCGCGCGAGTCGCTCGGCCCACTCCTGCGCGAGCTTCACGCATGCCTCACCGTCGGGAACCACGCGGTTGACGAGCCCGATCTCGAGCGCGCGCGGCGCGAGGATGATGTCCCCGAAGAACAGGAGCTCGGATGCGTGCCCGAGCCCGACGATCCGCGGCAACAGGTACGTGATGCCCATGTCGGCGCCGCACAGGCCGACACCGGGGAAGATGAAGCCGAACTTCGCGGGCGCGGCGGCGATCCGGAAGTCACTCGCGCACGCGATCACCGCGCCGGCGCCGACCGCCGTGCCGTTCACCGCGGCGACGATCGGGCGCTTGCAGGCGCGCATCGCCTTGATCAGCCGGCCGGTCGCGCGCGTGAACGCGAGCAGCGCGGGCGTATCGCGTCCCAGCAGGTGCTTGATGATGTCGTCCTGATCGCCGCCCGAGCAGAAGCCGCGACCCTTGCCGGTGATCACGACCGCGCGGACCTCGTCGAACCGGTCGAGCTGCTCGAACGTCTCGGCGAGCTCCTCGTAGACCTCGAACGTCAGTGCGTTGAGCCGCTTCTCGCGATCGAGCGTGATCGTGGCGACGCCCTTGTCGAGCACGAACAGAAACGACTTCGGTTGCCGGATCACGGTGACTCCCCGATGTAAGCGACAGCCTGGATCTCGACGAGCGCCTCGCGCTCGAACAGCGCGGTGACCGCGACGAGCGCCATCGCCGGATAGTGCTTGCCGAGCCGCTCGCGCCACACGGCGCCGAGCTCCTTGCGGGAGCTCCGGTACATGTCCATGTCGGTGACGTAGACGGTCATGTCCGCGATGTCCTCGACGGCCCCACCGGCCGCGGCGACCACCGCGATCACGTTGTCGAGTGTCTGCGCGAACTGCGCGACGAACCACCCGACGCGCTCGTGGTTGCGAGGATCGACCTGCGCGAACTTCCCGTTCGCGTCCCAGCCGATCTGGCCACCGACATGCACCGCCTGCCCCTTGCCGACGCGGCCGTTCGAGTAGCCCTTCGGCGTCGGCCAGCCGGGAACGATGACGTCCTGCGCGCTCATTTGAGAATCGCTCCTCCATCGATCACGATCGTCTGGCCGTGAATGCCGCGCGCCGCGTGGGCGCACAGCATGAGCGCGGCGTGTGCGACCTCGTTCGGCTCGATCATCCGCTTCTGCGGGCTCATCGCGGCCAGCGACGTGCGCGCTTCCTCCGCGGTGCGGCCGGTCTTGTTCGCGATCCGCGTGACCGCCTCCTCGACCATCTGCGTGTCGACCCAGCCCGGGCACAGCGCGTTGATCGTGACGCCCGTGCGCGCGAGGTCGATCGCGAGCGAGCGGGTCATGCCGACCATCGCGTGCTTCGCGGCGCAGTACGCCGAGGTGTAGCCGTAGCCCGAGACGCCCGCGTTCGACGCGATGTTGATCACCCGGCCCCACCCCGCCTTCACCATCCCCGGCGCGAGCGCGCGGGTCACCCGGAATGGTGCGGTCGCGTCGAGCTCCATGATCCGATCCCACAGAGCGTCGGTGGTCTTCTCGAGCGAGGCGCTCTCCGCGGCGCCCGCGTTGTTGACGAGGACGTCGACATGACCGACCGACGCCAGCACCTCGTCGGTCGCCGCGCGATCCATCAAGTCGAGCTTGATCGCGACGCCCGTGATCTCCTTCGCGATCGCATCGAGGTCCGGCTTGTTACGACCGCACACGACGACGCGTGCTCCGGCGCCCGCGAGCGTGCGCGCGATCGCCGCACCAATGCCGCGGCCACCACCCGTGACCAGCGCCCGCTTGCCGGAGAGGATTCCGTCCATAAGCGGGTTTTATACCGGCGGCCCGGGTACTGTCGCCCCATGCACGTCTCCGACCTCGATGCGACGGCCTGTGCGGAGCTCGTTCGCTCCGGCGAGGCCTCGCCGCGCGAGCTCGTCGATCTCGCGATCGCCCGGATCGAGAAGCACAACGCAGACCTCGGCGCCGTCATCGTCCCGCTCTACGACCAGGCCCGCGCCGACGCCGAGAACCCGCTCCCCGGCCCGTTCCGCGGCGTCCCGATCCTCATCAAGGACATCTGCGCCACCGTCGGCGGTGCGCTCGCCACCTCGGGGCTCCTGCCGTTCAAGCAGGCCGGCATCAAGTATCCGCACGATAGTCACCTCGTGACGCAGCTCAAGCGCGCGGGCTTCATCGTCGTCGGCAAGACGAACACCTCCGAGCTCGGCATCCTTCCCACGGCCGAGCCGCCTGCATGGCCGCCGTCGCGCAACCCGTATGACACCACGCGCTCGACCGGTGGCTCCTCGGGCGGTTCCGCCGCCGCGGTCGCCGCGGGCCTCGTCCCGATCGCACACGCAAACGACGGCGGCGGCTCCATCCGCATCCCCGCCGCGTGCTGCGGGCTGTTCGGGCTCAAGCCATCGCGCGGTCGCGTGTCATTCTCGCCGAACCTCGGCGACATCAACGGCGGCCTCGTCAACGAGCACGTCGTCGCGCGCTCGGTCCGCGACTCGGCGGCGGTGCTCGACGTGCTCGCCGGCATGGTGCCCGGCGATCCATACACCGCGCCCACGCAGCTTCGGCCCTACACGGCCGAGCTCACGACGCCGACCGGCAAGCTGAAGATCGGCGTCGAGACGCATCGCCTCGGCCTCGACGGCAAGATCGTCGACTCTCACCCCGACTGCGTCGCGGCCGTGCGGCACACCGTGCAGCTGCTCGAGTCGTTTGGCCACGTCGTCGAGCCCGCGTTCCCCGCCGCGCTTCGCGATCCGGAATGGACGCCGCGGTTCCTGTCGATCTGGGCGGTCGGCGCCACGATGGACCTCGACGAGTCGTCGCACGTGCTCGGCCGGAAGATCGCGCAGCACGAGGTCGAGCCGCTCACCTGGGCGCTCGCGGAGCTTGGCCGCCTGATCTCCGGACCCGCGTACGCGGCCGCGTGGCGCTGGATCCAGCGCAACACGCGCGAGTCGGCTCGGTTCTGGGGGGCGTACGACCTCCTGCTCACGCCAACTCTCGCGGAGCCGCCCGCGAAGCTCGGTACGTTCGCGTCGACGAACGAGGATCCGCTCGCCGCGATCTTCCGCGCCGCGGACTACACGCCGTTCACGCCGCCGTTCAACGCGACCGGCCAGCCGGCGTGCTCGCTGCCGCTCTATCACAACGCGCAAGGCCTGCCGATCGGCGTGCAGCTCGTCGCCGCGTACGGCCGCGAGGACCTCCTGCTCCGCGTCGCCGCCCAGCTCGAGGCGGCGAACCCGTTCGAGCACAAGGCCACACGGCACTAGCCGATCAAAGTAGCGAACGGTCGCGGCCGCGGCGGCACTCTATCCGTGAACCATGGAAAGCGCGGATCCCGATCCCCGGCTCGCGGAGCTGACCGCGGAAATGGCGTGGCTGCGCCGGCTCGCGCGCACGCTGCTGCGCGGCGACGAGGCGGAGGATCTGGCCCAGGACGCATTCGTCGTCGCTGCGGCCGATCGGCCGGACGACGGGCGACCGCTGCGTCCCTGGCTCTCGCGTGTTGCACGCAACCTCGCGCGCATGCGGGTACGCGGCCGCACGCGCCGTGAAGCTCGCGAGCACGCGAACGCTGCCGCTGCGGCGCTGACCTCATCGCCCACACCGGACGAGCTCGTGCAGCGGGTCGAGCTCCAGCAGCTCGTCGCGAGCGAGGTGCTGCGGCTCGCGGAGCCCTATCGCTCGACGGTGCTGCTGCACTACTTCGAGGAGCTCACGTGCGCCGAGATCGCCAGGCGGCTCGAGCTGCCGGAGGGGACGGTCCGCCGCCGCCTCAAGGTCGCACTCGACGAGCTTCGTGCTCGGATCGCCGAGCGCGAGCGCGGATCGGGTGGCCTCGCCGTGCTCGCACCGATCGCCGGATACGCAGAACCCTCGAAGGCCGCCGGATCGCTGGCCATGGGAGCTATCGCCATGAAGAAGGTCGTCGTCGCCGCACTCGTGCTGCTCGTGCTCGTCGTTGCTTTCTGGCTGATGCGCCGCAACCACGGAAGCGGCAGCACGACGGCTCCCGCGAGTGCGCTTGTCTCGGGGTCGAATGCCCCTGCGGCCGCAGGTGGTGGTCCACTTCCGAGCCCGCAAGCCGAGGGCACGGAGGTTCCGGCGTGGCTGCGCCAGCCCGACGTGAAGCGGCGGCGCATCGCGGGACGCGTGACGTTTCGCGGCGCACCGGTGGCGGGCGCGACCGTCGAGCTCGCGAGCCTCGCGTCGGAGAGCGGTCTCGTCACCGCACCGCGACGCACCACGACCAGCACTGGCGAGTTCGACTTCGGGGTGCAGGCCGCAATGCCATGGAGCGTGCGCGCGACGGCGCCTGACAAGACGGGCGCGATCGTCGATGTCGATCTCCGCGAGCCGCACCGCGCGCCACCGCCCGACCGGCTCGAGCTCCAGCTGGGCACCTGCGCCGCCGCGATGTTCGGCACGGTGCGAGACGCGTCGGGCGGCCCGATCGTGAAGGCGCGTATCGTGCGTCTGCCCGAAGGGATTTCTTCCGTTCCGGGTGGTCTCGCGGTGACGAGCAACGACAAGGGAACGTACGAGCTCTGCGTGGAACCGCGCTGGCCCGGCTTCGTGACCGTCGACGTCTCCGCCGACGGTTATGCGGCGATCGCGGCGACGACGATCGTGCCCGGCCGCATCGAGGTCGACTTCTCGCTCGTGCCCGAAGCGACGATCGTGGGCCGCGTGATCCGCGACGACACCGGCGCGCCAATTCCATACGCATACGTGTTCGTGCCGCCCGGTCCGCGCGGCGCGAGCGGCACACCGCTGCGTGCTGCGTTCACCGACGCCACGGGCCACTTCCGCCTCGACCGCATGACGGCAGGCCGCCACCTCCTGTTCGCCCGCGCCGAAGCGATGAGCGACTCGCCGCGAGGCACGCCCGCCGTCGTCGGCGTCGGCCAGACGAGTGTGGAGGTCGAGATCCGCCTCGCAGTCGGCTCGACGATCCGCGGCACCGTCGTCGATCATCAGCGGCGGCCGATCGGCGGCGCGCGCGTCGCGGCTGTCGACACGCAGGGTCGCGGGCCACTCTCGACCGCGGTCTCTCAGGACGACGGCTCGTTCGTGCTGACCGGCGTGCCGCGCGCGGAGATCCGGTTCACTGCGCTGCCATACGACGTCGCGAAACCGGCGGCGCTGCTCGTCTCGCTCGCCACGCACGAGGGCGTGATCCTCGAGGTCGAGCCACTCGGCACCGTGATCGGGCGAGTGATCCGCGGCGGCAAGCCGCTCCCCGGCGCGTTCATCGGCGCGCACGGCCCGAACGACCAGGACCTGCCGCGGATCATCGCCGACGCGAACGGGCGCTTCGAGGCACGCGGTCTCCGCCCAGGTGCATG
Source organism: Deltaproteobacteria bacterium (assembly GCA_013813765.1). GTDB lineage: Bacteria > Myxococcota_A > Polyangia > Haliangiales > Haliangiaceae > JABFXX01. The sequence continues at coordinate 3,187 of JACCRC010000128.1, read as the reverse complement.
GTCGTTCTCCGCCGAGGACACCCGCATCGGCGCCTTCGGGAGCCCGCCCGGATCGCTCCAGCTCGGACGCGGCGAGACCAAGGAGATCACGATCGACGTCGCATACGCGGCCTCGATCGCGGGCCGCGTCGTCGATCAGAACGGGGCCCCGGTCTCGGGTGTGACGGTGTTATTCCGCCACACGAGCGCCAACGACGCCGGCCAAGCAACGACGGACATTGACGGCAACTACCGCGCAGCGACGATGACCGGCGGCGGATCCTACCGGCCGGCGGTCATGCGCAACGTGCTCGCGAGCTCGCGGCTACGCCCGACGAGGGGCACGGAGTTTCCGTTGATCGCGCTCGCCGACGGCAACGCGTCGGTGACCGGCGTGATGCTTGCCGTGCAGATCGATCACCTCGAGATCGCCGGTACGGTCGTCGACGGCGACGGCGCCCCGGTTCCCGACGTACGCGTCGTCGCAGAGCTCGTCCCAGATGACGGCGAGCCACGGTTGCCGTGGGGCGCACCCGACCCGGCCGACACGACCGACGTCGACGGTCGCTTCTCGATCCGCGATCTGGACACCGGCACGTACGCGCTCCGCGCGCGCTCGGCGACTGGCGTCGACGTCACGCTCGCAGGAATCCGCGCGGGCCGCCGCGACGTCACGCTCGTGCTGCCGGCACCGGGCGCGATCGACGTGACGGTGGTCGGCTTCAAGACCGCACCGGAGGTCAGCGCGGTCCGCAGCACGACGTGGAGTGCGCCGGTCGCCGCAACGCTCCAGGGCAATGTCTACGTGCTGCGCAACCTCTCGCCGGGGAGCTACATCGTCACCGCGCGGACCGCGGGTGAAGCGGCGAGCGCCGTCGTCGAGGTGGCGGCCGCACGCACCACGCGATCGACGCTGACGAGCACCGGCTCCGGCGCGGTCGCCGGGCACGTGCGCGAGTTCCGGACCGGGAAGCCCATTGAAGGCATGACCTGCCGTGCCGTGCCCCGCCTCGCCGCGGATACGACCGTGATCGCGCAAGGCGACGGCGTGCGCACCGACGCGCAGGGGGCGTTCATGATCCCTGCGGCGCCGGCGGGGCAGATCGCGGTCTCGTGCGACGGGCTCTCGAGCAACTACTCCGACGGACTCAGGCTCGTCACGCTGCAGGCGGCGCAGCGCATCGACGTCGACGTACCGGTGGTCGGCGCAACCGAGGTCTCCGGCGTCACCCTCGCGAGCATCGGCGCGGATCGCGATCCGCGGGCGCTGGTCGTGCGCCTCATTCGCATCAAGCCGGGCGGTCCAGCCGCGCTCGCCGGTCTGATCGAGGGCGACGTGGTGGTGACCGTCGACGGAGTGTCGGTCACCGAGCTGAGCCCCGGTGGTGCGTGGCTCCTGATCTGGAATCGCGCGCCGGGAACGAAGACGAAGCTCGGCGTCACACGCGGGGGCAAGCTCGTCAACGCCGAGCTCACGGCGGCCGAAGCGACGCTCTAGCCCAGCTCTTTGCGGATGTTCGAGATTACTTCCGCGTAGGACGTGCTCTCGACGACCTGCGCCATCTCCGCCGTGTATCGCGAAACGAGGTCCTCGCGGTTGCGCGACATCGCATCGCGACGCGCGTTGTGCAGCGTCAGGAACGCGCGCTCGGCGTTGACGAACGCCTGCGTGATCTTGAGGACGGCGCGCGCGATCGAGATCGTGACGGACCGCGACTGATCGCTGAACGTGAACCGGCGGCCTTCGCTGTTCATGATGTCGAGCGTCACCCGGCCGACGGCATCGTGACCGGCCTGGACCTTCTTGGTCTCGAGGTCGGCACCGACGTGAAAGCCGGTGAGCTGGATCGTCTTCAGCGACTGGTACTCGCGCGCGTAGCGGTCGAGCATGCCGTGGAAGATCGCGTCGACGACACCGACGCCCTTGCCCTCGACCTCGACCTGCTGGTCACCCTCGAACACCGTCATCTTCGCGATGGTGGTGTAGTCGGCCTCCTCGATCGCGAGACGACCGAGCTTGAGCTCGAGGTAGTTCGCGCCGAGGACTCGCTTGATCAGCTCCTGGTGGGGAGGCTCGTGGGTCTGGACCGTCACGCCCCTAGTCTAGCGTGGCGGCACCGGCGTGCAGCGTGATCTACATCGGTAGATCCCGCGCGGAGTTGGCCGACTCCGGACCGTGCCAGCGTCACAGGACTGCTCCATAGTGTCCGCGTGTCTGCTCTCGTCCAGATCAAGCGTCACGTCACACGCCTGAAAGGCTGTACGGACTGCGCCGACATGATCGGGCCGGTGGTCACGGGAACGCCGGTGCTGTCGCCGGTGATGCTCGTCGGCCAGGCTCCGGGCGACAAGGAAGGCCCGATGGGCCGGCCGTTCGCGTGGACGGCGGGCAAGACGATGTTCCAGTGGTTCTCCACGATCGGGATGACCGAGGAGCAGTTCCGCGGGCGCGTATACATGGCCGCCGTCTGTCGCTGCTTTCCGGGCAAGGCAGAGAAAGGCGGCGACCGAGTGCCCTCGCCGGTCGAGATCGAGCGTTGCAGCCGCCACCTCGCGAGCGAGGTGAAGATCTTGAAGCCGCAGCTGGTGATCGCCGTTGGCAAGCTCGCCATCGCGCAGCTGCTCGGGCCACACGCAGCGAAGGATCTGCAGCTCAAGGACATCGTCGGTGCTCAGCGGCGGATCGAGCTGGCGGGCCACGCACTCGACCTGATTCCGCTGCCACACCCGTCGGGAGCGTCCACGTGGCATCGCACCGAGCCGGGCAAGTCGCTGCTGGTGCGCGGGCTCGCGCTGATCGAGCGGCACCCGTCGTGGCGGTCCCTGCTCGATGCGCGCTCGGAGTACGCTTCCGCGTCACCATGACACCGGCCGCCACGCTGCTCTCCGAGCTGATCGCCTTCCCCACCCAGCAAGCGGGCCCCGAGCGTGGGCCCGGCGACGAGCGCGCGCTGTGCGAGCACCTCGCGCCGCTGTTGAGAGCGCGAGGCGCCGACGAGGTGATCGTCAGCTCGGCTCCGCGCACCGACGGCAGTGCGGGCGCCTACGTGTTCGCACGCTGGGGCACGCCGAAGCGGATCATCAACGCGCACGTCGACACGGTGCCTGCGAACGCGGGGTGGTCGCGCGATCCGCGGACCGCACGCCTCGCGAACGACCGTCCCTACGGCCTGGGCTCTGCCGATTCCAAGGGCGCGATCGCCGCGAC
>JACCRC010000112.1 GCA_013813765.1 Deltaproteobacteria bacterium | reverse complement strand
CCGGCACGCCGTGTCGGATCGATCGCAAGACGATCGACGTGCAGGGGCTCGAGCTCCAGCACGGCGACGAACCGACGCCGATGTTCGCGTGGACGCGCGAGCCAAAGCGCCCGCCGCTGCCGCAGCTCCCGTGCTGGGTCACGTACACGAACGAGCGCACGCACGCGGTCATTCGCGAGGGACTCCCGCGCTCACCGCTCTACCGCAAGGAGATCGCGGGCACCGGGCCGCGCTACTGCCCCAGCATCGAGGACAAGATCGTGCGGTTCGCCGACAAGGACCGCCACCAGATCTACCTCGAGCCGGAGGGCATCGACTCCGCCGAGGTCTATCCGAACGGCATCTCGACCTCGCTGCCCTACGACGTGCAGCTCGCGTTTCTCCGCACGATCCCCGGGCTCGAGCGGGCGGAGATGACGCGCGCCGGGTACGCGGTGGAGTACGACTTCATCGATCCGCGCGAGGTCTTGCCCACGCTCGAGACGCGCCGCTGCGCCGGCCTCTATCACGCGGGCCAGATCAACGGCACGAGCGGCTACGAGGAGGCCGCGATCCAGGGCCTGCTCGCCGGGATCAACGCGGCGCTCGCGCTCGGCTTCGGCCCGGGCGATCGCGAGCCGTTGATCCTGCGGCGCGACGAGGCGTACGGCGGTGTGCTCGTCGACGATCTCACGACGCGCGGCACGAAGGAGCCGTACCGGATGATGACGTCGCGCGCGGAGTTCCGGCTCCTCCTCCGCGAGGACAACACGGTCGATCGCCTGCTACCGATCGGCCGCCGCCTCGGCCTCGTCTCTGACGAGCGCTGGCGCGAGTACGAGGGCTGGCGCGCCGAGCTCGCGGCCGCGCACGAGCGTGCGGAGCGCGCGTTTGTCACCGGCAGCGACGCGGTCAACGCGCAGCTCGCGGCGTTTGGCTCCGCGCCGCTCGTCGGGCGTCGCGCGACGCTCGCGGAGCTGATGAAGCGCCCGGAGCTCGACTGGCGCGCCGTCGAGCAGATCGCCTCCGCGGGCGGCGTATCGCCCGGTGATGCGAGCCCGCAGGCACTCGAACGCCTCGAGGTCGAGATCACGTACGCGGGATATCTCAAGCGCCAGGAGGCCGACGCCTCGCGCATGGTGCGCGCGGAGTCGGTGCGGCTCCCCGACGAGATGATCTACCGCGACATCCCCGGGCTCTCGCGCGAGGTGATCGAGAAGCTCGAGGCGATCCGCCCGCGATCGATCGGTCAGGCGTCGCGGATCAGCGGCGTCACACCGGCGGCGATCGCCATCTTGTTGACCCATATCGGACTGGTGGAGCGCCGCAGGGCCGGTTAACGTCGCGACTCCATGAAGCTTCGTTGGCTTGCGGGGTTCGCGATTCTAGGCGTGGTTCCGGCGGCGCAGGCAGGTGGGCTGTACCTCCCGGGCTCCGGAGCGGTGTCGACCTCGCGCGCAGGTGCCGCGGTCGCGTCGACCGACGACGGCGAGGCGCTGTCGATCAACCCTGCCGGTCTCGCGAAGTCCAAGGGCACCACGATCACGATCTCGATGGCGCTCATCAACTACGCGATGGAGTTCACCCGGCGCGGCACGTACGACGATCTGTCGGCGGAGGCGCTTCCGTACGAGGGCACGCCGTACCCGACGGTGCGTAACGATCCGGATCTGGCGCTCGGCTTCGGCGGCTTTCAGCCGGTCCCGGTGTTCGCGATCTCGAGCGACCTCGGCGGCAAGGTGCCGAACCTGCGCGTCGCGGTCGGCCTCTACGCGCCGAACGCATATCCGTTCCGCGAGCTCTGCACCGTCGGAGCGAACGGCTGCCGCAAGTACGTCTTCAACGGCGACTTCAACGAGGCGCCGAACCCCGCGCGCTACGACATCACGAAGCAGGAAGCCGCGGTGATCCTTCCGTCGATCGCGGCGAGCTATCGCATCCTTCCCGAGCTCGACATCGGCGCGCGGTTCTCCGCGGGCTTCGCGCACCTGAAGTCCACCGTCACGATCTGGGGCAATCCTGCCAACACCGTCGAGTACGTGAAGGAGGACGCGCTGTTCTCCGTCGACGCGAAGGACAGCTTCGTCCCGGCGTTTGGCGCCGGCGTCACGTACCGCCCTGCGCCGGCGATCGAGATCGGCGCCGCGTACAACTCCGCGGTCAGCATCTCGGCGAAGGGCGACGCGACCAGCGAGACGGGTCCGAACGTTGGACTCAACGGCATGCCGATCACGATCGGTCCGTCGGATGGCGAGCCCCGCTGCGCGCCCGGCGGCACGGTGCAGAAACAAAAAGTATGCGTCGAGCTCGATCTGCCGATGACCGCCACGCTCGGCGGCCGCTACAAGTTCCTCGACGCCGAGGGCAAGCAGCGCGGGGATGTCGAGCTGAACGTCGGCTGGGAGAACTGGAGCGCGGAGCGCGCATCGAACTACCGCGTCGTCGCGGACGCGCAGATCTATCTCAACGGCACGCCGAACCTGGGCATCAAGGACAACTTGATCATGCACGGCTTCAAGGACGTGTTCACCGCGCGGGTTGGCGGCAGCTACGACATCCCGCAGGGCGAGAACGTGATCCAGCTTCGCGGTGGCCTCGGCTACGACACGGCGGCAGCGAAGACCGGCTGGCTGCGCGCCGATGTGGATGGCGCGTCGAGGACGACGATGACGCTTGGCGCCGGCTACAAGGCGAAGCGGTGGAAGGTCGACATCGGCGGCGGCCTGATCCTCGACGGCGAAGCCACGAACCCCGGCAACTGCAACCCGGTCGTGAAGGACCGCGCGATGCTCGGCTGCAACGGCGATGGCGTCGAGAACCCGGTCGGCAGTGACGAGCGTCAGGGCCCCGACCCGATCAATCCGATCGTTGTTCCCGATGCGCAGATCGAGGCGCCGACGAACAAGGGCACCTTCAACGGGCACTACATCTTGTTCATGCTCGGATTCTCGACCTGGTTCTAGTCAGCGCTTCGGCTTCGGCAGCTTCACCATCAGCTCGAGCTCCCAGGCAACTCCGTTGTCGAGAGCGGTCGCGGTGCCGGCCTTGCCGGTGAACATGAGCTTCTTGCCTCGCTTTGCCGGCTTGCCCCATGCCTTCGTCATCAGCTCGCGCACCTGCTGCGCGAACGGCGGATGGTGCTCGTACGGGATCTCGAGGCGGTAGCCGTCGAGACGACCCGACTTGTCGATGTGAACCTCGACGCGCGTGTCCCCGGGCCAGTTCTCCCAGTCGGTGCGGCGGAGCTGCGGTGCCTGTGCCCACCGCGGCGTGCCGTCGAACACGATGCGGAGCTGTTTCGTCTGCCAAATCTCGTCGACCGGTGTTCCCGGCAACCGAAGTCGGTCTGCGGCGAGAGAGGGTCCCGCACCGAGCAGTTTCTCGACGGGAAGGAACTCGGTCAGGGTGATCGTCGGCGGAAATGTGTTGCTGGCGACCATGGCTCGCACGCCCTTCGCGGTGCTCACCCAGAACCACTTCTTTTCGAGCTGGGTCCCGTGCACGACAGGAGGACCCCAGATGGATTCGAGGTGCGCCACGAGTTGCTCGCGGGTCATCGAACCGGACGGAAAGACGATCGACTCGTAGCCGTCGCCGAACAGCGAGATCGAGAAGCGGCTGTCCCTCTTCCACCTGACGTTGTCCAGCTCGGGCTTTAGCGCGTCGTGGAGGATCGGCCCCGAGGCCGGGAACAGCACGTCGGTCGACGCGCGGAGGTCGTCGGGCACCTCCGCGTGACCCTCGGAAGCGAGTCCCAGGATCACCACCACGATCGAGGCGCGACGCATGTCCGCATCATAGACCGCGAAACTGGGTTAGGTTCACCCACCATGAAGCTCGGTGGGCTCCTGATCGCCAGCAGTTTGGTCACCGCACACGTGGCGCACGCGGGCGGGTTGTTCTTGCCGGGCAGCGGCGCGACGTCGACCTCGCGCGCGGGCGCGGCGGTCGCCTCCGTCGACGACGGCGAGGCCCTCAGCGTGAACCCGGCCGGTCTCGCGAAGACCACGGGCTGGACGATCACGATCTCGACCACCTTCATCCGCTACTTCATGGAGTTCCAGCGGCGCGGCACCTACGACGACTCGCCGGATCTCGACACCGGCTACGAGGGCACGCCGTATCCGCTCGTCGAGAACGATCCGAAGCCGCCCCTCGGCATCGGCAAGTTCCAGCCGATCCCGGTGATCGCGGTGGTCAGCGACCTGATGGGCAAGGTCTGCGGCCTCCGGCTCGCGGTCGGGCTGTACGCGCCGAGTGGCTATCCGTTCCGCGACATGAGCCGCGGCTACAAGTTCCCGAGCGCGGCGAACCCCGGCGATCCGGAGATCGCGCCGCCGCCGACGCGCTACGACATCCTCCAGCAGGAGTCAAAGCTGCTACTGCCGACGATCGCGGCGAGCTATCGCATCTTCGACAAGCTCGACGTCGGTGCGCGCTTCACCGCCGGCAGCCTGCAGAGCAAGAGCGTGGTCGCCGTGTGGGGCACGCCGGTCAACGTCACCGAGAGCGTGAACCAGGACAGCTTGTTCACCGCCGAGGTCAAGGATGGCTTCATCCCGGCGTTCGGAATCGGCGCGACGTACCGCCCGACGCCGAACATCGAGCTGGGCGCCGTCTACAACTCGCCGTTCATCATTCGCGCGAAGGGCACCGCGCAGTCCGTGAAGGCGCCGGGTGTGTCGACGAACACGTCGCTCGGTCCGGTCCCCGACGACATGGTGTCGTGCGCGACCGGCGGCACGTTCGAGAAGCAGAAGGCGTGCATCTCGCTCGAGCTGCCGCAGAACGCGACGATCGGCGGCCGCTACAAGATCATCGGGGAGAACGGCGCGCTCAAGGGCGACGTCGAGCTGAACCTGAACTGGGAGAACTGGGGCGCGTCGTGCGAGCACGACGAGAATGGCGCGCTGGTGGATCCCGACTGCACGAGCCCGCAGCAGTACAAGGTCGTGATCGACTCCGGCCTCTACAACAACGACGTCAACGGCCAGCCGCAGACCTTCTCGCAGCCGCTCGAGAAGAACTTCCTCAACTACGGTCTCAAGGACACGTTCGGCGTGCGCCTCGGTGGGAGCTGGCACATGCCGCTCGGCGAGGGTCTCGATCCGAACCAGGTCGTCGTGCGTGCCGGCATCGCGTACGACACGAAGGCCGCGCGCACCGGCTGGCTGCGCGCGAACCTCGATGGCGCGGCGCGCACCACGTTCGCCGTCGGCGGTGCCTACAAGGCCAAGAAGTGGCAGATCAACGCGGGCGGTGGCTTTGTCTACGAGGGCACGAACACGAACCCGGGAGCGTCGGCCGATGGGTCGGACTGCAACCCGACCGGCGCCGCGGGCACGTTCGGCTGCGCGGGCAACGGTCAGGATCGTGCGCTCGACGACCGGCAGGGGCCCGACCCGACGAATCCGCTTCTGCAGCCGAAGTTCCAGACCGAGAACCCCTACAACCAGGGCACGTTCAAGAGCCACTACATCTTGTTCATGCTCGGCTTCTCGACGTCCTTCTAAGTAATCCGCGTTCAGCGTTGCCAGCGCGTCACGCTGTGAACGGCCCGCTGTCCAGGTGTCCGGACGGTGTCCGCTTGCGGGACGAACGGACAGCCCTAATGCACTGAAACCGCTGTCTCCGGATCTGGTCCGCGATGTGCTCCAGACAGCGGTCATGTCTACTCTGGAACAAGTTACTCAGCGCCACCGTCTCGCTCGCCGTGATGTCCCGTTCTTCTTCGCCGGAATCGGCATGATCGTCGCCTCGTTGGTCACGGCGCTCCTGTCCGTGTCATAACGTCCGCATGAGCAAGGCGCTCGTTCGACGTGGCAGCGGTGGCAACGGTGTGGTCCCTGCGGTGTGCAGCGCGGTGATCCCCGGCGTCGGTCAGCTCGTCAACGGAGAGACCGACAAGGCGATCGGTGTGTTTGCGGTCGCCGTGGTCGCCGGATCGAGCTTTATCGGCGCGATCCCACTGCTCGGCGGCGCTGCGGCGCTGGTCTACGGCGCGGTGTGGCTGTACGGCGTTGCCGACGGCTACATCACCGGCAAGACCAAGCGCTGATTCAGTCAGGGCTGACCGTTTCTTGGGAAATGCGCTAAGGTCGGCGGGATGTCCGAAGCCTTCGACCAGTTCCAGGGAACCGCCAGCTACATCGCCAGCGAGGAGCTCAAGCACGCTGTCAATGTGGCAGTGGCACTCGCGCGGCCGCTGCTCGTGCGCGGCGAGCCCGGCACCGGCAAGACGCTGCTCGCGGAGAACCTCGCGCTCTCGCTCGGGCTGCCGCTGATCCGCTGGCACGTGAAGTCGACGACAAAGGCCCGCGACGGCCTCTACGTCTACGACACCGTCGCGCGTCTGCACGACAGCCGGTTCGGCGATGAGGTCGACGTCCGCGACATCGCGAAGTACATCAAGCTCGGGCCGCTCGGGGAGGCGCTCGCGTCACCGACGCGCGTGGTGCTGCTCATCGACGAGATCGACAAGGCCGACCTCGAGTTCCCGAACGACCTCCTCCACGAGCTCGACGCGATGAAGTTCCGCATCGACGAGACCGGCAAGGAGATCGCGGCGGCCGAGCGGCCGATCGTGATCATCACGTCGAACAACGAGAAGGAGCTGCCCGACGCGTTCCTGCGTCGCTGCGTGTTCCACTACATCCAGTTCCCGAACCGCGAGCTGATGGCGGAGATCGTCAAGGTCCACCACCCCGACATCACCGACAAGGTCCTCGACAACGCGCTCGAGGTCTTCTTCGGTCTGCGCGCGACGCCGAAGCTGCGCAAGAAGCCGTCGACGTCGGAGCTCGTCGACTGGATCCTCGCGCTCAAGAAGGCGAACGTCGATCTGTCGCGCGTCTCCGGCGGCATCCCGTTCCTCGGCACGCTGCTCAAGACCGAGCAGGACGTGGAGCTGATGGGCAAGCGAGCGAAGGCCTGAAGGGAAATCGCCCTTGCTGATCGACTTCCTCTACGAGCTGCGCCAGCGCAAGGTCCCCGTGTCGACGCACGAGTGGATGGCGCTGATGGAGGCCATGGCGCTCGGGCTCCACGAGAGCTCGCTCGACGGCTTCTACCGGCTCGCGCGCACGCTGTGCGTGAAGGACATCGCGCTCTACGACGCGTACGACGAGGCGTTCCTCGCCTACTTCAAGGACATCTATCCGCAGGCGCTCCAGCTCACCGAGCAGCTGCTCGAGTGGCTGAACGATCCGAAGGCGTTCGATGCGCTGACCGCGGAGCAGCGGAAGCTGCTCGAGGGCATGGACCTCGAGAAGCTGCGCGAGATGTTCGCGCAGCGGCTCAAGGAGCAGAAGGAGCGCCACGACGGCGGCAACCGCTGGATCGGAACAGGCGGCACGTCGCCGTTCGGCACCGGCGGCAAGAACCCGAACGGGATGCGTGTCGGTGGCGGCGGTGGCCGCAGCGCGATGGCCGTCGCCGACGAGCGCCGGTTCCGCGAGTACCGCCGCGATGTCGTGCTCGACGTTCGTCAGATCGATGTCGCGCTGCGCGGCCTCCGCAAGCTCGGTCGCGAGGGCGCGCTCGAGGAGCTCGATCTCGACGAGACGATCGACAAGACCTGCAAGAATGCCGGCGACATCGAGATCGTGTTCCGGCCGCCGAGGCGCAACCGCGTCAAGGTCATCCTGATGATGGACGTCGGCGGCTCGATGGATCCGCACAGCGAGCTGATGTCGCGGCTGTTCACCGCCGCGTCCCGCTCCGGCCGGTTCGCGAAGTTCCGCAGCTACTACTTCCACAACTGCGTCTACAACACCGTCTACGAGGACGCGGAGTTCCGGAAACCCGTCCAGGTCGCGGATCTCCTCGCGACCTCCGACCGCGACGAGAAGCTCGTGATGGTCGGCGACGCGCTGATGCACCCGGCCGAGCTCCTCGATCCCGGCGGCTCGATGTACCTCTACGCGCAGGCGCGCGCCTCGGGTCACGAGTGGCTGCGCCGGCTCGCCGCGCACTTCCGCAGCGCCGCGTGGTTCAACCCCGAGCCCGATCGGTTCTGGCCCGGCACGACGATCGAGGTGATCGCGAGCGTGTTCGGCATGTGGCCACTCACCCTCGACGGTCTCGCACAGGGCGTGCGCTATCTCGTGCGCGGCGGCCAGCGTCCGCAGGTCGGTGACCCCAGCAAATGGGTCAAGATGGCCGGCGGCATTCGCTAACCACCGGCTACGCTCGGCGCATGAAGCGCTCCAAGCAGTGTCCGAAGTGCGACAGCCTCCGCATCGGCCACGTCGCGACGCAGATCGACGCCAGGCACGTGCAGGTAGACCATGGCAGTGACAAGGTCGGCCCCGGCGTACCGATCGTTGTGCATCACATGGACGACTCGGTCGTCCCGCGCATGGTGGGCGAGAGCATGGAGGTCATCAAGACCGGCACGTTCGTGTTAGGCGACGTGTCCCGGCTTCTCGGCAAGCTGGAGGCGTACGTCTGCGCAGACTGCGGCCTCTACGAGTCGTACGTCCAGGATCCGCAGGCCGTGCAGTGGCGGGACATCGTCGGCTTCTCCTGGGTGAACGAGGCGCTGGAGTCCGACGGCACACAACGCTAGAACGACGGTCGCGGAGTTCACATCGCGTGATCGGGCGCGGCGCTGCGATCAACATGTAGACTTGCCTGCAATGCGGCCTACAGATGCTGCGCTCCTCGCGCTGCTGAGTTTGGCTTGCATGTGCAGCACCGTTGGGTGCAAGCGTTGCGACGACGAGCCAGCACGGACGAAGGACGACCTGCCTGAGAACGGGTCTGCTGTGATGACCGAGAGCTCATGGCCATCGCCGCCGGCGCCGGCGCTACCCGCACAACTGTCGAATCTGAGCTGGCCGCCAACGCTCGACGAGATTCGCGCGAAGTCGCCTCGGCTCGATCAAGAAGGTGGGCTTCAAGCAGAGGGGCTCACCATGTACGTGGATGGTGCAATGCCGACCGTGCCGAGCATCTGGGTTGGCAAACCGGTCTGCATCAGGGCGTCATCGACGCGGCGTGGGGTCCCCTGACTCCCGACCCGTCAGGCTACGCAGTTTGGTTCAATCCGATCGCGCGGATCAAAGCTCGGTTTCCTGCGATCAATCTCCGAGCGCGTTCGAAGGAGGGTGTCGACCTTTCCTATGATGTTTCGACATTGGAGCGGGTGCGTAAGGCACCGGACGAGCTCGCGTCCGGTGGCGGGCCGTTGCCGGGGCAATCCGAGGCAGCGCTCGACACCTATTCTCGGTGGATCGTTTCGAGAGATCCGACACTGGCAATTCTCGAGCTACCGCCTGGGGAATGGGACCTGGGCATGTCGAGCGCGACGGTATCGATCACCAAGGGACGCATCTCGCGCATCAAGTTGCGAGTCCAGCCCGGCGCCGCCCCCGTCGATGGGAACGCAATTCGCGATGAGCTCGAGCGTCGTTGGGGCAAGCCAAAAGAGACGACCGACGCCGGGCTCCGCGCGTGCAAGATCTCGCGGGCGAGGGTCGCCCGCATCATGTGGATGGCCTCGCGCTGATCGTCATCGAGGACGATCTCCGCAGGCTCCTCGATCTGCGTGACTCCGATCGGCAGCTGTTCGCCGTGCTCGCGAAGCAGATAGTGGAGCAGCTCGGTGACCGGGCTCCACGGCGTGCTGGTCGGCAGCCACGTTCCGGGCGCACCGACGAGCAAACCGCTGCGCGGCAGCGGTCGATCCGGATGCATCGCGCGCCCGATCGCGAGCGAGCTCGTCGCGTCGAGCCGTGCGATCCGGCTGTACAGCGCCGGCGACATGCCTTGCGCCGCACCCGGGTCGAGTGCGCGCGCGTGCACGAGCATTCGCGGATCGGCCGCGAGCGCGAGCGTCACCCAGACGAAGTCGATCTCGTGAACGCCCCAGCCGAGCCGCTGCGCGAGATCGAGCATCGGGCGGTCGGTACGAGGAAGCTCGGCGATTTCGCGCTCGACACCCTCGAGCTCCGCGAGCACGGCGGCGCTACTCGTGCCCGGATCCTCCGCACCTGCGCGCAACACCGCCGCGATCGTTCGCAACAGGGCGGACTGCATCTGCAGTCCGTATTCACGCAAAGCCACCGCCACCATCGACGTCCCATTTTACGATCTGGACGCCGAGCCAGTGCCTGCCGAGCCAGTGCCGGCGGGCTTCTCGGCCGAGCCGGTGCCGGTGCCGGCGGAGCCGGTCGTCATGCCGGCCGAGCCGGTCGTCGAACCAGATCTGAACGACCAGCGCCTTGTCGAGCTTCGCGATCATCCGGTCGGCGTCCTCGCTGATGCCCGTGAGGCCTCACTCGCCCTCGGCACCCATCCCTCGGCGCCGGCGGCGTGGTATCCCGATCCAGCTGCGGAGGCATGGATGACGCGCGCGACGTTGGAGCTGAGGACCGCGGCAGAGCGGCTTCTGGAGCTCGAGTCGTCTGCGGGCAAGCGCGCTGGACGACTACCGGCCGCCCGTCGTGTCACCGACAGGCTCCGTCAGGTCCTCAGCACGTTCCTCGGAGCCGGCGGATACCGCGCACTGCTCGCTCGCGCGCTGAACCTCGCCAAGTCAGAGGCACCCGAGTTGAGCGCGGTGCACCTCCTACCGGATGGAGCGATCGAAGGTCTGAGCAGCGATGACGGGAACCGCAAGCGTCGCTTCACCGATGGCGAGGTTGTCCTGGTGGCTCACCTCCTCGGACTCCTGGTGACGTTTGTCGGGGAGGCGCTCATGTTGAGGCTCGTGCATGACACGTGGCCGAGGGTCAGTCTTTCCGACCTGGACTTCGACGAGGGGACGATACCGTGACTGCATCCAGCAAGACCAAGAGCCGGCGGCCCAAGGCACCGAAGGCGACCTCGCCCGAGAAGGCGAGCGTCCCCGCGAAGGCACGGATTCGTCAGCTGGCAACCGGGGTGCGCGGCCTCGATGAAATCCTCGGCGGCGGACTGCCCGAATTCTCGTTCAACATCATCGGAGGGGCACCCGGCTGTGGCAAGACCACACTGGCGCACCAGATCGTGTTCGCGAATGCCACGGCGGCACGTCCCGCCCTGTACTTCACCGTGCTCGGGGAATCGGCGCTGAAGATGCTGCGCTACCAGCAGCAGTACTCGTTCTTCAATCCCGCCAAGCTGAACAAAGCGATCCGGTTCATCGATCTGAGCGAAGCGGTCGTGGAGCGCGACTTCGAAGGCGTCCTCGAGGCGATCAGAAGCGCCGTGGAGACCGCTCGTCCGAGCATGGTGGTGGTGGACTCGTTCCGCACCATGGCCCGCAAGGTGACGAGTGAGGCCGGAGACATGGCGCTCCAGTCCTTCGTCCACCGGCGCGCGATGTTCCTCACCAGCTGGCAGGCAACCACGTTCTTGATCGGCGAGTACACCGAAGGCGAGCTGCGCGACAATCCCGTGTTCACCGTCGCCGACGGGTTGCTGTGGCTGACGCAGAATACGGAGCGTAACTCGGTGGTGCGGAAGCTACAGATCGTGAAGCTGCGCGGCCAGGGGTCGGTGCCAGGGCGCCACACCGTCCGCATCACCGATGATGGGATGCAGGCGTTCTCGCGCACCCTGGGTATGGTCGGACGAAAGGGAAGACCTCGCACGCAGCGCCGGCTCTCCACCGGGATCCCCGAGCTGGACACGATGCTGGGTGGTGGCGTGTTCGAGGGAGACAGCGTGCTGGTGTCTGGCCCCTCGGGGACCGGGAAGTCGGCGATCGCGACGCACTTCATGACCGAAGGTCTCCGCAACGGAGAACCCGGGATCGTGGCCGTGTTCGAGGAGCGTCCCGAAGGCTACGCCGCACGTGCCGGGACTCTGGGGCTGGACCTGGAGAAGCCTCAGCGGGAAGGAATCCTCGAGATCTTGTACCTGCGGCCACTCGACCTGTCGGTGGACGAGACGATGCAGGAGATCCTCGATGCGGTGAAGCGCCTCAAGGCCAAGCGCCTCGTGATCGATTCGCTGGTGGGATTCGAGATGGCGCTCGCGCCCGGGTTCCGCGAGGACTTCCGAGAATCGCTGTACCGCATGATCGCGGCGCTGACGGGTGCGGGCGTGACGATCCTCACCACCGTCGAGATCGAGGACAGCTTCACCAAGTTCGAGTTTAGCCACTACGCCATCTCGTTCCTGACCGACGACATCATCCGACTCCGCTACGTCGAGATCGATGGCCAGCTCCGCAAGCTGATCGTCGTGGTCAAGATGCGCGGCGGTAACCACGTGAAGGACATCCGCGAGTACGTGATCAGCGATGACGGCGTCGCCATCATCGGACCACTCCAGACCCAGTACTCGAAGCTGACCACCGGGCTTCCCGAGCGAATCATGCAGTGGTCGAACGAGCCCGCACCCGAGCCACGGGCAACCAGGCGACCCGACGTGAAGTAAGCTGTCTCCATGTCGACTGTCCCCCCGAGCCTGGCTGCGCCGATCATCGATCGTGCTCCACTTCCGCTCGTCGAGGTTCACGGGAGCGAGCACGTCGTGACTGCGGTGAACGCCGCGTTCTGTACGCTCCTCGGGCAGGCCCGCGCCGAGCTGCTCGGAAAGCCATTCTGCGAGATGATTCCGGGTGCGCGCGCATGTGTACCGCTGCTCGATCAGATCTACGAGACCGGAGAAGCCGTCACGCACGCCCTGGTCGATCCGGAGGGAAGCCAGACCGCCTGGCTCTATGCGATGTGGCCGGCGCTGGATCCCGACGAGCGTCCCGAGCGGGTCATCATCGGCATGACGAAGGTCTCGAACTTTCGCCAGAGCATGACCGACATGAACGAGGCGCTGTTGATCGCGGGATTGCGCGCGCAAGAAGCCCAGGAGAACACCGAGAAGCTGAACACCTCCCTGGCAGGGGAGATCACCCAGCGCAAGCGAGTAGAGCTGGACCTGAACGAGGCGATCGAGCAGCTGGCCGTGACGGATCGTCACAAGGACGAGTTCCTCGCGATGCTCGCCCACGAGCTGCGCAATCCGCTCGCACCGATCAAGAACGCCGCGCACATCCTCCGGATGGCCAACAGCCAGGACGCCAACGTCGTCCGGGCGCAGGCGATCATCGAGCGACAGGTCGACCACCTGGCAAAGCTCGTCGACGAGCTGCTCGACCTGTCCCGCATCCAGAAGGGGAAGATCAGGCTCGAGCGGGTAAACCTCGATCTCGCCGCGGCGGTTTCGCGCGCCGTCGATTCCTGCGAGGCATTGATCAACGCGCAGCGCCACACCGTCACGCTGGACCTTCCTGCGGGCGTGCTCTGTGTGGACGCTGATCCGACGCGGATCGATCAGGTGCTGTTCAACTTGATCTCCAACGCAGCGAAGTACACCGGACCGGGTGGCACGATTCACATCACGGCGGCCCGGGAGTCCGACCTGGCGGTCGTCCGGATCCGCGACACGGGGATCGGGCTCGCGCCGGATGATCTCCGACGCGTGTTCGAGCTGTTCGCGCAGGTCGAACAGTCGCTCGCGCGCAGCCAGGGCGGACTGGGGCTCGGGTTGAAGCTCGTCAAGCAGCTCGTGGAGCTGCACGGCGGAGAGGTCGAGGCGAGGAGCGAGGGACTCGGCAAGGGCAGCGAGTTCATTGTCAGGCTGCCCGCCCTGAAGACCGCGGCGCCTGCGGTGGTCGCCGAGGTTCGGCCCCCCGCGGCAATCGCCACTCCGCGGCGTATCCTCGTGGTCGACGACATCGCCGACAACCGCGAGACGATGGAGCTGCTGCTGACCATGCTCGGGCACAGCGTCGAGCTCGCGAACGACGGCGACGAGGCCATCGACAAGGCACTGCAAGGTGGGCACGACGTCGCCTTCGTGGACATCGGGTTGCCCAAGGTCAACGGCTACGAGGCCGCTGCGGAGATCCGGCGGCGCGGAGGTGGGCGCATCGTCTTGATCGCGCTGTCCGGATACGGTCGGCCTGAAGACAAGCACAAGGCGCTCGAAGCTGGCTTCGACGCGCATCTCACGAAGCCCGTGAGCGCGGGCACCTTCAAGCAGGTCTTGAGCGACCTCGAGAAGTTCAACCGCTCTCGCTAGGCACGCAACGCTGGCTCGCTACGGCGTGCGCTTCACGAAGTCGGGCTCGGGCTCCGACGATCCTGAGCCGGTCGGCTTCGGCGTCGTTCCCGTGCTGGCCGAGCCAGTGCCTGCGGAGCCGGTGCCGGCAGGCTTCTCCGCCGAGCCGGTGCCCGCGGGCTTTTCGGCCGAGCCGGTTCCGGTGCCGGCAGAGCCGGTCGTCGTGCCGGGAGAGCCCGTCGTCGAACCAGAGCCGGTGGTGGTGCCCGCGGAACCGGTGGTGGTGCCACCCGAGCCGGTCCTGACGGTGTTGTTCGTGTTGTTGTTCGTCGTGTTCTGAACCACCGGCGCCTTTTCGAGCTTCTCGTCGAGCTTCGCGATCATCCGGTCGGCGTCCTCGGTGTACTTCGCCGTGTCGATGGTTCGGTCGATCGACTTCCAGCCGGCCTTGCGTAGCTGCACGCGCACGCTCTTCTTGGCGGACTGCGACTTCGACAGCTCGATCTCGGCGGGCGTGGTCTTCCCGGTCGTGCCTCCCTCGACGAGGATCACCGCGCCGGGCGGCTCGCTCGTGACGGTGATGAGGCGCGGCTTCGCGACGAGCTTGGCCGACGACTTCTCGCCGCCCTTGATGTCGATCTCCTGCATCAGATAGCCGGGCGCCTGCAGGCGCGCCCGGTACGCCTTGCCCTTCTCGAGCTTCGCCCTGAGCGGAGCGGGGCCGGTCTGATCGGTGCCGATGACTTCGATCATCGCCTTGTCCGCCCCGCCTGCGACGATCATCGTATCGACGAGCTGCGCCGGAGGCGGCTGCGCCGCGGAGCCAGCAGAACCGGTACCTCCATTCGAACCGGTCATCGCGACGGCGGAACCGGCAGAGCCGTTGTCCATGGTCGCGGAGCCCGCGGAGCCGGCACTGCCGTCGTTGCTGCCGATCGCGACGGCGGAGCCCGCCGAGCCGGCGGAGCCCAGGTCGGGCGTCGCGGAGCCCGCGCTTCCGGCGGACCCTGCGGAGCCTGGATTCGCGACGATATTCGATCCGGGGCCGGTCTTCGTCGTCGCGTCGTCGCCCTTGGGGCGCAGCACGAAGAACCACACCGCCGCGCCACCTGCTGCGAGCAGAAGGAGGAGCAGGAGCAGCATCGGTGCGCCGGACTTCTCCGGCGCGTCGGGCACCTTCGGCTCGGCCGCGACGGCGCGCATACCGGTCGCCTTGGTGACCGCGTCCTTCGCGACCGGGCGCTGCGGGGCGGGCGAGGTCGCCGGCGCCGTCGCCGGTGTCCCCGGGCGCTTCGCCGCGTCGACGCCGAGCTTCGTCTTGCTGGGCTCGGCGGGCGTCGACGGCGTGACCTTGCGCTCCGCCTCGGGCGGGCTCGGCAAGCCGGGCGCGGAGTCGCGATCGGCCGGGGTCGGCGTCTTCGCGTCGACGGTGATCGCTGCAGCGGCGGGCGTGGTTGCCTCGGCCAACGACGCGGCGCGCGGTGGATCCGCGAGCGTGGAGTCGGCGCGTGGGCGGCGAGCGGCGAGCTCGTCGGACGCGGGCTTCGCCGCGGTGGCGGTCGCGGTCTGATCCGCGGTCTGCGCGATCAGCTCGTCGAGCGCGCGAACCTTCGTCGCCTCCTCGAACGCCTCCTCGGGGAACTCGTCGGCGTCGGAGTGGAACGGCATCGGCCGCGGAAGCGGCGTGCCCTGGTCACCGAACGAGTCGGGACGCTTGCGCCCCCCGGCGGTCCGTTGGCCCTCTTCCTTGCCGAGCAGCGCTTCCTGCACCGGCGCCGGCGCGACGCGCGTCGGCGTATCGGTGAACATCGGCGGCTTCGAGCTCTCGTTCGGACGCTGCGGCGCCTGCTTCGCCTTCTCGGAGAGGATGCGCTCGAGGACAGTCTGGCTGCCCTCGGCGAGGCGGTCGAACCGCACGCCCATGCCGGGCGCGATCGCCGGCCGGCTCGGATCGTTTTCGCGCGTCCACACCACGGTGCCTTCACCACCGATCAGCGGCGACGCATCGCGCAGCTGGAACTCGAACCGCATCTGCGTGCCGACAGCGAGCGGCTCCTTCGTGCGGATGAAGATGCCACCCTGGCTCACGTCCACGGCGTAACGCTCGATGAATTGCTCGAGCGTCTCGCTCTTGAACTTGATCTTGAGCGTGACCGGCGTGCGCTTTCCCTGTCGCGTATTTGGATCGGCCAAAGCGGTTCTCCCAATCGGTGCTGCTCCCCCAAGCCTCGTCGGGGCGCAAGACGCCGATATGCCTCGATTCTAGGGTGCGGTCGTGCGCAATGCAACGTGCGTCCGGGTTTGTGTATTGTGCGCGACCAATGTCCCCACCGATCCGCCCCATCCGCCGCGTGCTTGTTGCCAACCGAGGGGAGATCGCGGTGCGTGTCATGCGCACCTGCAGGGAGCGGGGGGTAGGCACCGTCGCGGTGTACTCGGACGTGGATCGGCTCGCGCCGCACGTCCTCATGGCCGACGCGGCGGTGGGCCTCGGACCGGCCCCGGCGGCGCAGAGCTACCTGGTCATCGAGAAGATCCTCGACGCCTGCAAGACGACGGGCGCCGATGCGGTGCACCCCGGCTACGGGTTCCTGTCGGAGAACGAGGACTTCGCAGATGCCTGCACCGCTGCCGGCATCACCTTCATCGGGCCCTCGGCGGAGGCGATGCGCAAGATGGGGAGCAAGACCGAGGCTCGCAAGACCGTGACGGCCGCGGGCACGCCGGTGGTCCCGGGCGACAACGGCCCCGGCGGCAACGGCTTCCCCAGCTCGGAGCTCGCGCTCGCGGCGGCGAAGAAGATCGGCTACCCGGTCCTCATCAAGGCGGCGGCGGGCGGCGGCGGCAAGGGGATGCGCCTGGTCGCGACCGAGGCCGACCTGCCGGCCGCGTTCGACGGCGCGGTGCGCGAGGCGACGTCGTCGTTCGGCGACGGCACCGTGTACCTCGAGAAGGCGATCATCCAGCCGCGCCACATCGAGATCCAGGTGTTCGGCGACACGCACGGCAACCTCGTGCACCTCGGCGAGCGCGACTGCTCGATCCAGCGCCGTCATCAGAAGGTGATCGAAGAGGCGCCGTCGCCCGTCGTGTCCGCCGAGCTGCGCGCGAGGATGGGTGCCGCCGCGGTCGCCGCAGCGAAGGCCGTCGACTACGTCGGCGCGGGCACCTGCGAATTTCTATTGAGCGCCGACGGCGGGTTCTACTTCCTCGAGATGAACACCCGCCTGCAGGTCGAGCACCCGGTCACCGAGATGATCTACGGCGTCGATCTCGTCGCGTGGCAGCTCGATGTCGCCGAGGGACGGCCGCTGCCGATGACGCAGGCCGAGCTCGACGGGCGTCGCCGCGGTCACGCGGTCGAGTGCCGGATCTACGCCGAGGATCCCGTGAAGTTCTTGCCGTCACCGGGCCGCATCACGCAGCTGCGGGTGCCCGACGGCCCGTACATTCGCAACGACAGCGGCTGCTACGAGGGCGCCGAGATCCCGGTGCACTACGATCCGATGATCTCGAAGCTCGTCGTGTGGGGCGAGGATCGGAAGTCCGCGGTCGCGCGCATGCGCCGCGCGCTCGACGAGTACGCGGTGCGCGGCATCGAGACGAACCTCGCGTTCCACCGCCGCTGCTTCCGCCACGACGCGTTCATCGCGGGCGAGTACGACACCGGCTTCATCGGGCGTAACGCGCAGCAGCTCGCGCCCCGAGCCGACGAGGCCGAGCTGACGGCAGCGATCATCGCGGCCGCGCTCGACTCGAACCAGAACCTGCACGCCGCACCGAAGGCCACGAACGGCACCAGCAGCGGCGTGCCGATCACGCACGCGTCGACCGAGATCTCGGGCTGGCGGCGGCAGCTGACGTGAACCGAGGCGTTCTGCTCGGCGCCGCGGTGCTCGTGATCGCGGGGGCGGTCGTGGCGATCGTGCTCGTGGTCAGAGGCGACAAGCAGAGCGAGAGCAACGCGCCGAGCCCCCACGAGGCCGCGTGCGCGTCCACGCCCTCGGCGTGCATCGAGCACGCGTTCGCACTGATGGGCCGCGAGCCCGGCGAGGTCGACGACCGCGCCGCGAAGGATGTCCTCGAGCGCACCTGCAAGAACGGTCTCGACAAGGCGTGCCTGATGCTCGATGCCTTCGAGCAGCACAAGCTGCGAGTGGTCCAGGGCCGATGCGACGGCACGTGGTTCGCGCCGGTGCCAGAGTCGTGTCTCGATGCTGGCATGCGGCACAAGGCGGGCGCGGCGACCGAGGAGAGCGCGGTGAAGGCGAAGGAGTACTTCGACAAGGGCTGCAAGCTCGGCCACCAGCCAGCCTGCGAGGCGAAGCCCGAGCGATGAAGTGTCTCGTGCTCGTCGCGCTCGCGGCCACGGGCTGCGGGCGCATCGGCTTCGACGGGCCGCATGGCACGACGCGGATCGAGCCCTCGAGCTACCAGCCCGGCGATCGGTTCGGGCAGGCGATCGCGATGTCCGCCGATGGCAACACGCTCGCGGTCGCGGCGAGTACCTCCGATCTCGCCGGGACCGATAGCGGCGGTGTCTTCGTGTTCCGGCGCGGCGGCGTGACGTGGACCGAGGAGGCGTTCCTCGTCGCTGCGGAGCCGGATGCGAACGACGAGCTCGCGCACGGCGTCGCGCTCTCCGCCGATGGCAACACGCTCGTGGTCGGTGCACCGTTCGAGGACAGCAGCGGCGCTTCGGCGACGGACGACTCGCTCATGGACAGCGGCGCCGCGTACGTGTTCGCGCGCCGAGGCAGCACGTGGACACAGCAGGCGTACCTCAAGCGCTCGGTGCCCGCCGCGCTCGACTATCTCGGCTATGCGGTCGCGCTGTCGGCGACCGGCGACCGGCTCGCCGTCGTGATCGCCGCCGCGGACGCGGGTGCGATCGACACCGGCGCGATCGTGCTGTTCGAGCGCACCGGCGAGGTGTGGAGCCCAGGGCCGGAGCTCGCCCCCGCGGTTCCGGAGTCGAACGGGGGCTTCGGCCGCAGCTGCGCGTTCTCGGCGGATGGCAAGACGCTCGCCGTGGCCGCGGACAACGCCGATGCGCTTCGCGGCCTGCTCCACGTGTTCACCGAGAGCGGTGGTGCGTGGAGCGAGGACGTCGTTCCGTCGCCCGGCACTCCGGTCGGCACGCTCTTCAGCTACAGCGTCGCGCTCTCCGCGCGCGGCGACGTGCTTGTCACGAGCGCACCTCGCGAGGACGGCTCGGCTCCGCAGTCGGGTGCCGCGTACGTGTTCGAGCGCGGGGGCGGGGCATGGGTCCAGCGCGCGCGCCTGATCGCGTCCGACGCACTCGCGAACGAGACGCTCGGTTTCAACGTCGCTCTCGATGCGGCCGGCGATCGCGTGCTCGTCGGCGTCGAGAACGACAGCCACGCGGGAACGCTCTCCGGTGCCGCGCGGGTGTTCGATCGCGTCGGCGCGAGCTGGGAGCAGACGATGTACCTCGTGGCACCGGAACCCCGCGCGAACGACGTGTTCGGAGACAGCGTCGCGCTGTCGGCGGATGGATCGATCATCGCGATCGGCGGACGCGGTCTCGGCGGCGTCTACGTCTTCCGGTGAGCGCGATTCCTCACCTGGGATCAGCGAACATACTCCTGTCGCCCGGTTGATCAATGGACAATCGTCGGCAGCGATCACCACGAGTTACACGCAGCGGCTCCCGCATTGCGTGTTCGTCGCGCAGTCGGTAGAACGCATCGATCATGGCGCAGCAGACCAAGTTCGTCTTCGTTACCGGCGGTGTGGTCTCCTCGCTCGGCAAGGGGATGGTCTCGGCGTCCGTCGGCGCGCTCATGGAGAACCGCGGCCTGAAGGTCGCGAACATGAAGCTCGATCCGTACATCAACGTGGATCCGGGCACGATGAACCCCACGCAGCACGGCGAGGTGTTCGTGACCGACGACGGCGCGGAGACGGATCTCGATCTCGGCCACTACGAGCGCTTCGTGTCGACGAAGATGTCGCGCCTGAACAACATCACGACCGGCCAGGTGTACTCGGCGGTGATCGCCAAGGAGCGCCGCGGCGAGTACCTCGGGTCCACGGTGCAGGTGATTCCGCACATCACCGACGAGATCAAGCAGCGCATCGTCAAGGCGGCGGAGGGTCTCGACGTGCTCGTCGTCGAGGTCGGCGGCACTGTCGGCGACATCGAGTCGCTGCCGTTCCTCGAGGCGGTCCGCCAGCTGCGCGTCGAGCTCGGCACGCAGAACTCGGTCAGCGTCCACCTCACGCTCGTGCCGCACATCCGCGCGGCCGGCGAGTTCAAGACCAAGCCCACGCAGCACAGCGTGCAGAAGCTCCGCGAGATCGGCATCCAGTGCGACGTGCTGGTCGTCCGTTGCGAGCAGAAGCTCAGCGACGACACCATCAAGAAGATGGCGATGTTCTGCTCGGTCGCGAGCGACGCCGTGTTCCAGTCGGTCGACGTCGACACCGTCTATCGCCTGCCCCTGATGCTCTCCGAGCAGGGCCTCGATCAGAAGCTCGCCTCGCTGCTCAACATCTGGTCGCGCGCGTCGCGCCTCTCCGCGTGGGAAGAGGTCGTCAAGCGCGTCACGGAGCCGAAGAAGAAGGTCACGATCGGCTTCGTCGGCAAGTACGTCTCGCTCGTCGAGGCATACAAGAGCCTTAACGAGGCGCTGCTCCACGGCGGCATCGCGAACGACTGCCGCGTCGAGATCCAGCACATCGACTCCGAGGAGCTGGAGAAGACCGGCGTCGGCACGCTCTCGCAGTACGACGGAATCCTCGTCGCGCCCGGCTTCGGCGCGCGCGGCACCGAGGGCAAGATCGCGGCGGTCCGCTACGCACGCGAGAACAAGGTCCCGTACTTCGGTATCTGCTTCGGTATGCAGATGGCGTGCATCGAGTTCGCGCGGCACGTCTGTGGCCTCGAGAAGGCGAACTCCACCGAGATCGATCCATCCACGGCGCACCCGGTGGTCGACCTCATGCCCGATCAGCGCGGCGTCACCGACAAGGGCGCGACGATGCGGCTCGGCGCGTATCCGTGCGTGCTGAAGGCCGGCACGCGCTCCGCCGAGGCGTACGGCTCCACGGAGATCAGCGAGCGCCATCGCCATCGCTGGGAGATCAACAACAACTACCGCGACGCGCTCGAGCGCCACGGCATGGTGCTGTCAGGTCTCTCGCCGGATGGCCGGCTCGTCGAGATGATCGAGATCCCGCAGCACCCGTACTTCGTCGCCTGCCAGTTCCATCCCGAGTTCAAGTCGCGTCCGAGCGCTCCACACCCGCTGTTCTCGCGGTTCGTGAAGGCGTCGCTCGAGCGCCGGCCGCGCTAGCTCACTCGGCGTACGGCTCCGCGTCGGAGTCGTCGGTCCCGTACGTCATGACCAGGAGTCCGACCGCCGCGGACGCGGGGATGATCGTCGAGAGGCCGAGGCCCATGAAGTAGAGCGCCGCCGTTCCGGCTGCGGTGCCGACGGTGAGCCCGATCATGAGCTTCCGGTTGCGCTTCAGCGCCGAGGCGATGGCCAGGAGGATGCCGCACAGCACCAGCAAGAGCCCCGGCGGTGCGTGGTAGCCGATGGGTGCGCTGCCCGCGCCGAACAGGGCCTGCTCGCTCGCGGGGATCGGGGCGTACTCGGTGTCCTTGTAGACGACCAGCTCGCCGTCCCAGCGCCAGAAGTCGAGCCAGAACACGCCGAACATCGAGTACTTGTAGCCGACCTTGTACCCGGCGAGCTCCGGCAGCTGCTCGAGCGCCGCCTCGGGGACGTCATGCATGTAGAGGATGTCTCTCCCCGTGTTGATGATGACGATGCCCTTTGCCTCGGCCTCTCGAGGGGCGGACAGGAGCAGGACGAGCGCGGTGGTCAGAAAGAGCAGTATCGGCTTCACGTAGGAGCCGGACGTAGGGACCCGACCAACAGACGCACCACCATGACCTAGATCGTCGCAACGTTAGGCTAAAGCAAGAGCCGGACCAGAGGGTCTTTACAGGGAACCTCTTCCCGCGTACGCTTCCTTCAAGCCTCATACCAGGCTCGTCGATACCCAGACCGGTCGTTGTAACTAACCGGAAGTACAAAGGAGTCCTCCATGGGCATGGAGATGCGCCAGGAACTGAAGCTGTCGCAGCAGCTGGTGATGACACCGCAGCTGCAACAGGCGATCCGTCTCCTGCAGCTGTCCCGCATGGAGCTGGCCGAGCTCGTGCACGACGAGATGCTCGAGAACCCCATCCTCGACGACGAGATGGACCTCGATAACGAGCGGTCTCGCGAAAAGGACGAGATGGGCGGTGACGAGCAGGCGCTCCACCAGCTCGAGGGCGCCGGCTCGACCGAGACCTCGATCGAGGGCTCGATCGTCGATGGTGTCGCACAGACCGAGATCAAGGGCGACGCCGCCGCGGTCAACGAGATCGACTGGGAGAACTACCTCGACAACTACACGATGGGCCCGCCGATGCCCGCGTTCCGCGGCGACGGCGAGGAGCTTCCCTCCCTCGAAGCGACGCTGACCAAGCCGGCGAGCCTCCACGACCACCTGGCGTGGCAGCTGAAGATGACGAACCTCCCGCAGCAGCAGCTCGAGGTCGGTCTGGAGATCCTCGGGAACATCGACTCGGACGGCTACTTCAAGGAGCCGGCGATCGAGGAGCTCGCCGCCGACCTCGGTGTCGATCCGGTGATCTGCTACGAGGTGCTCGAGAAGATCCAGAGCTTCGATCCGATCGGTGTCGGCGCGCGCACGCTCGCGGAGTGCATGCTGATCCAGTGCATCGCGGCAGGTCAGGACGACGACCTGTGCGTGAAGATGATCAAGAGCCACCTCGGCAACCTCGAGAAGAAGAACTATCAGGCGATCGCGCGTGATCTGAAGCAGCCGCTCGAGGAGATCTACGAGGCGGCGAAGGTCATCATGGACTTCGACCCGCGCCCGGGTCGGCAGTACTCGACCGACGATCCGCACTACGTCACCCCCGACGTCTACATCCACAAGGTCGGCGACAAGTACTTCGTCGTGCCGAACGACGACGGTCTGCCGAAGCTGAAGATCAGCGGGTTCTACAAGAACGCGATGGGCAACTCCGCCGCGTCGAAGGACTACGTCCAGGACAAGCTGCGCTCCGCGCAGTGGCTGATCCGGTCGATCCAGCAGCGCCAGCGCACGATCATCAAGGTCGCCGAGTCGATCCTGAAGTTCCAGCGCGAGTTCTTCGACAAGGGCATCGCGCACCTGAAGCCGTTGATCCTTCGCGATGTGGCCGAGGACATCGGCATGCACGAGTCCACGGTCTCGCGCGTGACGACGTCGAAGTACGTCCACACGCCGCAGGGCATCTTCGAGCTGAAGTTCTTCTTCAACAGCGGCATCTCGCGCACCAACGGCGAGGACCTCGCGTCGCAGGCCGTGAAGTCGAAGATCAAGGAGCTGGTCACCGCGGAGGATCCCAAGCGTCCTCACTCGGACCAGAAGATCGTCGAGCTGCTCAAGAAGGGCGGCATCGATATCGCCCGCCGCACCGTGGCCAAGTACCGCGAGCAGCTGGGCATCCTGTCGTCGAGCAAGCGCAAGCAAGTGTTTTGATCAGGTGCCTCGACTCCCGCTACACGGGAGGAGTAAACTACGCCCGCTCGTCGGAAATTCTCGTCGAGGATCGGATGATCCGGTGGCGAGAACAGGCGTAGGATCGATCCCGAACCACGAGGAGGGAGCTCGATGCAATTCGCGGTGACGTTCCGGCACATGGAACCGACCGAAGCCCTGAAGTCCTACGCGCGTGAGCGAATGGAGCGAGTCCGTAAGTACCTGCCGGATCCCATCAGCTGTCACGTCGTACTGTCGACCGAGCGTCACAACCACCGCATCGACGTGACCTTCCAGCTGCACAACGGCCTGGCGGTCGCAGGGCACGAGACGACCGAGAACATGTACAGCTCGATCGACCTGTGCATCGCCAAGATCGAGCGCCAGGTCCGCAAGTACAAGGGCAAGCTCGAGGGCATGAAGGCACGCCCGCACCACGTGCAGGCGCTGCCCTGGTCGCACTCGATCGTCGCCGAGGCGTTCAACGGGCTGAACGGTGAGGCAAATGGCCACGCGCCGGCCACGCCGGCGGCGCACGACATTGGCCCGCCGACGCCCGAGTTCAAGGTCATGAAGACGGAGAAGTTCCATGCACAGCCGATGTCGGTCTCCGACGCGATCGTGCAGATGAACCTCCTGCACGAGGCATTTCTCGTATTCCGTCACAGCGACAGCGGCCAGGTCGCGGTCGTCTATAAGCGTGAGGACGGCGGGGGATACGGCCTCATCGAGACGGGCTCGAACGCCACCGCCTGAGCTGGCGAAGTGGTAGCTTGAACGCGGCTGATGAAGATCGTCGACCTCATCAAGCGCGACATGGTCGTACCCGCGCTGCAGGCGACCGAGAAGCGCGGAATCCTGGAAGAGCTCGCCGGCTACATGGCGAGCCGTCATCCTCGTATCGATCGCGCGCAGCTCGCGAAGGTGCTGATCGAACGCGAGCAGCTCGCCTCCACCGCGATCGGTGAAGGCGTCGCCATCCCGCACGGCAAGCTCACCACGGTCGGCGAGATCGTCGCGTGCCTCGGGCGGGCGACCGCCGGGGTCGACTTCGACTCGATGGACGGCCACCCGACGTATCTGTTCTTCGTGCTCGTCGCGCCCGACTCGTCGACAGGCGCGCACCTGAAGGCGCTCGCGCGGATCAGCCGCGTGTTCAAGGATCCCGAGTTCCGTCGCCGGCTGCTCGCCGCGCCCGACGGGGACGCGATGTACACCGTCGTCGCGGATGAGGACGCCAAGTACTGAATGTCGGAGATCGCGGTGGGTGAGCTGCTCGGGCGAGGGGAGCTCGAGGTCACGGCGGTCGCCGGCACGTCGGGATTGGCTCGGACCATCACTGTCCCGCGGATCCAGAAGCCCGGACTCGCGCTCGCCGGCTGGCCCGAGCAGCTGCATCCGAACCGCATGCTCGTGCTCGGCGGCACCGAGATCGACTACCTGAAGGATCACGAGCACACGACCGGGCTCGACACGATGATGTCGAGCGACCCGGCGTGCGTGGTGGTGTGCCGCGGGCTCGAGCCTCCGGCCGTGCTCCGCGATGTGTGCGAGAGCAAGAGCGTGCCGCTGCTGGTGTCGGGCCTCGTGACCGCGGACTTCATCGCGGCGGTCACGAGCTGGATGTCGGATCGCCTCGCTCCGCAGGTGGAGCTGCACGGCGTGCTGATGGACGTGAACGGCATCGGCGTGCTGCTGCTCGGCAAGAGCGGCATCGGCAAGAGCGAGACGGCGCTCGACCTCGTGGTGCGTGGGCATCGGCTCGTCGCCGACGACGTGATCAAGGTCCGCGCGAAGGGCGGGGCGCTCGTCGGGCGCGGAGCCGGCATCCTCGGCCACCACATGGAGGTCCGCGGTCTCGGCATCATCAACATCGAGGACCTCTACGGCGTCGCCGCGGTGCGCTCCGCGAAGAAGATCGAGCTCGTCGTCGAGCTCCACGAGTGGATCGACAGCGGCGAGGAGTACGACCGACTCGGCTTCGACGACAAGCACGAGCGGATCCTCGACATCAACGTGCCCAAGATCCGGCTGCCGGTGAAGCCGGGCAGGAACCTCGCGACGCTGACGGAGGTCGCGGCGCGCAACCAGCTCCTCAAGGTTCAGGGCACGCACTCGGCGCGCGCGTTCCGCGATCAGCTGCACGCGGCGATGGAAGCGGAAGCCGCGTCGACCGCGATGGACGCGGTGGAGTAGCCCGTGCAGATCGTGATCGTCACGGGGCTGTCGGGGGCAGGGAAGAGCACCGCGCTGCGCGCGCTCGAGGACATCGAGTTCTTCTGCGTCGACAACATCCCGGTGCCGCTGGTCAGCCAGCTCGTCGAGCACCTCGCGCACGAAGGCGACCGCGACAAGCTCGCGCTCGCGATCGATTCACGCCAGCGGCGCAACCTGCCCGCGTGGCAGGCCGCGCTCACGAAGCTGCGTGGCGCCGGTCACCGCCTCGAGGTGATGTTCCTCGATGCCAGCGACGAGGTGCTGCTGCGCCGGTTCTCGGAGACGCGCCGCCGGCATCCGCTGTCGGGCGACGACCTGCTCGACGGTGTGCGGCGCGACCGCGAGCTGATGACCGAGCTGCGGCATGGCGCGGCGGTCGTCGACACGTCGAACCTCAACATGCATCAGCTGAAGTCGATCATCCAGGATCGCTACGGGGGCACCGGCAAGCTCGCCGTGACGCTCGTGTCGTTCGGCTTCAAGCACGGCTTGCCGCTCGAGTTCAACCTGGTGTTCGACGTGCGGTTCCTTCAGAACCCGTACTTCGAGCCGACGCTGACGCACCTCGACGGCCGCGATCCCGAGGTCGCGAAGTTCGTCTTCGGTGCCGACGGCCTCGAGCTCACGCGCCAGGTCGAGAGCCTCCTGCGCTTCACGCTTCCGCACTTCCAAAAGGAAGGAAAGCTGTACGTGACGATCTGCATCGGGTGCACGGGGGGCCGGCATCGATCGGTCGCGATCGTCGAGGAGCTGCGGAGGCGGCTCGGCGGCGAATGGGACATCCTCGTGCGTCATCGCGACGTCGACAGGGGGACGTGATGGGGGCAGACGACAAGGCGGAGAAGACGATGTTGATCCAGAACGAGCTGGGCCTGCACGCGCGTGCGGCGACCAAGCTCGTCCAGACCGCCTCGAAGTTCCCGTGCGAGATCACGGTCTCGAAGGACGGCCACGAGGTCAACGGCAAGAGCATCATGGGTGTGCTGATGCTCGTCGCGAGCAAGGGCACGAAGGTCACTCTCAAGGCGAAGGGCGACCGGGCGCAGGAGGCGATCAACGCGATCGCCGCGCTCATCGATGACAAGTTCGGCGAGGGCAAGTGAGCATAAGCGACAGGCCGGAGCTGCGCAGGCAGGGACTGGGAGTCTCTGCCGGCATCGCCTTCGGCCGCGCGTATCTCATCGGTCGCGACACGCTGAAGGCGCCGCGCCATCACATCGAGGCCGATGACGTCGACACCGAGATCGCGCGTCTCTACAAGGCGATCGCGGCCTCCGACAAGCAGCTCGCGAAGATCAAGGAGAAGCTCGCGAGCGAGAACGAGAGTGACTACCACATCATCACCGCCCACCAGATGATGCTCCACGACGAGCACCTGGTCGGCGCAGCGGTCGGCTACATCCGCGAGGACCTGATCAACGCGGAGTGGGGCCTGCGCAAGGCGGTCGATGACATCACGCGCGTGTTCGATCAGATCGAGGACGAGTACCTCCGCGAGCGCAAGACCGACGTCGAGTTCGTGTTCGAGCGTGCACTGCGGAACCTCCTCGGCCGCGATACCGGGCCGCTGTCACCGCCGCCGGATGCGATCGTCGTCGCGTACGACCTGTCGCCGGCGGACACCGCGCAGCTGCACAAGGCCGCGGTCTCGGGCCTCGTCACCGACGCCGGCGGCAAGACCTCGCACACCGCGATCATCGCGCGCGCGCACGAGATCCCCGCGGTCGTCGGCCTCGAGAACATCACCGAGCACATCGAGACCGATGATCTAGTGCTGATCGACGGCGCCGCCGGCATCGTGATCGTCAACCCGGCAGCGGCGACCGTCGCCGAGTTTCGCGAGGAGCAGCGCCGCCAGGTCGCCGCCGGCGCGGTGCTGCACTCGATGCGCGACCTTCCTGCGCGCACGCGCGACGACGTCGACCTGCAGCTCTACTGCAACATCGACGGTCCCGACGAGCTCGAAGACGCGCTCGACTACGGTGCGATGGGCGTCGGGCTGTTCCGCACCGAGTATCTGTTCATGGGGCACGCCCAGCTGCCCGACGAGGAGAAGCACTACCAGACCGCGGTGAAGTGCCTCGAGCGTCTCGGCGGGCTGCCCGCGACGATCCGCACGTTCGACCTCGGCGCCGACAAGCTCGCCAGCTTCCTCGAGGACGCGAAGCTCGAGGAGGCGAACCCTGCGCTCGGGCTGCGCTCGATCCGGCTGTGCCTGTCGGAGCTCGGACGCGACCTGTTCAAGTCGCAGCTACGTGGCCTGTTGCGCGCGTCGGCGCACGGGCCGATGAAGATCATGTTCCCGATGATCTCCGGCGTGTCCGAGCTGCGCGCCGCGAAGGCAGTGGTCGACGAGGTCAAGGCCGAGCTGACGGCCGAGGGCATCGCGTTCGACGAGAACGTTAAGCTGGGCATCATGATCGAAATGCCCTCTGCAGCGCTGACCGCGGACCTCCTCGCACAGGAGGCCGACTTCTTCTCGATCGGCACGAACGACCTCATCCAGTACACGATGGCCGTCGACCGAGTGAACGAGTACGTCTCGTACCTCTACGAGCCGCTACATCCGTCGCTGCTGCGGCTGATCGGCGGCGTCGCAAAGGCCGCGAAGGATGCCGGCATTCCGGTCACGGTCTGCGGCGAGATGGCGGGCGAGCCGATGATCGCGCCGGTCCTGATCGGGCTCGGAATCCGCGAGCTCTCGATGAGCGCGGTGTCGGTGCCCGAGGTCAAGGCGATGCTCCGGTCGATGAACGTCGCCGACTGCGAGGCGCTGATCGGGCGGGTGAAGAAGCTGGCGACCGCCGCCGAGGTTCGCGCGATGGTGTCCGACTACGTGTTCAGCCTCGCGGGGCAGCGGAAGGGCCGCGCATGACCGCAAGCCCCGGCCGAGCCGGGGCGCGCAGCGCCGCGAATGCGGCGCGGAGAGTTACTCGTCACGCGGGTGTGGTGGCAGCGCTTGTCGCCGCCGCGACGACACCCGCGGAGGCCGGCGACCCGCCGCGCGAGTACCGAACCGTCGAGAGCGACCACTTCGTCGTCCACTACTACGAGCCGCTCGGCGACGTGGCGCGCCGGGTCGCCGTGGTCGCGGAGCGCGCACACCTCACGCTCGTGCCGGCGCTCGATCACACGCCGCCGCAGAAGACGATCATCGTGCTCGTCGACGACACCGACGGTGCGAATGGCTTCGCCGGCGTGCTGCCGCGCAACCAGATCACCCTGTACGCGACAGGCCCGTCGAGCTTCACGGAGCTCGACGACCACGACGACTGGCTCTACGGCCTCACGGCGCACGAGTACACCCACGTGCTCCACCTCGATACGATGTCGGGGCTGCCGAACGTCTACAACCGGATCTTCGGCAAGACCTGGGCGCCGAACCAGATCATGCCGCGCTGGGTGATCGAGGGCATCGCCGTGTACGAGGAGTCGAAGCGTTCGGCCGGTGGGCGTAACCGCGGCTCGAGGTTCGACCAGGTGATCCGGATCGCGCGACACGATGACCGTGACCTCCGGATCGATCAGATCAGCGGTGCACCGCGCCAGTACCCGCGCGGGAACGCGGCGTACATCTACGGTTCGCACTTCCTGCGCTACGTCTTCGATCGGTTCGGCGACGACACGTTGCGGAAGATGAGCCACACGTCTGGTTCGTACGCGCCGCCGTTCGCGCTGAACCGGCAGATCCAGAAGGTGGTCGGCAAGTCGTTCACCGAGCTCTACGGGGACTGGAAGAATTATCTGCGCGATCGCTACGGCATGCAGGAGATGGGAGCCGAGCGTCGCGGTCTCGTCGCGGGTCGGC
This sequence comes from Deltaproteobacteria bacterium, assembly GCA_013813765.1. Taxonomy (GTDB): domain Bacteria; phylum Myxococcota_A; class Polyangia; order Haliangiales; family Haliangiaceae; genus JABFXX01. The sequence goes on along the minus strand of JACCRC010000112.1, from coordinate 11,009 downwards.
AGCTGACGACCACCGCCGAGGGAAACCTGTGGGCGCAGTACACCCTCGATGGCAAGCACATCGAGTGGCTGCAGTCCGACGGCTACAGGAACCCGATCGTGCGCGCGATGCCGGTCGGCGGCACGCAGGCCGACGCGCACGATGTCGTGCAGATCGATGCGATGGGGCCGTTCACGCTCGAGACCGATGGCTCGATCGTGTTCGAGCAGGGCAGGCAGTACCGCCGCGACTACGCGTACCAGGACGTGTTCCGCTGGGATGCGAAGACCCGCCAGACGACGCGGATCACCACCGGCAAGCGCGCGAGAGATCCGGCGGTGTCGCGCGACGGGCGGCGGATCGCGTTCTCGATGAACCAGCGCTCAACGAGCGTGCTCGCGGTGGTCGCCGCGGTGCCCGAGGCGACGCCCGAGATCATGTGGCAGGGTGCGCCCTACGATCAGGCGTACCAGCCTGCGTGGTCGCCGGACGGCTCGAAGATCGCGTTCTCCGCGTGGCGCACCGATGGCTACCGCGACATCCTCGTCGTCGACGTCGAGTCGAAGAAGCTCACCGAGGTCACGAAGGACCGCGCGATCGACATGTCGCCGTCGTGGTCCGCCGATGGCCGCTGGATCTACTTCGATAGCGATCGGACGGGCATCTCGAACATCTACGCGTTCGACACCGACGCGCGCACGACCTGGCAGGTGACGAACGTGATCGGCGGCGCGTTCCAGCCCGACACCTCGCCCGACGGCAAGCGCATGGTGTTTCTCGGCGCCGTCCCGAAGGGCGGCTACGATCTGTTCGAGCTGCCCGTGGATCCCGCGACGTGGCTGCCGGCGCACGAGATGCTCGATGACAAGCCGCCGCCCGTTCAGGTCATGGACACGGAGGCGAGCGTCAGCAAGCCGCGAGACTACCGGCCCGTCGAGACCATGGCGCCGCAATCGTGGACCGCGACCCTGAACGCGTCACAGGATCCGCCGAACATGTCGATCCAGACCGGCGGCACGGATGCCGTGGGTCTGCACTACTACAACCTCGCGCTCGGCATCCAGCTAGACAACGGACGCACGAACATCGGCGCGTCGTATGGCTACACCGGGCTTCGGTTCCCGTTCCGGTTCGCGATGGCGCGCACGCTGATCGATCGCGGCGGCTACCGGATCGATGGCGTTAACAAGTCGTTCCGCGAGGAGGACTGGAGCGCGACGGTCTCGACGAGCATCCCGTTCGAGTCGAGGCCCGGCACGAGCTGGAGCTTCTCGCTGGACTACGACATCGACTGGTTTCGGCAGGTCGGCGAGCCGATGTTCGGGTTCGATCCGAACCAGCGCATCCCCGGGTTTCCGAACACCGACTACATCCAGTCGGGCATCGGCACGCGCATGTCGTTCTCGACGATCCGCAGCGTGACGTACGGGATCGGTGCGCAGAGTGGCTTCGATGCAGCGGTCGCGGTGCGCTTCGACCACCCCGCGCTTGGTGCGACCTACCGCAACGTGACCGTCAGCTACACCACGAACCTCGCGCGGCGGCTGTGGGGCAAGACGCCGGTGATCGCCGCGAGGCTCGCGGGCTCGCTGCGTGCCGGCGACCTCGTGCGCACCGGCTCGTTCGGGCTCGGCGGGATTCCGGTGCAGGACATCGCGACGGCGATCATTAACAGCACACGCGTCGGCGTGACCGGTTACCTGCGCGGCTATCCGAGCCGTACGCTCGTCGGCAACCAATACCACCTGCTCAACCTCGAGTACCGCCAGGAGCTGTGGCAGATCGAACGGGGACTCTCGACGCTACCGGTGTACCTGCGCCGCATGCACCTCGCGTTGCTCTCGGATACCGGCACCGCCTTCGATACGCGGTTCGATGCATCGCGGAACATGCGGACCAGCGTCGGCGCCGCGCTGCGAATCGATGCGTTCTTCGGCTACTTCGTCCCCGGCACGTTCGAAGTCGGGTTCGCGCGCGGGCTGCAGCTGGGCGGCGTGACCGACACCTGGTTCTTGCTGACGGGGAGCCTGTGACGCGCTCTGACGATCCACGCGACGAGGTGGCCGGCGCGATCGCGGTCGAGATCGCGCGCGATGTTGCCGACCCTGCACGCGCGCTTCGCGATCGGCTCGCGCTCGTCGTCGATCACCTCGAGCGTCACGTCGCGAGCTCGACGGGCCCCACGCCATATCCGTGGCGCTCCCTCCAGACGCTGCGGCAGGACCTCTCGAAGGCGTACCTCGATGCGACCACCGTCGCGCGCCGGCTCGACGAGCTCGATCGCGCGCTCGACGATGATCCTCCGAGCTGGTTCGATCTCGCCGCGGCGGTCGAGCTCGGCCTCCGCCTCGCGGGCCATCACCTCGGCGCCGGGATCGAGCTGCTGATCGATCTCGGTGGAGTGCCTGCGGCGCGCGGCACGGCAGGAACGCTGTCGCTGCTCGTCGCACAGATCGTCGCCCTCAGTGCCGATAGCGCGCGCTCGCTCGCCGGCAGCACGCTGTCGGTTCGCGTCTTCGCCGAGGACGGCTGGGCGATCGTGCTCGTCACCGACAACGGTGCCGGCAGCCCGCGCGCCGAATTGCTGGGGGAGACGGGCAGGGCGATCCTGCTGCCGTGGGGCGCGACGATCGACGCCGCATCGGAGCCAGGGCAGGGCACGTCGTTCGAGCTGCGGCTGATGACGGCGCCGGGTTAGCTCGGCGTGAACACGAGGTGCTTGCCCTCGTCGATCGGTGCGTAGCCTGGACCGGGGCCGAGTGCGGTGCCGCACTGCACCGGCGTGAACAGCGTGCTTCCGGACGCCTCGAGCCCCACGGTGGCCGAGCAGCCACGGTGGCGGTCGGCACCGCAGTCCTTGCTCGCGGCGCTCGGCGGCGTGCGCGGGCCGTAGTGCATCTCGATCACGTTGTCCTCGCGCAGCGCGAGCGACTGCGTGATGCGCACACCCTGCGTGAACGCGTTGTTGCCAGAACCGGCGAGGTAGAAGGCGTCGAAGTCGCGCCACTCGATCGTCAGCCGGCGGTTCGGTGCTGTCCCGGTGACCGCATACGTCAGGGTACCGAACGGCATGACCGCCGCCGATGCGTACAGGTCGTCCCAGAACACGGCGATCGTCGCGCCCGGCGCGGTGCCGTCGAGCGGGCAGTCGTTCATCATCGCCTCGGCACCCGTGACCGGCGCTTCGAACGTGACGTAGCCATTCGCGCTGATGTTCACGGAGCTGTACATGATGCCGTAGAACGTGAACGTGAACGGCAGCGCGAGTGCATAGCTATCGTCGTCGGCAGGAACCACGAAGCCGGGTACGGCGGTTCCGCCCGCGAGCGGCGTGTACGGGACGGTCGTCGCCGCGACCGAGTACATCCCCATGCCCGCCGGGCTATCGGGCATCGGTGCGGCGTCCGCCATCGGCGCAGCGTCGGGCTTCGGTGCTTCGGCATCGGTGTCGGCGTCCAGGGCGATCTCTGCCACGGCGTCGGTACCCTCGTCCCCTGCGGATGCATCGAGTGGCTGAGCAAAGCCCCACCGCCCGCATCCGGCGAGCGTGATCACGAGCGCGAGTACGCAGCGCACCTGACAAGTGTAGGCCGTTCCGCGCCGCGGGAGCGAGTTCGATCTTGGTACGGCGGTCAACGGCCGGCGGTGTGACCGGACCACGATTCGTAGTCAGCGATTCGCTTGGACAGCAAACCTACATCCTCGCCGGCCTTTGCGCGCCCGTCGGCGGCGACGACGAGCAGGCCCATGGCAGCCTGCAGCAGGCGCCCGCCGGTCAGCGGCAGGTTTGCACCGCGCAGCGCATACTCGCGCACCTCGGAGATCCGGAACGCGACCTGACCCACCTGCAGGTAGTCGCCGCGCAGGAACACGACCTCGGTACCGACGATCAACGCGTTCTCGAGCTCGCGCAGGGCCGATGCCTCGCCCTTGCCCTCGGCCTGCGCGCGCATCCGGCGCTTTGCATCCTCGTAGACCTCGGGGCGCGTGATCGGTGCGTCACGCGTGTACGGCGCGAGCTGCTCCGCGATCCCCTTCGCTGCTTCCGGGCCATCGGCGACATGCAGCGCGACCTCGAGATCTCCGAGCGCCAGCAACAGATCGCGGCTGCGCGAGCGACGGCGCGCCTCGCTGAACCGCTCGTGTGCGAGGTACGCGAGGCCCGCGCACGCGAACACACCGCCGGGGACGAGCGAGAGCGCAGCCGCGGCGACGCCGGCGGTCGCCACGCCCGACCACACGAGCGGTCCCGTCGGCGAGCGACCGATCAGCTCGACGCGATCGAGCAGGCGCGCATCGAGTCGGATGACCGGGTTGCCTGGCGGCGCGATCACGAGCCATGCACCGTCGACGCCGATGCCGCTGCGCGGCAGCAAGCGCTGCCGATCGATCGCGTTGGTGGGGACGGCGGCTTCCATGGTCACCCGAGGTCGACGACTCCAACCTCGGCGAGGCGGGCGAATGCGAGGATCGCTTCGGACTCGCGCACGCTCGCGGAGCGGATCAGCGACAGCAGATCCCAGCGACCGTCGACGCGGCCCATGAGCTCGATCTCGGCATTCGAGAGCGCGTGCTCCGGTGACGCCTCCAAGATCCGGCGCGGCACGCGGTGGCGCGCGAGCATCTGGCGCGCCACCTCGGCGACGCGCGCGCGCTCGATCTGCGCGAACGTCTTGCGCACCTCGGCATCGCTGGGATCCTGGTGCAGTGCCTGCGTCGCCATCGCGAGTGCACCGGCGCGATCACCCTGACGCAGCCGACCGCGCGCACCCGCGGCGAGCTCGACCGCCGAGTTCGTGCGCTCTCGCTGCCGCCGATCGACCGTGAGCCGCTCCGCCTTCACCATCTTCACGAGGGCATCGAACGTCGCGTAGCGCTCGCCCGCGAATGCTGCGGCGATCTCGGCCGCGCTGTGGCGATCGCCCGCGAGCGCCCAGATCTGCTTGTGGTCGAGCACCGAGCCGTCCTCGCCCTGCGGTGGGGTGGCGCTCGGTGGGACATAAAACGTCGAGTCGTCGCCACCGAGGACGTCCATGATCTCGGTCATCCGCGCCGCGCGCCTGCGGGCGACGGTGAGGCAGACTTCGATGGCGAGGTGTGCCACGACACCGGTCGCCGGCGGTTGCGCCTTGGGAATAACGTCGAAGGTCCCATCGGTCCAGGTGATGATGTCGGTCACCGCTTCACGGATCTTGGTCGCGAGGATGTCGACCAGGTCGATCTCGGTGATCAGACCCGACATCAACAGCACCTTGCCAAGCGGCACGCCGGTCTCCGCGCGCGTCTCGAGTGCGTCCGCGAGCGCGCGCTCCGCGACCAGACCCGAGCGCACGAGGATCACGCCGAGCTGGTCGTCGCGGCGATTCGAGCTCGTCCACACGATCTGCCCGTCCTCGATCACGACGCTGCGCACGAGACCGCGGCGATCGAACGTGATCGGGCCCGACAGCTTGCGCCGCGCGACCCATACGAGGACGTCTTCGGCGGGCATGGTGCTGAGCGCGCCGCGCACCGACATGCCTTTGAGCATAGCGGAGAATCAGCTAAGGTGTTGCTGATGGCCGAGACCTCACCTCCAGCCAAAGGAATCGTCATTCACCCTCGGGTGATCGCGGTTGGCGGAGGTGTCGCGGCGCTCGGTCTGCTCATGGCCGGCGCGTTCCTGTGGATGGTACCCACGGCCGCCGCTCGCGAGACCAAGGCCGCGTGCCGGGGCCTCAAGGGCGACCAGCCGATCAACGCCCAGCTCTGCGGCGGCGCCCCGTGCAAGCTGCCGCTTCGCGCGCCCGACTTCACCGCGACCGATCATCAGGGCCGGCCGGTGAAGCTCTCCGATTTCCGCGGCAAGGTCGTGCTGTTGAATTTCTGGGCGTCGTGGTGCGGTGTCTGCAAGACGGAAAAACCCGCACTGGCGGCAATGGCGGAGGAGATGGCGAACAAGGACTTCGTGGTCCTCGCGCTCTCGTCCGACCACACCTGGCCCGATGTGCTGGCCGCGCTGATCGAAGGTCTCGCGCCCGCGTTCCGGATGCCCGCCGGCCCCCTCGACCTGCCGAAGGCGCTGAACGCCTACAGTCAGGCACTGCCGAACGGGATTCCGTTCAAGGTCCTGCTCGATCCGCCCTCGGGTGACGGCAACATCGGCGCGATCACCGCATCGTGGGGCATCAAGGCGGTTCCCGAGAGCGCGCTGATCGACCGCGACGGCACGATCCGCGCGTACTTCGTCAACAAGCGCGACTGGGAGTCCCCCGTCGCACAAACCTGCCTGCGCTCCGTCCTCGACGAGTGAGGCCGCGGTAGCATCGAGCGATGGCTCGGGTGCTCGTGATCGACGACGAACCGGATGTGGTCCGGTTGATCGTCAAGGTCCTCTCGGGCCGCGGTCATGTGGTTCAGGTCGCGCGCGATGGCGCCTCCGCGCTCGCCCGCGTCAAGCACGAGCCGCCCGACGTGATCCTGCTCGACTCGGATCTGCCGAAGATCGACGGCGCGGAGGTCTGCCGCCGCATCAAGGGCGACAGCACGACGACCGCCATCCCGGTCGTGATGATGACGTCCTCGTACATCGACATCTACGACGTCGGCGCCGACGGGGGGCCAGAGGCGTTCGTGGTCCGCCCGTTCGTCCGTGAAGTGCTCGCGAACGTCGTCGAGCGCGTGCTGTTCCGCCGCTGATGAGCGACCGCGACCGCGTTCCGTTCACGATCCTCACCGGCTGGCTCGGGGCGGGCAAGACGACTGCCCTGAACCGCATGCTCGGCGCGCAGCACGGCAAGCGGATCGCGGTGCTCGTCAACGAGCTCGGCCGGATCTCGATCGACACGCAGCTGATCATCGGCCGCGGCGGGGACGTGCTCGAGCTCGCCGGCGGCTGCGTGTGTTGCAAGGTCGACGTCAAGAATGACCTCTGGGACGGCATCGGCGACATCGTCGCGCGCAGCGCACCCGATCACGTCGTGCTCGAGACGACCGGCATCGCCGAGCCCGCCGCGATCCTCGATGGTCTCGTGCGCGTGCCGGACAAGGTCCGCGATCGGATCCTGCCCGCAGGCGTGGTGTGCGTGGTCGATGCGGAGAGCGGCGCCTCTGCGCTCACCGTTCGCGACGAAGCGCGCGAGCAGGCGATGGCCGCCGACCGCATCCTTCTCGCGAAGCTCGATGTCGCGTCGCCCGATGCCGTTCGCGCGACGCACGCGATCCTCGACGAGCTCGCGCCGCATGCGGAGCGCGCGGCGTTTCCGGCCGACGACGCCGGAGCGCGCGCGATGACCGCGTGGGTTGTCGAGCCTCGCAAGCTGCGCGCGTGGTCGCAACCGAAGCGTCACGCCGATCACGAGCACGACGATCACGCCCACGCGCACGGGAATCAGATCGTCGCGATCTCGTTCCTCGACGACGTGCCGCTCGTTGGCGATCGCGTCCTCGCGGTGCTGCACTCGCTCGGAGACAAGCTGCTGCGGGCGAAGGGCAACGTGCACCTCGCCGGCGATCGGCGTCGGGGGTTCATCGAGCGCGCAGGCATCCGCACGGAGCTCACGCACCACGAGGAATGGACACGCACCCCCACGACCGAGCTCGTCCTGATCGGCGACGGGCTCGACGAGGGTGCGATCCGGCGCGCGCTGTGGGCGTGCCGCGCAGGTGCGTGACTGACAGCGTTTGTCTTACGTACTGATGTACGGCCAGACCAGCATGATCAAGACCGTCGCCATCACAGCGAAGATCGCGACGGCAAACGGCGCGAGCCAGCGAGCGCCCGCGTGGTCCTGCCAGAACTGTTGAGTTGAATGCGCCATGCAGCTAGTCCATGCATCGGGCGATCCACGGCGGTTGCGAACAATCGCTAGATGCCGGTGCTGTCCACGATCGGCGGCGCAGCTCGCGCTCGTCGATCGGCGGATCGTTCGCCATCGAATCCGCACGCCGCTCACACGCCTGATGATGTCAGCGTCAGCGGCGGTGCGCGGTCTCTTCGATGGCGCGGGCTTCCCGGTCTTCACGGCAGCTGGACGAGAGTCAGCGCCAGGCGGCGCCGCGAACATGGGTGAGCGCGGCTTCACCCGCGATCAGGCCTGCGTCATCGGCGTCGTGGATCGCGAGCCCGATCAGATCGCCACCGGCGGGCGCCGCGCCGAACGCAGCGTCGACGGCGATCCACGCGCGGCCGGTCCAGGACACGGCCCAGCGGTGGCGGATCAGGTGGTCGCCGTCGATCCGCAGACCGGTGACGACGCGGGTCGGAATGCCTGCGCGCGTCGCGAGCGCGGCGTACGCGAGCGCGAACGTCGTGCAGTCACCGGCAGTCGCGGCGGCGACATCGCGGGCGGAGGACATGCCCGCACCGAGGTCGGGCGCGATCCGGGCGCGCACGCCAACGACGAGTGCGGTGATGTCGCTCGAGCGATCCGCGCCGTGATCGCCGGCGGGCAGGTCGCCGGGCAGCGAGGGAGAGAGCTCGAGCTCGAGGTTCGTCGCCGACGGCATCGCGGCTTGACCGGGCAGAGCAGGGAGGGCGAGGTCACCGGTGAGCGCGATCCGGTGCGAGGGTGTGCCGGTGAGCGGAATCGAGGTCGCCGCGATCAGATCCACGAGCGGGAACGGGGCGAGCGCCTGAGCATCGGTCGCGCGCATCGCGATCACGCCCTCGCCGTCGACGACTCGTGCGGGTGAGCCGTCCGCGCCGATGTCGATCGTCGCCTCGACGACGGGACCCGCGTCCAGCACGAGCCGCGCGACGTAGCGCGAGGGCGCGACCGACTCGACGCGGCCCGAGCCGGCGATGAAGCCGCGCGCGGGCAGGAACACCGCGCCGTGGTACCCGCCATCGCGCCGGAGCACGAGGGGCACGAGCTCGGCGGGGAGCGCGGAGGCCGGGAGCGTGGTGCGAGTCGATCCGATGACGACGTGCCAGCCACGGGAGTCGCGCGTTGCTTCGCCGCGGCGCTCGATGCCGCCGACCTCGGACCAGCGCACGAGCGATGGCACGAGCGCGCGCGAGGCGTGGATCTCGATCGTCGTCGTGAGAGCGACCTGCGCCTCGGCGCGCAGAAACTGCAGCGCCTCGGTGCGGCGGAGCACCACTCCGGCGGAGGACCACCGTTCGGTCTCGGCTGCGGTGCCGACTTGCGAGCCACCGAGCCAGATCGTGTAGCGCCGCTGAGCGTCCGCCGGCAGCGTGTCCGGTGCGTCGGTGATCGTCGCAGGGCGCGCGGGCGGGGGCGCGCACGCCGCGAGGATGACGATCACGGCAAAACGCACGGAAATGATCGTAGCCAGCGTCAGACCACCAGCGCAAACTCGCTGCATGTCTGAGCCGTGGTTTGTCGTCGGTTGCGGCTACACGGGCACGCGCCTCGCGCGCGCGCTGGTGGGGCAGGGCGCCGATCTGACGATCACGCGCCGCACCGCTGAGGCGGTGGAGGAGCTCGCGGGAGAGCTCGGGGCGCGCGGCGTTCGCGTCGACCTCGCGGAGCCAGCCACGCTCGCGGGTGTCATCCCGGCCGGCGCGATCATCGTGGTGCTCGCTCCACCGGGCCCGGATCCGGCGGCGGAGATCCGCGGCTTGATCGCCGCGGCGCCTCACGCGCGGCGGATCGTGTACGTGTCCTCGACGGGCGTCTATGCGCCGGGCGGCGGCGCGTGGGTCGACGAGAACTGGCCGCTCCAGCCCACCACGGAGTCGGGCGCGGCGCGGGTCATCGCCGAGCGCACGCTCGCGGAGGCGCGGATCTCGCACGTCTCCCTGCGGGTCGCCGGCATCTGGGGCCCGGGCCGCGGGCTCGTCGATCGGCTGCAGGCGGGCACGTACCGCATCGTCGGCGATGGCAAGGCACACGTCAGCCGGATCCATGTCGTCGACCTGGTCGACGTGATCATCCGCGCAGGGAGGTCCGAGATCAGCGGCGCGATCAATGTCGCCGACGATGATCCGGCTCCGATCGGAAAGGTCGCCGACGAGCTCGCTGCGCGCATGGGGGTGGCCCCGGCACCGCGCGTCACGGTGGACAGCGTGTCGCGCGAGGTCGCCGGGATGCTGACCGCGGATCGGCGGATCGCGAATCGCCGGATGAAGAACGAGCTCGGCGTCGCGCTCAGGTATCCGACGTGGGCGTCGTGGGCGACGCGGCCGAGCACCGACGACGGCGCCTGAGCACGACCGCACCGGCGAGCGCCGACAGCGCGAGGATCGAACCGGGCGTGCCCTCACCGGCATCGCAACAGCCACCGGCCTTCGGCGGCGGCGGCGTCGGCAGATCGACGGCCTCGAGATCCGCGATCGCGCCGCATGTACCGGGACCGGTCGCGCCGAACTGTGCCTTCAACGCGGGCCACATCGGCGTGCACTGCTGCTCCGTCGTGGTGCCCGCTGCACACTGCGCCGGGCCCGCGAGGTCGACGAACCGGAACAGCTTCTGCCACGCGAGCGGATTCTGCGCGCGGCCGACCGCCATGTAGTCGGGCTGCCAGTTCGCGCCGCAGCCGACCAGCGTGCCGTCGGGCTTCTGCGCGAGGCAGCCGAGCTTCGGCGGGTTGATGTCCTGCGCGTTCGGCTGGACGATCCCGATCCGGGAGAACGCACCGTCGGGCGCAGCCGACTCGAACGTGCCACCGCCGAGCGTGGCGATCAGCGCGGTGTGGTTCGAGCGGATCACGATGTCGCGGACCGGATCCGCGGTCGCCGCGACCTCGGTGAACGTGTCGCCGCCGTCGAGGGAGCGGTACACGCGATCACCCGCGGGCGGGTTCGCACCGAGCGACGTGAGGTACAGATGATCGGGGTTCGTCGGATCGACCGCGGTGACGTAGACGATCGGCGTGCCGCCGTACTGGATGTTCGAGCCGAGCGGGATGTCGCTCCACTGCGCGCCGCCGTTCGACGTGCGCCGCAGGTGCGCCCGTGCAGTGCCCGCGACCTGATATCCCGTGACATAGATCCGCTGCGGGTTCGACGGCGCGACCTCGAGGCTCTTCCACCAGATGACCGCCGAATTCAGCCCCTGCGGCGCGAACGTCACGCCGTTGTCGGT